>JBIOTP010000111.1:0-2946 GCA_044865965.1 Solirubrobacteraceae bacterium
CCCCGCCCCCGCCGACGAGGACGAGAACGCGAACGAGGCCCCGGTCTGATTCCCATACGCCGCCGGACCCGACGAGATCGACGTGTCCGGCGCAGAGGAGCCCGTGACCAGCCGGATGCCGTCGAGGTCGTAGGAGTCGCCGGCGAGGGCGTTGGTCTCGACCACGTTCACGGTCAGGCTGCCGCCGCCGCTGGTGGCGGTCCGGGAGACGGTGAGCTGCTGCCAGCCGGTGGCCGAGGTGAGGCAGGAGCTGGCGTCGCCGAGGGCGCCGCCGGCGGGGGCGAACTCCCTGATCAGCAGGCACAGCTGCCGCCCGGGCGTGTCGCTGCGCACCCAGGCGCCGGCGCTGTAGACCGCCCCGGCCGCGGTCGAGCCCACCGGCCGGGGCCAGGGGTAGGCGTTGAAGCTGGAGCCGCTCAGCCACTTCACCCGCGCCGCCGCCGAACCCAGCTTCCCGGGCGAGACCAGCGACAGCACCCCGCCCGCCGACTGCCAGCCGGTCAAGGAGCCCTCGAACGAGCCGTTCACGAGCAGGCCGCCGCTCGTATCCACCGTCCACGCCCACGAGGCCGGCGAGGGATCGGCGACCCCGGCCACCACCGCCCGCACCAGAAACGAGTGCTTCCCGTCGGCCAGCCCCGAATACGACTTCGGCGACACACAGCCCACGAACGCCGCCCCGTCCAGGGAACACTCGAACCCCGCCCCCGCCGACGAGGACGAGAACGCGAACGAGGCCCCGGTCTGATTCCCATACGCCGCCGGACCCGACGAGATCGACGTGTCGGGAGCGGCCGCGGCGAGGGCGACGGCCCAGTTCCAGGAGCGCCAGCCCGCGCTCGTCGAGCTGCCGCCGTCCGTCCACGCGTTGGTCAGCCAGACCCGACCCGCGGCGCCGTTCGGGTCGGCACCCGGGTCCGGCGTCGCCGCCGCGTAGTCGCCCCAGCGGCAGGGAGACGAGCCGCAGGTACCGTCGCGGTTCGAGGTCGGCGACTGCTTGAGCAGCGAGAACGCGCTCGTGGTCCCCCCGGCCGGCCGCGTCACCATCTGCACCGCCGGCGTGGCGAGCGCAGACGACGTGTTGAAGCCGAGCACCATCCCGCCGCCGAACGCGGTGCCGGTCGCGGTCACGGCACGATCGGGCGAGACGGCGCCGTTGAAGACGTACAGGCCGGAATCGGAGACGGCGCC
Organism: Solirubrobacteraceae bacterium; assembly: GCA_044865965.1. Classification (GTDB taxonomy): domain Bacteria; phylum Actinomycetota; class Thermoleophilia; order Solirubrobacterales; family Solirubrobacteraceae; genus Solirubrobacter. The sequence goes on from JBIOTP010000111.1 coordinate 1,192, forward strand.
CGACTGGCGGAGCGACGCGCGCGCCGGGTCGAGCTCGTACCAGCGGACGTGGCTGCCGGCGCCGCCCGCGACGGTGTGCTGCGTCCAGACGGCGGTCACGCCCCACGTCGGGTCGAACGCGGAGATCGCCTGCGTCAGGCGGCCGTCGAGCGTGTCGAGGCGGAAGGACGTCCCGCTCTGCGGAGCGTTCGGCGGCGGCGCGAAGGACGCGACGGCGATCGATCTCGCGGCGCCGAAGACGGGGGCACCGCTCGCGCCCCGGCCGACCGGGATGACGGTCAGCGTGGCCCCGTCACTCGAGGCCGACACGATCCACCCCGACGACGAGGGATCCGCCTGGATCGCCGGGACGGGCGTCTCGGCGGCCAGCCCGCTCGCGGTGCGCACGTTCGCCTGGACGCCGCCGGTCAGCGTCCCGGCGGCCGGGCAGGACGTGCCCGCCGGCGGCTTGGCGACCCAGTCGACGTCCGAGCGGATGTAGGAGCCCGTGGACGCGAACACGTTCACCCCGATCAGGAGGAAGTCGGCGGTGTCGCCGAGCTTCGGGTAGTCGGGCAGGCTGGTCCCGTAGCCGAAATCGAGGATGTAACGGCAGAAGTCTGCGCTCGTCGACGGCGTCGCGGTCCTGCTGAAGCCGAAGGCGAGCGTGTCGTCGTCGATGTCGACCGCGACGTAGTAGAAGCGACCCGTCGCCGCATCCCAGAGGACCTGCGGGTCGCTGAGGAAGCCGGGGTCGCCCGTGAGCTGGCCGAGCGTCCCGGTCGACAGCGGCGTGTTGCTCGTGCGGTCGTAGATCGCGTAGCGGACGTTGACGAGCTCCACGTAGCGCGACGGCCCGATCGCGCCGGTCGTGTCCCCCGGGGCGACGGTCGCGTCGCGGATCCCGTCCCAGCTCCGGATCGTCGAGGCGGATGCGCCCGCGGCGGCTCCCGGAGAACCCGGGCCGGTGGGAGCAGCGGGACCGGCCTCGGCCTTCGCCGCCGCGAGCCCGGCCGGATCGGCTACGAGATAGCCGCGGCGCAGGAAGGCGGCCCGGGCGGCGGACCTCGGGACGTCGGCCGGTCGCTCCGCGACGCTCCGGACGGCTCCGGGGTGTGGACCTGCAGGCGGGAGCGGCGCGGCGAGGACCGTCCCGAGCGCCGCGGCGAACGCGACCGGCATCACCTCTGGGAGTGTGTCAGGAGCGGCTCAGATGCGCGAGTCGGCGAGCACGCGGGCGAGGTCGGCCTCGCCGACGAGCACGCGCCGCGGCTTCGAGCCCTCGTAGCCGGAGATGATCCCGCGCCGCTCGAGCATGTCGATCAGGCGACCAGCGCGGGTGTAGCCGACGCGCAGCCGCCGCTGCAGGAGCGAGACGGACGCCGTCTGCGTCTGGACGACGATCTCGATCGCGCGGTCGAGCAGCGGATCCTCGTCCGGGTCGAACTCGCCGTCGTCGTCCTCCGATGCGTCGGCGAACGCCTCGGGCAGCTCGAGATAGCCCTCGTCGAGCTCCTGCTCGCGCTGCACGCGGCACTGCTCCACGAGCAGCGCGATCTCCTCCTCGCTCACGTACGCGCCCTGGACGCGCTGGAGCCGCGAGGTGCCGAGCGGCTTGAAGAGCATGTCGCCCTGGCCGAGCAGCGATTCCGCGCCCGCCTGGTCCAGGATCACGCGCGAGTCCGTCTGGGAGGAGACGGCGAAGGCGATCCGCGAGGGGACGTTGGCCTTGATCATCCCCGTGATCACGTCCACCGAGGGCCGCTGCGTCGCGAG
>JBIOTP010000112.1:0-4466 GCA_044865965.1 Solirubrobacteraceae bacterium
GAGGGCGGTCGAAGTGCTCGAGCGCGTCGTCCTGGCCGCGCTGGGCGGCCACCGTGGCGAACGCGGCCAGGGTCGCCAGCCGTCGGGCGTCGGACATCTTGGCCAGGTCCCCGGCGCGGCGGGTCGCCGCGTCGACCGTGAGCGCGCGCATCCGGGCGACCGGCAAAGAGTCAAGCCCGCTGAGGCCGTCAGCCACGGCGCGCAGTTCGCGCAGGCGCTCAAGCGTGGCGATCAGGCCGGCGACGGTCGGCTCGACCGGCGCCCGTCTCAGTCGCTCGAGCTCGGATTCGCGGCGCCCGCCGACGACCGCCAGCAGCCCTTCCAGGCGGGCGCGCTGCTCGTCGCTGAGGGCGCCGGCGAGCAGCGTCCAGCCGCGCTCGTTGGCATGCTCGCGCGCCGCGCCGACCAGCCGCCACAGGGTGCTGGCCCCCGGCAGCAGCACCTTGGCGCCGATCAGGTGCTCGGCCGCGCGGGCGAACAGCACCGGGTGGCTCTCGGCGCTCACCAGGCTCGCGCGCGCAGCCAGCCGACCAGCTCGTCCTCGACGCCCCCCTGCCCGAACGGCCGGTAGCCGTAGTCGTGCCGGATCTCGTCCTGATGGGCCCAGCGCCACTCCCCGCGTCCGTAGGCGGTCAGGTCGGTGCCGGCGGGCACGCCGATCTCCCGCGCGGTCCACTGCACCACGCCGGCGGGCACCGCGGCCGGGTCCTCCAGAAAGCGGCCGAGGTAGCGCAGCGTGCCCAGCTGGACCGCGAACCCCAGCCGGGTCGTGTCCGTGCGCCGGCGAGCGATCGGCCGCCGATCCTCATCATCGAAGAAGAAGCAGCTGGCCAGCTCATCGAGCGACAGCTCCTCGGGGAAGCGCCCGTACTGCGCGGGTGGCCCTCCGGCCTGACGGCCGCGGGCGGCGAAGCGCAGGACGCGCGCGTCCGGGGTCACGCGCGCCGCCGGCGCTCGGGGTCGTGGTCGGCGGTCAGCCTGGCGACCGCCTCGGGCCCGGGCGCGCGTAGCGCTGCAGCGAGCGCAGCGAGGCGTGGCGGCTCTTGGCCATCAGCAACGGCAGGCCGACGTCGGCCTCGGCCAGGTGCGTGAGCGCCGAGTGGCGCAGCTGGTGCAGGGTCCAGCCGCCCGACGCGGCGTGGAACAGCTCCTCGGCGCGCCGGTACGACAGCCGCGCGCGCCCGGTGGACGGGCACAGGTCGGCGCCAGCAGGCGTCCGTGCCGGCGCGGGCCGTCGCTGGGCGAGAAACAGCGGGCCGCGCGGGCGGCCGGCGATCAGCCGCGGCAACAGCCGCGCCGAGCCGGCCTGCAGGTGCAGCCACTCGACATCGCCGCCCTTGGACCGCACGCGGGCGCGCCTGTTGTCGAGGTCGACGTCCTCGACGTTGAGCGACAGCGCCTCCTGCGCCCGCGCCGCGGTCTCATACAAGAGCCGCCACAACGCCTTCTCGCGCACGGCGATGTCGTCGCGGCGCCACAGCCGCTCAAGCTGGGCGTACGGGATCGCCTTCGTGCGATCCACTGGCTCACGGCGACGCTCCAGGCCGTCGGCCACCGCCGCGGGTAGCCAGCCGCGCCGACAGCAGAAGCTCGAGAACGAGCGCAGCGTGGCGACGTGGCGTTCCACGTCGCCGGGGCCAGCGCGCCCCACGTCTCGCCTGCCGCGCGCTCGAGCTGGACGATGACGGCTTGGGGGCCCTTGGGGGCGGACTCGGCGTCGAAGGACACGCGCGCGCCCTCGCTGAGCGACCGCAACTGGTCCCCGCGCAGAACAGGGGGCCGAGGTGCGCGCAGGTCGCCGGACGCGACGAGTTGGAGATCAGCTGGACGGTCGTGCCGGAGCACTGGAACCAGGGTCTCGCGACCGAACTGGGCGCCGCGTCGCTGGAGATCGCCTTCGGACCGCTCGGCCTCGCCGCCGTCGTGTCCTTCACGCTCCCCACAGCCACGCCTCGCGCCGGGTGATGGAGAAGCTCGGTTCGCCTACGAGCGCCACACGGACTACAAAGCGTGGCCGCATGTCCTCTGGGATCGCACGCGGCGACGAAGCGGTTTCGGTCGAAGCGCGGCTCCGAGCGAGCCAGCATTGAGGCGAACCGCGTCGTCACGTGCGCGCGAGCCTCCGCCGGGAGGCCTAGCGCGGTGATCGTCTCAGCTATCAGCATCAGCTCGCGGCGGGCCACGGCATCATCCCTCATGCACGGGGCCGCTCGGAGCGTGCGCCAGCCTCACCCCGGCCTCGATTGCCATTGCGCCGATCATGCCCGCGTGCACCACGATCGGCAGCGCGACGGTCGGCTCCCCGGTGGCCGAGCCCCCAAGCGAGACAGCCCAGCCGATCACGCGCCCGACGGGCGCGCCGGTGTCGTCCACCGCCCACCACTCGCGGCCGGGCGGGTTGCACACCGGCAGCACAGCGTCGAAGTCGTCAGTGAGAGGCCGCATCGCGGCTCCTCCTTCTCCCCGGAGGCAGTCGGCACGGCCGTGCACCCCCCGTGTCGGGGGTAGGAAGTCCGCGCCGCGACGCGAACATGTGAACGGCATCGGAGCTTGCCCTCCGGTGTCCAGGCCGGGGGCGGTGCCAGCCGCGCCCCGGCCACTCTTGCCAGTTGGGGCGATCCTAGCGCCGCCGCGCGAGCCGGTGAAGCGCCTGCAAAGACCCGGAAAGGCGCGGCGGTTCAATGGATGACCAAGATCCAGCGTGACGCTCAGCGCGGTCCCAGCCGCGGGGGCGGCCGGCCGCCGCGCGTGCCCCGCTTCGGCCGCGAGACGATCTGCCAGACGCGCGCGCGGCCGACGCCCAACCCGCCTCGAGGCGCGGCGACGGTGCTGCCCGGCCGCTCGGCCACACGCGCCCTGCGGGCGTGCCGGGCGGCGCAGCGGGATCGACGCCCGGGTACGGACACGCTTGCCTCGGTCGTCCAACCACCAGCGGTTCATCGGCGCCCCCTCTCTACCACCCCTCTCTGCCGATGCCGGGAAGACGCCGTCAACCCGAATCCCCTCGGCGGCGTCGTCCATCGCCGCGACCCGCACCGCCGAACACCCGACCTCGTTGGCGGATGCGCGCACGGATCGTGATCGCCGCGTCGATCTTGCCGGCGCTCGCCGCCGCGTCGCTGGGCGCCGCGGCGCTGCTCGGCGGTGGCGATGGAGCACGCCGGGCGGCCGGTGAGGGAGCGCTGCACACGCGCCTCGCGGTCGCCGGGCACGCGATGTACATCGACTGCCGCGGGCACGGCCGGCCGACCGTGGTCCTCGACGCGGGGCTCGGGGTCGACGCCGGCACGACGTGGGCGCGCGTACAGCCGGCGGTCGCGCGCTTTACGCGCGTGTGCTGGTATGACCGCGCCGGCAGCGGCCGCAGCGACCCCGGGCCGGGGCCGCGGACCAGTCGGCGGATGGTCGCCGAGCTGCGGGCGCTGCTCGCGCGCGCCCGCGTCCGCGGCCCGTACGTGCTGGTCGACGCATCGCTGGGCGGGCTCAACGCGCAGCTCTTCGCCGCCGCGCACCCGCGCGAGGTGGCCGGCCTCGTGCTCGTCGACGCGATCCATCCCGATCTCGATCGGCGCATCGCGCGCATCCTCGGACCGGCCGGCGAGCGGGCGCGCCAGGCCACGCTCGCGCGCAATGCGGAGGGCGTGCGCTTCGCCGACCTGCTGGCCTCCGACGCCGAGGTCCGCCGCGCCGGCGCGCTGGCCTCGGTGCCGCTGGTCGCGCTCCGCCACGGCGTCTCCTTCGCCCCCGGGGGCCGCCCCGAGCCGCGCGTCGAACGGCTGTGGACCCAGCTCCAGCGCGACCTCGCCCACCGCTCGCCGCTCGGCCGCTACGTGCGCGTCCCGGGAAGCCATCACCGCATCGCCGGGGACCACCCGCACGCCGTCACCGGCGCCATCCGCGCCGTCGTCGACGCCGCCCACCGGCCTTCGAGCCGGAGCTGACCTCGCGACCGGGCGAGCCCGGCCTGCCCACTGAGAACCGCTCGCGGCCCACCGACGGCCGGCACGTCGTCGCGCCACGGCCACGTGCGCGGCCAGCCCGCTGCGGTCCGGGCGCGGCTGCGGTAGCTGGCGGATGCGCCGGTCGGGCATCCGCAGCACCCTGGCAAACTCGTCGTGCGACAGAGCGCGCGGCTCACCGCGCGCCACGCTCGCCGAGCGCACCGTTCGGACGTCGGCGTCGGCGTCGGCTCCGACGGCGGCGGCCAGGCCGCGCACGGCGGACAGGTGCTTAGCGATCGTCGCGGGTTGTGCGGCCGGCCTGCTCGAGCGCGTCGCGGTAGGCGCGCATCGCCGTCGCAACGGCCACCGCGTCGCCGTCGCAACGCCCGCTAATGGCTCTTATGACGAGCAGCTGCCCAGGAACGGCGCTCCAGCGCCGAAGACGGCCGCGGCGCGGTTCGCCGTTATGGCAACTCAGCGCCTTCCGGGGGGCGAGCGGCCTCAGCCTCAGCACGCTCCCGCACC
>JBIOTP010000113.1:0-2473 GCA_044865965.1 Solirubrobacteraceae bacterium
AGGCGATCGCGTCGCCGTTCTCCTGCCCGGGATACCAGGCCTCGAGGATCGCGGCCACGCTGTCGCGCCACGGCGTGAGCGTCGGGCCGCCGGTGTTGAGGACGACGACGGTGCGCGGATTGACGGCGGCGACCGCCTCGATGAGGTTGTCCTGGTCGCCCGGCAGCTTCAGCGTCGACAGGTCGGCGCCCTCCGTGCGGATGTCGTTCACGAACACCAGCGCGACGTCGGCCGCGCGCGCGGCGTCGATCGCGGCCTGCCACTGCGCGGCGTCCGGCGGCGACCACCCGATCCTGATACGGGGCGGCAGGAACCCGGGGAACGGCGACTTGCCGACGAACTCCACGCGGATCGACACGGGTTGGCCGGCCGGCAGGTCGACCGCCGCGATCGTGAGCTGGTTCGCGCTGTTGATGACGAGCCGACCGTCGATGTACACGCGGGCGATCCCGTTGCCGCTGAATGAGATCCGCTGCAGACCGGAGACCGTCGGCGTGAAGGTGCCGGTCCAGCGCGCCGACCAGATGGTGGGCAGTCCCGCCGGCGGAGTGCTGACGTTCACCGTCGGGTCGACCCGCGTGATCACCGGAGCGCCGCTGAAGTCCGGCGACGCGAAGTACTCGGCGCTCAGCCCGTGGCCCGAGCCCGACGCCGGGGTCAGTGTGGCCGTGTCGATCACGGGCGGCTCCGCCGCGCCCGCCGTTCCTTGCGCGTAGGTGACGTCGACGTCGTCGCCCGCGCGCGCCCGGATGCCCTCCAGCGGCGTGACGGTGCCCGAGGGCACGACCGTTGCCGACCCGCCGCCGGTGTAGATCGGAGCCGCCTGCGCGGCCGCGCCGATGACCGCCACGGACCCGACCTCCCGGTCGTCGATCGGCAGCGCGCCGCCGGCGTTCTTGAGCAGGACGGTGCCCTGCTCGGAAAGCTGCTCGGCGAAGTCCTGGTGCTCCTCGCTGGTCACGACGGCGTCGTGCGAGCCGGTGGTCGTGCGATCGAGCTGGCCCTCGGCGATGCGTGCGGTGAGGATGCGGCGCACCATGTCGTTCAGCCGCGACTCGGGGACCTGGCGGTTCTGCACGGCCGCCTTCAGCGCCGCGCCGAAGCTCTCGGGCACCGGCGCGGGCTGCCCGAAGATGGTGTTGCCGCCCGGCATCTCCAGATCGAGGCCGGCGTTGGCCGACTGGACCGTGCTGTGGTTGGCGAACCAGTCGGAAACCACGAAGCCGTCGAAGTCCCAGCCGCGCTTGAGGATCTCGGTCAGCAGGTGCCGGTTCTGGCACGCGTAGTCGCCGTTCACCTGGTTGTAGGCGCACATCAGCGACCACACACGGCCGTCCTTGACGGCCTTCTCGAACTGGCGGGTGTAGATCTCGCGCAGCGCCCGCTCGGGCACCACGGCGTTGACCGTCAGGCGGTCGGTCTCCTGGTTGTTGGCGGCGAAGTGCTTGGCGTCGGCGATCACGCCCTGGCCCTGGATGCCGCGGATCTCCGCCGCGCCGATGTCGCCGGACAGCTCGGGGTCCTCGCTGAAGGTCTCGAACGACCGGCCCCAGCCCGGCACGCGCAGGATGTTCATCGTCGGCGCCAGCGCGACGTCGTTGCCCTTGCCCGCGTGCTCGGCGCCGAGCGTCGCGCCGTAGCGGCGCAGCAGCCGCGTGTCCCACGTCGAGGCGTTGTTGATCGCCGCCGGAAAGGCGGTCACGCCCGTGGCGCCGTTGCCGACGCCGTTGGGGCCGTCGGCGAGGTAGAAGGCTGGGATCCCCAGGCGCGGGATCGCCGGCGTGAATCCGGTGTAGCCGTTGCCGGTGATGAACCCGGTGCCGTGGACCTGGCTGATCTTCTCGTCCAGCGTCATCCGGCCCACGAGCGCTCGCGCCCGGCTCGCGGGATCGCCGCCGAGATCGCCGCCTCCAGCTGCCTGTGCCGCGGCGCCTGCCGCCGGCAGCGCGCCGCAGATCAGCGCCAGCGCCACACCCGCACGCACGGCTCGACTGCACCTCATCCCAATACCTCCCATGCCGACGCGACGGCGGCTCCCCCGACGAGTCGCAAGTGCCAGCTCTCGATGTGGCCAGATCATGGCACCCGTGGGGCGATCGCGATGGACGAAGAGTGGACGCCCGGCTGCGCTGCCGCATCGATCCTTCTCCGCGCGACGAGGAGCGGCGCGCCGCAGCACGTCGGCGCCTTCGGCACACGAGCGCCGGCATGGAAAAGGGGCAGCGTCCGCCTCGCCGAACGCGCTGACCACCGCTCCGCCACCCGGGTTGCCATAACGGGTTCCCGGCGCAAGCGCAGATCCGGCGCCGCAGCGCAGATTTCAGCGCCTCGGGATGTCATAAGGCACGTTAGACCCTATGGAGGAGGCTGCTGTCCGGCCTGGCTGGTAAGCATGGCCGGTCCCCCACGCGATCGTGGGGGTTCTGAAGCCGTGCGGGTGGCAGCCCGCGCGGCGGGCACAACCGCATAGGAG
>JBIOTP010000114.1:0-7292 GCA_044865965.1 Solirubrobacteraceae bacterium
GGGCGATCGCGCTGCGGTACTACTCGCTCGGCGAGGGCGCCGAGCAGGCGGCGCAGCACGCGCTCGGCGACTACTACGCGTTCGCCGGCCCGTACGCCGACCAGGTGATCGAGAGCGCGCTCACCGACCCGGACGCCGTCCGCGCGGAGCTGTCGGCGTTCGAGCGGGCCGGCGCGGACGAGGTGATCCTCTTCCCGTGCAGCACCGATCCCGCGCAGGTCGAGCTGCTCGCGCAAACCGCGCTGTGAGGCTGCGGCGCGTCCACGTCCTGCTCGCGGCGGAGTCGCTGCTGCTCGTCCTCGCCTCGATCAACCGGCTGTGGAGCGCGACCGACATCCGGGTGCTGCCGCACGGCTCGCTGCGCCTCGTCGAGCTGCTGAACCTGCTCGTGTTCCCGCCCGCGAGCGTGCTCGTCTTCTACCTGCTGCTCGAGCACCTGCTCGCCGAGGCGCCGGCCCCGACGCGGCGGCGGCTGCGGCTGTGGTTCCTCGCCGCCACGTACCTGTTCGCGCTCGGCTACGGCATGCACGAGCCGGCGAACTACCTCCACGACCGCTTCTGCTCATCCGAGCGGGGCGCGCTGTGCGAGATCGTCGCCTACCAGGACGACGAGCTCTCGCACTTCCTGTTCTTCGCCGGCTTCGCCGCGATCGACGTCGTGCTGCTGGCGGCCCAGGCGGCGGTGGACGAAGGACTGCGCCCGCGCGGCCGCGACCTCGCGTTGATCCTCGCCAACGCCGCGCTCGTGGCCGCCGCGATCGTCGCCAACCTCGGCTTCGAGGACATCGGGCTCGACCTCGTCGTCGTCGCGCTCGTGGCGGCGATCGCGCTCGGCCTGCTGCGGTCCCGCGGGCCGCGACCGGTGATCGTCTACTTCGCCGCCGCGTACGCGGCGGGGCTGGTGGTGACCACGGCGGTCAAGCTCGCGTAGCCGTCGGCTGTCAGGTCGCCGCCGCCGCGAGCGACCCCTCCTCGCAACCCCGACGCCAGGAGGATCGTGATGCACCTCGACGCGCACATGGACGTCGACCTCGTCGCCCTCGAGACCGAGGACGAGGTCACGGTGATGCTGGAGCTCTGCGCCCCGGCCGAGGAGCGCACCGCGCCGCGGCCGCCCGCGACCGTGCAGGTCGTGCTCGATCGCAGCGGCTCGATGGCCGGCGAGCGGCTGGAGGCCGCGAAGTGCGCGCTCGCCGAGCTCGCCGAGCGGCTCGACCCCGCCGACCGCCTCGGCGTCGTCGCGTTCGACGACGAGGTCGACGTCGTGGTGCCCGCCGGGCCGCTGAGCGACAAGCGGGCCGTGCGGGACGCGGTGCTGCAGCTCGGCCCGGGGCGCACGACCAACCTCTCCGCCGGGCTGCTGCGCGGCATCCAGGAGGCGCGCCGCGCGGCGGGCGAGGCCGGCGCCACCCTGCTGCTGCTCAGCGATGGGCACGCCAACGCCGGCGTGACCGACGTCGACCGGCTCGCGTCGGTCGCCGCGACCGCCCGCGCCCGCGGCGTGACGACGACGACGATCGGCATCGGCCTCGGCTACGACGAGGCGCTGCTGGCCGGGATCGCCCGCGGCGGCCAGGGCGCGCACGCGTTCGCGGCCGACGGCGACACCGCCGGCGCGACCGTGTCCGGCGAGGTCGACGGCCTGCTCTCGAAGACCGTGCAGGCGGCGAGCCTGATCGTGCGCCCGAACGCGCCGGTGGACACGCTGACCGTCTGGAACGACCTGCCGGGGCACGGCGTCGGCGACGGCGTGATGATCGAGCTCGGCGACCTGTGGGCCGGCGAGCGGCGCCGGCTCGTGCTGGGGTTCGCGGTTCCGGCCATGCCGGCGCTCGGGCTCGCCGAGATCGCCACGCTCGAGCTGCGCTACGTCGAGCTGCCGGACTTCACCGAGCACACGGTCACGCTCCCGCTCGCGGTCAACGTCGTGCCCGGCGACCAGGCGGCCGGCCGCGTGCGCGACCCGCAGGTGCAGACCGAGCTGCTCTTCCAGCAGGCGCAGGACGCCAAGCGGCGCGCCGCCGAGGCGTTCGCGCGCGGCGACCACGACGGCGCGATGGGCGCCTACACGGCCTGCGCGTCGATGCTGGCGGCGGCGCCCGGCAGCGCCGAGCTGCGGGAGGAGGCGGCGATCGTCGCCGAGCTGGCCGACCGCACGGCCGCCGGCGACGGCGCGTGGGCGGCGAAGCGCAGCCGCGCGGAGCACGCGCTCAAGGCCCGCCAGCGCGGCCGCGGGATGTGAGACCGTCCGCACGTGGACGAGCAGACGCTGCGCCGGTTCGTCGCCTGCCGCGACGCGGGCGACGAGCCCGGCGCCCAGCGCGCCTGGCGTGAGCTGGTCACGGACAGCTATGACCGCGTGGCGGCGATGGTGGCGATCTGGGGGCGCGACGGCCGGCTGTCCGCCGACGAGCAGGAGGAGGCCGTCCAGCGCGCGCTCATCAAGCTGTGGCAGAACATGGTGCACACGTTCCACGGGACCAGCGCGGGCGAGTTCGTCAACGCGCTCAAGACGTGCGCGGGCTACGCGTGCGCGGACGTCCAGCGCGCGGCGGCGCGCCGCGCGGGGCGCCTGTCGCCGGTCGACGAGGCCGTCCGCCACGAGTGGCGCATCGCCACCGAGGAGCACCGGCGCGCCGCCGAGCGCGACGACGCGCGCGGCTTCCTCGAGTGGGGCCTGCCGCGGGTGGCCGACGAGCGGCGGCGGCACGTGCTGGAGCGCACCCTGGACGGCGCGCCGGCCGCGGAGATCGCCGGCGAGCTGGGCGTCACCCTCGAGAACCTCTACCAGCTGCGCTCGCGCGGGCTGAAGGACCTCGCCAAGCTGAAGGAGCTCTACGACGCATGAGCACCATCGATCAGGTCCTGGGCGAGTTCGTCGACGCTTGGAACACCGGCCGGCGTCCGCGCGTGGACGACTACCTGGCGCGCGTCCCGGCGCCCGAGCGCGACGCGCTCGCCGACGCGCTGATGGACTGGCTGGCCGTCGCGCCGGCGCCGGCCTATTCGGAGGAGGCCCGCGCGGCGATCCGCGCCGAGCCCGCCGTCGCGGGCCTGCTCGCCGCGAGCGGCGCCGGGCTGTGGCCGTCGCTGCTGCCGCGCCTGCGCGCGCGCGCCGGGCTGGCGGTGCGCGACCTCGCCGAGCGGCTCGTGGCCGCGTTCGGCCTGGGCGGCCAGGAGCAGCGCGCCGCCGGCTACCTGGAGCGCATGGAGCGCGGGGAGCTCGACGCGGCGCGGGTGTCGCGGCGGCTGCTCGACGTCCTCGGTGCGACGCTCGGCGTCAGCGGGCAGGAGCTCGCGGAGGCGGGCGACCTCGGGCGCGGCCTCCCGCCGCCGGCGGCGGCCGCGGCGGCGGCCCCGATGCGCCTGCGCGCCCGTGCGGTCGCCGCCGACTTCGGCGCCGTCGCCGGCGCCGCGGAGCAGCCGCCGCCGGACGAGCTGGACCGGCTCTTCACCGGCGGGCGCGACGCATGACCGACCCGGCCGTCCTGCTCGCGCGCTTCCGGCCGGTGCTGCAGCTCGACTCGCAGGAGAGCTTCTTCGCCGACTCGGCGGCGATCCTCGCCGACCGGGCCGGCAACCTCCTGCGGCGCGCCGGCGGGCAGACCATCGCCGGTCCCGGCACGCTGAGCATCGCGGTGCTCGGGCGTACGAGGTACTCGACCGGCGCGCCGGTGCAGCCCGGCGACTACCTCGACGCCACGGGGCGCGACTACGTGGCGCAGGCGCGCGCGATGCACCGGGCGCCCTACGCCAACCGCGTGCACGGCCACGCCGTGCGCGACGCCGCCGGCGCCCTCTGGCTGCAGTACTGGCTCTTCCATTACTACAACGACAAGGCGTTCCTCGGCTTCGGGCTGCACGAGGGCGACTGGGAGATGATCCAGCTGCGGCTCGGCGCGGACGAGCAGCCGCAGGCGGCCACCTACGCCCAGCACAGCGGCGGCCAGCGCTCCTCGTGGGCGGAGCTCGAGCACGCGCAGACGCCGGACGGGCCGGTGCCGCTCGTCTACAGCGCGCGCGGCTCGCACGCCTCCTACTTCGCGGCGGGGACGTACCCGCGCGCGCCGTTCGTGCCGGACCGCTGCGACGGCAAGGGCTGGCGCGGGCGCCCGGAGCTCATCCCGATCGGCGACACCGCGCCGGCGTGGTCGCCGTGGCCGGGGCGCTGGGGCAGCACCCGCGCCCGGGTGCCCGGCGAGTCCGACAGCCCGACGAGCCCTCGCGCGCACCGGCAGTGGGCCGACCCCGCCGGCTTCCACGCCGCCGCCGAGCCCCGCGCCGCGGCGGTCGCCGCCGCGCCGCCGGCGCCCCCGGCGCCCGAGATCCGCGCGCGCCGCGACGGCGACCACGCGGTCGTCGAGTACCGCGCCCGCCCCGGCGCCGCGCAGCTCGTGCTCAGCGTCGACGGCGTCGGCGACGATCTCCCGCCGGCCACCGAGACCCACGCGCTCGACCGGCCCAGCGGGGAGGTCGCGCACGCCACGCGGCTGGAGCCCGGCCGCGCCTATCGCGTGCGCGCGAGCGTCGCCTCCGAGGACGGGGTGCCGAGCCAGACCGCGGAGGTGGACGTGCGCCAGGGTGCTGCGTGAGCGGTTGACGCGGCGCCGTAGTGGGGAGTATCTCCACGCTTATGGCCCTCGCCCCCACGACCCGCGCCACCGGCGCCCCGCCCAAGCCGGCGGTGCGGACGGCGGAGCTCGTGGGGATGTGGGCGGTCGAGTGCGTGCGCAGCCACCGCCGCCGCACCGACTGGGCGGCCGAGCTGCTCGGCGACACCGAGCACCGCCACGCCCGCGCCACGCTGGCCGCCCACGGCTACCGCGTGGACGCGTTCCGGGTGGAGCGCGTCGCGCATCAGCGCGGCACCGGCTACGTCCGCCTGGTCTGCACCGTGTCGGTCCGCCCGGACCTGCTGCCCGCCGAGCTGCGGGACCGGCCGCTGCGCGGCATCCTCGACGAGCTCCTGCTCGCGAGCGCGCGGGCGCGCCTCACGCGCGGCCGCTTGATCGACGCCGCCGTCGTCTGACGCGGGCGATGTGAGGTTTGTCTCGGGTATGCTTTGGCGAGAATATGTGTGTGACGCACACATCTATTTCGGGGAAGGAGACGTCATGCCGACCGCAACCGGCGAATTCGAGCTCCAGTCGTGGACCGAGGACACCTATCGCGAGCTCGCGGGCGGAGGGAAGCTGACGCGCGCGATGTTCAAGCAGGCGTTCACCGGCGACGTCGCGGGCAGCGGCGAGGTCGAGTGGCTGATGTGCTACCTGGAGGACGGCACCGCGCGCTTCGTCGGGCTGCAGCGGATCGAGGGATCCGTGCAGGACCGCGACGGCAGCTTCGTGCTCGAGTGCGTGGGCGAGTTCGACGGCGGGAAGGCGCGCGGCACGTGGTCGGTGGTGCGCGGGTCCGGCACCGACGCGCTGGCGGGGCTGCACGGCGAGGGCAGCTTCGAGGCGCCGCGCGGGCCGAAGGCGTCGTGGGTCCTCGAGTACGGCCTCGAGTGACCGAGAGCGATCGCCACGCGCAGAACCTGCTCGGCGCGCTGAGCCTGGCCGTCGCCGACCGGATGCGCGCGGGCGTGGCCGGCGCGGCGGGGAAGGGCGCGTCGGGCGCGACCGCGCTGTCCGCCCTGCACCACTTCCTGGACGAGCCGACCGTCGACCGGCTGCGGCGGGTCCTCGGCCTCACCTCGTCCGGGACCGTCCGCCTGATCGACGGGCTGGAGGAGGCCGGCTACGTTCGTCGCGGCGCCGGCGAGGACCGGCGCGCGACCACCGTCTCGCTCACCGCCCGCGGCCGGCGCGCCGCTCGGCAGGTGACGGCGGCGCGGGAGGCGGTCCTGCGCGACGCGCTCGCGGGCCTGTCGGACGACGAGCGCGCGCAGTTCGCCGCGCTGGCCGGCCGCGTCCTCATCACGATCATGCTCCCGCCCGGCCCGAGCGGGTGGATGTGCCGGTTATGCGACATGGAGGCCTGCGGCCGTGAGCGTGGGCGCTGCCCGGTCGCCTCGGCGTACGGCTACACGCCCTCGACGAGCGCGGCGCAGACCCAGTTGTGAGCGCCCGCGCCGCCGGCCCACAGCCGCGCGGCGAGCCGGTCCTGCTCGGCCTTGGAGGCCTGGTAGGCGTGCGGGGTCGAGCCGCCGAGGCCCTTCCAGGTGGTGTCGAGCATCTGGTAGTAGCCGGACGCCGTCGCCGAGTTCGGCGGCAGGTTCTGGCCACCGGACTCGCACTGCACGATCGGCCACGGGATCGCCCACGGGCCGCCCGGTCCGGCCGAGCTCGCCAGGCGGGCGCGCGCCGCCAGCAGCCGGTCGAGCGTGCGCTGGGCGGCCTGCCGATTCGCGCGCGTGCGCGACAGCGCGGCCACGCGCGCCGAGCGCGCCTGCGCGAGCGCGCGCTGGCGGGCGCGCAGGCCTGCGGTGATCCCCGCGAGCGCGTCGCGCTTGCGGCGCACGTCGGCGGCCTCGCGCCGCTGGCGGTCGGCCAGCGCGGTGAGGCTCCGCTGCTCGCGGCCGGCGTCGGTGCGCGCGCTGCGCACGAGCGCGAGCAGGCGCGCGTCGCTGCGCTGCACGCGGTGGACGAAGGCCAGCGTCTCCAGCAGCTGCGGGAAGCCGTCGGCGCGCAGGACGACGGTCGCGAGGTCCGGCGCGTCGTTCATGTAGCGCTCCCGCAGCAGCGCGGCCAGGCGGTGGCGCACGTCGGCGAGCCGCCGGCGCAGGCGGACGACCCGGGCCCGCGCCGCGGTCAGGCGCCGCTCGGTGCCGCCGAGGCGCGTCTCGGCGGCGTTGAGGTCGATCTGGGCGGCATCCAACCGGCGCTGGAGGATCGCCACCTCACGGCCGGTCGCGCGCTCGAGACGGCCGAGCCTGGCGATGGCGGCGGACAGCGACCGCTCCTGGGCGCGGCTGCCCTCGATGCGGCCGCGCAGGGTCCCCTCGTCCTGGGCGCCGGTGGGGGCGGCGGCGAGTGCCGCGAGGAGCGCGGCGAGCAGAAGGGCTGGGCGAAGGCGCGGCATAGCGAGGCCGCCGGAGGCTCCGGAGACCGCCGCGCACGCTAGCGCGCCGCGCGCCGGCGCGACGTGGTGCAAGCGCTCGTGCGCGCCGGGTGGTCGCCGTCGCCCGGCGCCAGCGGCTCGGCAGCGGAGATGCACATGCGCACCGAGCCGAAGTCGAAGGTCCCGGCGGTGCCGGCCCGTGGATGCGAGTGGCCCCGGCCGAAAGTTCGACGCATTCCGGCGGCGCCGGCCCGCGCCTGCCGGCACCCGGCAGGCGCACACGTGCCACC
>JBIOTP010000115.1:0-16529 GCA_044865965.1 Solirubrobacteraceae bacterium
GTCAGCAGCCCGAGCGGCGCGCAGAAGGAGCCGACCGCGCGCTCGGTCTCGACGCGAGCGCTCAGGCCGAGCGCGCAGCTCGCCGGCGATCGAGTCCGCGGCCTCCCGCTCGCCGGCGGAGGCCGACGGCCGGTCGATCTCCGCCAGCCGCTCGATCGTGGCGCGCAGGCGGGCGGAGGCCGACGGCCGGTCGATCTCCGCCGGCCGCTCGACCGTGGCACGCAGGCGGGCGGGGTCCGGGGGCATCGGACGCCGCACGCTAGTACATCCGGCTCGGGGCGCGCCGGAATGCACCGGGCGGCCGTACCTCCGGCTCGGGTCGTACGCTGCCCGCCATGTCCGCCGATCCCGACTGCCTCTTCTGCAAGATCGTCGCCGGCGAGGTGCCCGCGACGCGCGTCCACGAGGACGCCCGCACGGTCGCCTTCATGGACATCAACCCGGCGACCCGCGGGCACCTGCTCATCGTCCCGCGCGAGCATGCCGTCGATCTGCTCGAGGTCGGCGCCGAGGATCTCGCGGCCTGCATGAGCGCGGCGCAGGCGCTGGCCGCGCGCGTGACGGAGCGGCTCGGCGCGGACGGGGTGAACCTGCTGAACTGCCGCGGGTCCGCCGCGTGGCAGACCGTGTTGCACTTCCACGTGCACCTGATCCCGCGCTACGCGGGGGATCCGCTCCGGCTGCCGTGGCATCCGGCGCCCGGCGATCGCGACGAGATCGCCGCTGCCGCCCGGGACCTGACCGAATAGCGCAGAGACATCTCCACGCGGGGCTGCCCTTTCGTTCCTTGCGCGCTAATGCGCCTGACGTATAGCGTCTGACCCCGTTGGGACCGGCACAGGACGCCGGTCGAAATTCGTGCGGCGCGTGGGTGCGCCGAGCAGTCAAGTGGGGTCATCTGTGAGCACCGGCACGGTCAAGTGGTTCTCCGACGAAAAGGGTTTCGGGTTCATCACCCCTGACGGGGGCGGCCGCGACCTCTTCGTGCACTTCACGGGCATCAGCGGCGACGGGTACCGGTCGCTGAGCGAGGGCGCGAAGGTCTCCTTCGAAGAGGAGAACGGCGACAAGGGTCCCAAGGCAATCAACGTTCAGAAGATCTAAGGCACCCGGGTCCTCGGGAATCGGGTTTCCGTCTCCGGTCGCCGGTACGCGCGGCCCGCGTGATGGTCCCCTGGGCGCCCGGAAGCCGTCGAGCTGCGCGCGACGTTACGCTGGCGCGATGTTCCGTCGCTCGCTGACCGCGGCCGCGGCCGTCGCCGCCGTGCTGTTCGGCGCTGCGCCCGCGTCGGCGAAGATCGTCGAGATCGGGCGCACGGACGCGACGCCCGCGTGCCCCACCAGCCCCTGCCTCGCCGTCTCCCGGACCACCGGCTACCAGACGAAGGTCGTCGACCAGCGTGGGGCGTTCGTCGTGCCCGAGGACGGCAAGATCGTCGCTTGGACGATCGCGCTCGGCAAGCCGACCCCCGAGCAGATCGCGTTCTTCGACAAGTCGCTCGGCGGGCCGGCGTCCGCGCAGATCTCCGTCCTGCGCCAGGGCAAGCGGCTGTTCGCGCGCGTCGTCACCCAGAGCCCGGTGCAGCTCCTGCAGCCGTACTTCGGCCAGACCGTGCAGTTCCCGCTCAGCCGCTCGCTGAACGTGAAGAAGGGGTACATGCTCGCGCTGACGGTGCCCACGTGGGCGCCGGCGCTCACGCAGCTGCTCGGCGACGGCAGCGCCTGGCGCGCCTCGCGGCCGCTGGGCTCGTGCAACGACACCTCGACCCAGACGGCGCAGCTGGCGCTCAAGCAAATCGCGCAGTACCGCTGCCTCTACAAGGCGCGGCTGACCTACTCGGCGACGCTGATCACGCGTCCGGTACCCAACCCGGACGAGACCGCCGGCCGCTCACCGGCCGCGGCGGCGCGGCCGCGAGCTTGACGCCCTTGGCGCGGTCGGGGACCTGCGGCGGGCGCTGCCCCAGCAGGTCCAGCAGAGCGTCGACGACCTCGGGGTCGAACTTCTTGCCCGCGCCGGCGCGCAGCTCGCCGATCGCCTCGTCGGCGGGCAGCGCCATGCGGTAGGGACGCGATGTCGTCATCGCGGCGTAGGCGTCGCAGGCGAGGATCACGCGCGATCCGAGCGGGATGCGCTCGCGCTCGAGCCCGTCCGGATAGCCGGTGCCGTCCCAGTGCTCGTGCTCGTGGCGGACGATCGGCGCGAGCGACCCGAGGTCCTTCGTGCGCATCAGGATCCGCTCGCCGACCACGGGGTGCTCGGCCATCACGCTCCACTCGGCCGGGGTGAGCGGGCCGGCCTTGTGCAGGATCTCGCTCGGGATCGCGAGCTTGCCGACATCGTGCAGGAGCGCCGCGTTCGCGATCCGCTCGACGTCGTCGGTGGGCAGGCCGAGCATCATCGCGACGCCGCGCGCGAGGTGGACGACGCGCTCGGAGTGCTCGTGCGTGTAGTTGTCGCGCTCCTCGATCGCCGCGGCGAGCGCCTGCACCGCAGACGGCGAGCCGCTGCGCGACTGCAGCAGCGCGAGCTCACGCTCCACCTCCGGGTTGGCGACCGCCACGCGGCCCTTGCCGGTGCGCTTGGCGAGCAGCAGCGCGCGGTCCGCCTGCTCGAGCAGCCCGTCGGCGTCGAGCCCCTCGTGCCAGGAGGCGGCGCCGATCGAGCACTTGCCGCCGAGCGCCTCTCGGACGCGCTCGGCCACGTGCGCGGTGGCCTCCTCGTCGGAGCCCGGCAGCACGAGCACGAACTCGTCGCCGCCGTAGCGCGCGACCTGGTCGTACGGGCGAACCTCCTGCTGGAGCAGCCTGGCGACGCGGCGCAGGAGCTCGTCGCCCGCCTGGTGGCCCTGGGTGTCGTTGACGCGCTTGAAGTCGTCGAGGTCGACGATCACGCAGCCGAGCGGCCTGCCGTCGCGGCCGGCGCGCGCGATCTCCTCGCGGATCCGCACCTGCATCGCGCCGTGGTTGAGCAGGCCGGTGAGCGCGTCGGTGCGGGCGACGTGCTGGACCTCCTCGTAGGCCTCGGCGTTGCGGCAGGCGACGGTCGCCAGGCCGGCGATCGCCGCGAGCGTGCGCAGGTCGTGGTCGTGGATGCGCCGGCGAGTGCCCCAGGCGACCGTGACGGCGCCCTTGAGCTCGTCGTTCCAGGCCATCGGGACGCCGAGCGCGCTCTTGTAGCCGGCGAACTCGGGCTGGGCGAGCGGCGTCACGTCGCGCTCGTAGTCCTGGGTGGCGAACGGCGCGCCGGAGGCGAGGACCTTGCCGACCACGCCCTCGCCGGGCGCGACGCGCATCGCATGCCAGCTCTCCGGCACGCCGTGCCCGGCGGTGGCCACGGCGCCGTGGGCGGCGTCGCCCAGGTAGACGGCCGAGAGGTCGGCGCCGAGCGCGTGCGCGGCCTCTCGCGCGAGCGTGCGCAGCACCTCCCGGAGGTCCAGCGACGAGTTCAGCGCCTGCCCGGCGCGCACCACCGCGCGGTCCTGCGCGGCGCCTGCGGCGTGGCGCTCGCCGGCCTCGAGCCGCGCGAAGCCGGCGGCGGCCTGCTCTGCGAGCAGCTCGGCGAGCCGGACGTCCGCGGGGTCGAGCTCGCGCGGCGCGGTCCAGGTCGCGATCGCGACGCGGCGCGTCGCTCCCTCCCAGGCCAGTGGGATCTGGAGGCGCGTCGGGGTGGCGAGCGCCTCCTCGGAGCCCTCGCGGAGCTCGACGGCGCCGGCGGCGAGGAGCGTGCGCAGCGTCTCGGTGAGCGTGGCCTCGATCTCCTCGGGCACGGCGGCATGCGCCGCCGCGGTGGCGACGCTTCGCAGGAGCGTCGTGGTGTCCGTTGAGGGCTGCAGCGGCCGAAGCTTTCCCGGTGGGATAGGTCAGTCATCGACCGCGCGGGGCGGCGGCTTTAGCGCACCGGGTGCTCGAGCTCGGCGCGCACGGTCTCCAGCCACTGCGCGGGGGCGCCGAGCCCTTCGATCCGCTCGAGCTGCTCGACCATGCGCTCGGAGCGCCAGTCGACGGCGAGGAGGTCCAGCGAGGA
This sequence comes from Solirubrobacteraceae bacterium, assembly GCA_044865965.1. Lineage (GTDB taxonomy): Bacteria > Actinomycetota > Thermoleophilia > Solirubrobacterales > Solirubrobacteraceae > Solirubrobacter. The sequence goes on from JBIOTP010000115.1 coordinate 4,028, forward strand.
CGACAGCGTCATCGCGTGGTGGTCGAAGACCATCCGCAGGACACGGGTGTGCCGCCGGATCTCGGGATCGCCGCTGGCCGGCAGCAGCTCGCGCAGCGCGACGAAGCGTCCGATCAGCTTGCGTCCGCGAGGCGCGAGGTCGGCCAGCGGGCCGCGCTCGCGGATCTCCTCGAGCAGCTCCTCGGCGGCGTCCTGCCAGATGATCGCCTCGGCGGCGATCCGGCGGAGGGCCCGCAGCGCTTCCGCGCGGGCCGCGGCCTCGTCGGCCTCGTCCTCGACGATCGCGACGGAGGTCACGGCATCGGCCGGCGCGGGCCGTCGATCGGGAGTGCGGGAGCGGCGCTTGAAGATGCTCACGGGAATCACGGACGGTATCGCCTGCGGTGCCGTCCCGCCTCACTCGGACGCCCGCAATTTGCGCGCGTTGGCTCAGCAGGCGCCGGGGTTCTGGTTGCAGAACTCCTCGAACTTCTGCGCGTCCGAGCCCGCGGGAGACGGTTCCTCGCCGCCGGTGCCCGCGTTCGAGCCGGGCGCCTGCGTGCCGCCGCCGGCGGTGCCGGTGGGCGCGGACTGCGTGCCGGTGCCGGTGCTGCCCGTGCCGGTTCCGGTTCCGGTGCCGGACTGGGTGGAGGGGGCCGTCGTGGCGCCCTGATCGGTGGCGGTCGCCGTGGCCGTGGGCGTCGCGGTCGCGGTCGGCGCGAGCGCCGCGCCGTCGCCGGGGACGGTCAGCTTGGCGGGGGGAACCTGTTGGACGGTCACCTGGGCGCTGCCGCAGCCGGCGAGCGCGAGGCACAGCAGGATCAGGGGCATGAGGAGCCGCACGGGGGGCATCGGTCCTCCTGTCAGCGGGGCAACGCGGCCATGCGGCGGCCGCACGTCGGGCAGTCGTTCAGGTCCTTCTGGGCGGGCTGATCGCACCAGTTGCAGAAGCGCAGCGTCTCCACGGCCCACGGCAGGCTGGACTTCGACGGCGCCAGGGGCAGCACCTTCCCCACGACCTGCAGGGGCTCACCGGTCTCCTGGTCGACGTAGATCCGGCCCGGCTCGGCGTCAAGCAGCAACTCACGACCCGACGAAGGGGCGCGCAAGCGGTACAGCTGGCGCTCGATCATCGCGCGGCACCCTAGCAGCGCGCCCGGCGGCGACCGCCGAACCGGGGGCCCACGTCCTACCCTTCGGCGCTCGGCATGCGTGTCCTGGTCTTCCACGGCTACCTCCTGCACGGCACCGGGTCGAACGTCTACAACGCCGAGCTGGGCGCCGCGCTCGTCCGCGCCGGGCACGAGCTGCACATGCTCTGCCAGGAGCGCGACCCGCTGGAGCTGGACTGGGTCGACGCGGCCGGCGACTGGGACGGCGGCGCGCTCGCGGTGCAGGCCCGCCGCGAGCCGGTGCGCGCCACGGTCTACCGCCCGGACATCGCCGGCCTGCTGCCTCTGTACGTCGCCGACCGCTACGAGGGCGTCGAGGCGCGGCCGTTCCCGGACCTGAGCGATGCCGAGCTGGACCGCTACATGGAGCGCAACGTCGCCGCCGTGCGCGAGGTCGCCGAGCGCGTGCGCCCGGACGTCGCGCTCGCCAACCACCTCGTCATGGGCCCGGTGATCCTCGCCCGCGCGTTGGCCGGGCTCGACGTGCCGTACGCGGTCAAGATCCACGGCAGCGCGCTGGAGTACGTGGTCAAGCCCCACCCGCGGTTCCTTCCCTTCGCCGCCGAGGGGTTGGCCGGCGCCCGCGGGATCCTCGTCGGCTCCCGGCACACCGCGGAGAGCCTGTGGGGCGCGATGTCCGACCCGACGGTCGCGCCCCGCACGCGCCTCGGCCCGCCGGGCGTGGACGTCCAGCGGTTCGGCCCGCGCGAGCCAGATGAGGCCTGGCAGGGCCTCGGGCGCCTCCGCGACCGCCTCGCCGACGCCGCCGCGCCGGCCGGCGGCTCTTCGTTCGACCGGCGGGCGGGGGAGGCGGCGGCCGGGCTCGCCGGCGGCTCTTCGTTCGACGGCCCGGAGGCGGAGACCGCCGCCCCCGTCGGCGGTTCTTCGCTCGACCGGCGGGCGGGGGAGGCGGCCGCCGCGCTCGCCGGCGGTTCCTCCTTCGACCGGCGGGCGGGGGAGGCGGCCGGCGCGCTCGCGACCGTCGAGCGGGACGACCGGTTGGTGGTGTTCGTCGGCAAGCTGATCGCCTCCAAGGGCGTCGAGCTGCTGCTCGCGGCGTGGCCGCTCGTGATCGCGCGCGAGCCGCGGGCGCGGCTCCTCATCGTCGGGTTCGGGGCGTTCCGAGGCGGGCTCGAGCGGCTCGCCGCGCTGCTGAGCGAGGGCGACCTCGAGACGGCCGCCCACACCGAGGGTGAGGACGGCCGAGAGCTGCCGCAGCTGCGGGCGTTCCTCGAGGGGCTCGAGGACCCCTCCGCGTACCGCGCCGCCGCGGCCGGGCTGACGGATCGGGTGGCCTGGAGCGGCCGGCTGGACCACTCCGAGCTCGCCGACCTCCTCCCGGCCGCCGACGCGATGGCCGTCACGAGCACGTTCCCGGAGGCGTTCGGCATGGTGGCCGCCGAAGCGGCCGCCTGCGGCGCCCTCCCCGTCGTGGCCCGCCACTCCGGCCTCGGCGAGGTCGCGCGTACGCTCGGCGATGCCGTGCCGGAGGCGGCGCGGGACTGGCTGGCGTTCGACATCGGCCCCCGCGCGGTCGACGACCTCGCGGCCGCGCTGTCGGGCTGGCTTGCCGCGCCGGACGAGGTGCGCGCGGCGACGCGGGAGGCGATCGTCGCGACGACGCGCGCCCGGTATTCGTGGGAGGGGGTCGCTCGCACGGTCATCGCGGCGGCGCGCGGGGAGCTCGATGGCCTGCCAGAGCCGTAAGCGCTCTTTGGCGCCGGCGAACTGCGACCAGGTGAGAAGGGGGTGCGGGGCTGCTCGAGCGTCTGCGTGCCACCCTCCTTCAATGCCCGCCGTTGACGCGGCCGGCGTACACGTGCCAGACCGCGGTGCAGACCGAAACCCCGCCGATCACTGCCGCGAACACGGTCACAGCCGATGCCAGGGAGATCGAGAGCGTCAACAGCCCGACGCCGATCACCGAGCAGGCGACCCCGAGGTACGTGCACGTGTAGAACGCCGCCGTGACCGCGCCGCGGTGCTCCGGCGGCGCTGCAGAATTGAGCTCGCTCTGGGCGCCGAGGAACGCGATCCCGTGGCCGGCGCCGGCGAGGATCGCGGCGGCGAGGACGACGGGGAGCGAATGGAGCGGGAAGGCGGCGACGAGCGCGACGAGGCCGGCCGCGACCAGGACCAAGCCCGCCGCCTGCACGTGCTGGCGCGAAGCGCGACGAGGGGACGCGAGCTGGGCGGCGCACGAGGTCGCGAGGATGAGGGCGCTGATCGCGCCGAGCAGCGCCAGGTTGTTCGTGTCGAGCAGATCGGCGGCGTAGGAGGGCACGACCGACAGGAACAGCGCGGGGACCGCCCACAGCGCGGCGGAGGTCACGCTCACGCGGGCGAACAGCGCGCGGATCGGCTGCGGCACGCTCGGCCGCTGGATCCCCCAGCGGCCGGCCGCAACGCGGGTCGGCTCGGGGATCCTGAGCACGGCGACCGCCCCGGCGCCGGTCAGCGCCGCGGTCAGCGCGAAGGACAGCACGAGCGGCGCCGGCGCCCACTCCACGAGCGCGCCGGCGACGAGCGGCCCGCTCGCGCTGCCGCCGGCCTGCGCGAGCGCGGCGACCAGCGCCGCCGGGTCGCGGTGGGGGAACGAGCCGGGGTCGAGCTCGACCAGCGCCGCGCTCGCGGCGCCGCTGATCATCCCGACCGCGAGCCCCTGGACGGCGCGGGCGGCGAACAGCCAGATCGTGCCGCCGGCGACCGCGAACAGGACGAGGCCGGCGGTGGCGGTCGCGAGCCCGGTGGCGATCACGCGGCGCCGGCCGAGGCGGTCCGAGAGCTGGCCGAACACGAGCAGCGACGGCGCCAGCACGAGCGCGTAGGTGGCGAAGACGAGGGTCAACACCGCGCTCGAGAAGCCGAATCGGCGCTCGTAGACCGCGTACAACGGCGTCGCCAGGTTCGAGCTGGCCATGAGCACGAACCACGACACGCCGACCAGCAGGAACGGCCAGCGCGCGACCGCGCGCGGCGCGGCGGCGGCTGCGAGCGACCGCTCGGGGCGCGCGGGCTCGTACTGCCGCGTGAGGGGAGCGTGCGGCATCAGAGCAGGGTAGGCCACCAATGCTTCGATCCGGGTCGAACCGTGCCGTCCGGCGGCCCACGCGTCTCGTCCCGACCCTACGCACACGATTCTTCGAACCGTGCCCGCCCGGCGGCCCGCGCGTCTCCTCCGACGGTTAGGATGCCCCGCCATGTGGAGAGGCGGCTACGGGTCGCTGGCGGTGGCGGGGTGCGTCGTCGCCGCCGTGCTGCTGAGCGGCTGCGAGCTGACCGGCGGCGGGCGCAACCTGGTCAACGGCAAGCAGCTCTTCGTCGACAAGTGCGGCGCCTGCCACACGCTGGCCCGGGCCGACACCACCGGCGTCGTCGGGCCGAACCTCGACCAGGCCTTCGCGCGCGCCCGCTCGGAAGGGTTCGGCCAGAGCACGTTCGAGGGCATCGTCCACCGTCAGATCCTCATCCCGAACATCAACCCGCAGGTCGACCCGCAGACCGGCAAGGAGCTGCCGCTGATGCCGGCCAAGCTCGTCCAGGGCAACGACGCGCGCGACGTGGCGGCCTATGTCGCGCAGTCGGCCGCGCGGCCGGGGAAGGACCAGGGCCGGCTCGCGCAGGTCGGGGTGAAGAAGGCCGAGGGGACCGCCAAGGCGGCGAACGGCACGCTCGACATCCCGGTCGCCGACGCCGGGCTGGCGTTCCGGTTCGCCAACGCCGAGGCGCCCGCCGGCCGGCTCTCGATCGTCTCCAAGAACCCCCAGGCGACCGGCCACAACATCGCGGTCGAGGGCAACGGGGTGGACGAGAAGGGGCCGGTGGTCCAGGGCGGCGCGGACTCGAAGATCTCCGTAGACCTCAAGCCCGGCACCTACACGTTCTACTGCTCGGTCCCCGGCCACCGCGAGGGCGGCATGGAGGGCAAGCTGACCGTCAAGTAGCGCGCTCAGAAGAGCGCGCGCGCGATAAGCACCGCCCCGACGATCACGGCGATCCCCACCGCGATGTAGAGCAGCAGCCGGAAGGCCTCGGCCTCGGAGCGCAGCGGGTTGAGCACTTAGAGCAGGTAGACGGTGCTGTAGACGATCAGCCACATGACGTCGACGAAGTGCCAGTAGATGCCCGGCACCTCCATCCCGCGGTGGGCCGCGGCGGAGTAGTGGCCGCGGAACGCCCGCACGGTCACCATCGCCAGCAGCATCAGGCCGATCGTCACGTGCGCGCCGTGCAGGCCGGTCAGGCCGTAGAAGATCGTCCCCTGCGCATGGTCCTGGGGCGCGAAGCCGACGTGGGCGTACTCGTTGACCTGGACGAACAGGAACGTCAAGCCGAGCATGAAGGTGCTCACCATTCCCACCCTCAGCCCGAACCGGTTGTCCTTCTTGATCGCCTCCAGCGCGTAGTGGATCGTGAACGAGGACGACACCAGCACGCCGGTGTTGAAGCCCGCCACGAGCTTCGGCAGCTCCGTCCCGTGCGCCGGCCACGGCGCGTTGCCCACCACCCGGATGAAGAAGTAGGCGGTGAAGAACGCGCCGAAGATCATCACCTCGCTGATGATGAAAAGCAGCATCCCGAGCGTCGCGGGGTCGGCCCGCGAGGACCGGTTGGCCTCCACCGGGCCGTGGACCTCGTGCTCGACCGCCGCCGCGTGCGCCGCCATCGCTAGGCCTCCGCGCCCGCCTCGGCGCGCGACTCGATGTGCTCGACCGGCAGGTTCGTCGCCGAGCGGACGCGCTCGACGAGCTTGTCCGCGACCCACTTCGACGTGCCCTCGGGCAGCGTCGAGATGACGATCTCCGAGATGTGGAAGTACTGCACCGCGTTCATCGTCGCGGTGTAGGGGTCGGGGTCGCCGATCATCCCGGCCGCGACGATGCCGACGTCGTCCAGCGCGGCGAGCAGCTTGCGCAGGCGCGCCCGCGCGTCGCGCACCGCGTGCCCGTAGCCGTGCTGCTGCGGGACGACGGCGATGAACCGCCGCGGCCCCTCCTCGGCGAGCGACTTGAGCCGCTCCACCAGCTCCGGCGCCGCGACCGTGAGGTTCGCCACCACGAGCGTCACGTCGAACGGCAGCCCCTCGGCCGCCAGGTCGACCACGACGTGCTCGACGGGCCTGCCGGTCGCCTCCTGGAGGCGCTCGATCAGGTCGCGCCGCAGCCAGCCCGACGAGGTCACCGGCAGCGTCGAGACGATGATCTCGTCGATCCTGCGGGACCGGATCGCGTCCATGGCGGCGTTGAACGGGTCCTGGTCGCCGACCTCGCCGGTGCCCTCGAGCCCCAGGTCGCGCACGAACTCCAGGAACAGGTCGACCCGCACCTGCGCCGAGTCGCGCACGGCCTCGTCGTAGATCACCGGCCCGTGCCGCGGCCGGGTCTGCGGCACGACGACGTGGAAGCGCGTGTCGCCCTCCGCGCCGCGCGCGGTGATGAGGTCCAGCAGCGGCTTGCCAGCGATCGTCTCGTTGGCCAGGACCAGGATGGTCCGCATCGCGCCCCCTCAGCTCACTCGCGGCTCTCGGCCGACATGGTGGCGCCCGCCGGCAGCTTCGGCCGCGCCTCCTCGGCGGGCTTGAAGATGCCGTGGACCGCGCCCGGCACGCCGTACTCGTACGGCCCGCCGACCACGGTGGGCACGCGGTCGAAGTTGAAGATCGGCGGCGGCGAGGACACCTGCCACTCGAGCGTCAGCGCACGCCACGGGTTCGCCGCCGCGCGCGGCCCGCCGCGCCACGACGCGACGATGTTGTAGAGGAACACCAGCGTCGACAGCCCCAGCACGAACGAGCTCAGCGAGATGAACAGGTTCCAGCCCGCGAACGACTCCGGGTAGTCGGCGACGCGCCGCGGCATCCCCTGCACGCCGATCAGGTGCATCGGCCCGAACGTGGCGTTGAACGCGACGAAGGTCAGCCAGAAGTGCACCTTGCCGAGCCGGTCGTCGAACATCCGGCCCGTCATCTTCGGGAACCAGTAGTAGACGCCGGCGTAGATGGTGAACAGCGACCCGCCGAAGAGCACGTAGTGGATGTGGGCGACGATGAAGTACGTGTCGCTCACGTAGATGTCCATCGGCACCATCGCCAGCACCACGCCGGAGATGCCGCCGAGCGTGAACATCGTCAGGAAGCCGAGCACGAACAGCATCGGCGTGTCCAGGTGCAGCACGCCCTTCCACAGCGTGGCCAGCCAGGAGAAGATCTTGATCCCGGTCGGCACGGCGATGATCGCCGTCGTGACCATCATCGGGATCCGGATCCAGTCCTGCATGCCGGACACGAACATGTGGTGCGCCCAGACCGTGAAGCCGAGCAGCACGATCGCCAGCAGCGAGAAGGCCATCATCCTGTAGCCGAAGATCGGCTTGCGGGCCTTCACCGCGAGCACCTCGGAGACGATCCCGAAGCCCGGCAGCATCATGATGTAGACCGCCGGGTGCGAGTAGAACCAGAAGACGTGCTGGTACATCAGCACGTTGCCGTCGCGCTCGGGCACGAAGAACTGCAGGTGCAGCGCGTAGTCGAGCAGGACGAAGAACTGCGACGCGGCGACGAACGGGGTGGCGATCACCACGAGCAACGAGGTGGAGAAGTTCGCCCACACCAGCAGCGGCATCCGCCAGAACGACATGCCCGGCGCGCGCATCGTGACGATCGTCACGAGGAAGTTGAGGGCCGTGGCGATCGACGACGCGCCCGCGAACTGGACGCCGATGCTGAAGAACATCTGGCCGATCGGGACGTCGGTCGACAGCGGCGCGTACGCGGTCCAGCCGGTCGAGAACGCGCCGCCGGGGGCGAGGAACGACGCCATCATCATGAGCCCGCCGATCGGCAGCAGCCAGTACGACAGCGCGTTCAGCCGCGGGAACGCCATGTCCGGCGCGCCGATCATCAGCGGCAGCACGAAGTTCGCCAGCCCGGCGAACACCGGGATGATGAACAGGAAGATCATCAGCGACGCGTGGACGCTGAACAGGCCGTTGAACGCGTCGGCGTCGACGAACTGCTTCCCCGGCGCCGCGAGCTCGGCGCGCACCACCATCGCCAGCAGGCCGCCCACCAGCATGAAGAAGAACGAGGTGACGACGTACTGGATCCCGATCACCTTGTGGTCGGTGTTGATCCGGAAGTAGTCGCGCCAGGAGCGGGCGCCGTGGCCCGAGTGGTCCTCCGGCCGCGTCGGCTTGCCGGAGGCCCAGTAGAACCAGTAGTCGAACGCCCCGAGGCCGACGAGCGCGAACAGCGGCGCGCCGAGCATCGAGACGATGAGGATCGCGTTCTGGGCCTTGACGGTCAGCCCGCCGTCGAACGTCGGGTACCCGTAGGCCTCCCGGATCCCGATCACGAGGGCGGCGCAGAACAGCACCCCGATGATCAGGAAGACGCCGGCGCGAGGCAACCCGGGTGCGCGCAGCCGAGCCGTCATCACCCTCCCTTCGTCACGTCGGAAAGGTACTTCACGAGCGTGTCGAGCTGGGCCTTCGGCAGCGTCTGGCCGAAGTTCTGCGGCATCACGCCGGGGGAGAAGCCCTTCTGTATGAACTTGTTCGGGTCGACGATCGACTCCCTGATGAACGCCTCGTCCCTGCCCTTGAGGACCTTGTCGAGGTCGGGCCCGACGGTGCCCTGGGCGCCGGCGTCGGCGAGCGTGTGGCACGCGTTGCAGCCGGCGGAGGTGAAGATCTGCTTGCCGTTCGCGCCGCCGCCACCGCCGCTGGGCCGGCGGCCGGAGCGCAGCCGCTGCAGCCACGCCTGGAAGTCCTTGGCGCTGACGACGTGGGCGGTCGAGCGCATGACCGAGTGCCCCAGGCCGCACAGCTCGGCGCAGATGATCGGATACTCGCCGATTCGCGTCGGCGTGACCCGGTAGGACGTGGTGAGCCCCGGCACCGCGTCGCGCTTGAGGCGGAACGCCGGCACCCAGAAGTCGTGCAGCACGTCCTTGGACTGGATCTTGAACTGGATCTGGCGGCCCACGGGCACGTAGAGCTGCGGCGAGGCGACCTCCTTGGAGCCGTCGGCGCCGGGGTAGTAGAAGGTCCAGGTGAACTGCTGGCCGACGACACGGACCGGCATCGAGTTGGCGTCGGCCTTCTCGACGTCCTCGAGCACGAGGAAGGCGTAGGTGCACAGCCCGACCAGCAGGATCGCCGGGATCGCGGTCCAGACGATCTCGAGCCGCGTGTTGCCGTGGATCGGCGGCCCGTCGAGCAGCTCCTCGCCCGGCCGCATGCGGAACTTCCAGACCGAGAACAGGACGACCGTCTCCACCAGCACGAAGACCGGGATCGACGCGATCAGCAGCACATCCCACAGCGTGTCGATCGGCTTGGCCTCGCCCGAGGCCTGGACCGGGAACCAGTCGATCGCGATCCCGACCGCCACGCCGATCACGGAGGCGATCGCGCCGATGATGAGCATCTGGGCGAGCGACGCACGCGCGTGCGGCCGCTCAGGTTCCAGCCCGCTGCTCAGAGGTGCCTCTCCTGCGAACCCATGGCTGGGCCATCCTATGCGAGCGCGGCGACGAACGCGCCGCCGCGGTCGGCCCCCGGACCAGTGGTCCCGCCCGCACCTACGTGGGGCGCCACCAGGCGTCTACGCGGCGTGCGAGACGGGCCGCGCGCCGTCGTGGCGCGCGCTCAGCGGCGCTGGGCCGGGGGCCCGGTGCGGGCTCCCGGCGCGGAAGTCCGATGGCGCGACGCCCTGATGGCGGCGGAACGCCTTGGCGAACTGCGCGGGTTGCCGGTAGCCGACGCGGTGCGCGACCTCGCGCACCGTCAGGGCGCGCGTCGCGAGCATCTCCGCGGCCTTCTGCATGCGGACCCGCGCGAGGTGATCCCGGAACGTGGTGCGTCCGATCTCGGCGTAGGCGCGCTGCAGCTGACGCCGCGAAGAGGCCACCCGGCGCGCGATGTCGTCCAGCGAGAGGTCGGCGGCGAACTCGCGGTCGACGATCTCCGCGGCCTCTTGGAATAACGAGGTCCGCAGGCGAATGGTGGAGGGGCGTTGCGTGGGCACGTGGGAAAATACGCACAGGAGCGCGCAATCGGATGAATGGAAGCATGCATTCGCGCCAGAAGTGGCGCGTTGCCGCTCTACCCTAGCGACTCGGCAACGGTCCCGTTCCGACCGTCCGCGCGGCTTCCGATAGGCTTGCGACGATCGTTGCAAGCGGCCGGACCACGTTGGGGTGATGCGGGCATGCAGGTGCGTGAGGCGATGAGCAAGGTGGTCCTCACGATCGGACCGAGCCATACGCTGCGCCAGGCGGCGGAGCACATGGCCAAGCGCAAGGTCGGCGCGGCCGTCGTGATCGACCCCGACGGCGCGGGCCCGGGGATCGTGACCGAGCGCGACATCCTGCACTCGATCGCGGCGGGCCAGAGCCCCGACGAGGAGGTCGTGAGCGACCACCAGTCCGGCGACCTCGTGTTCGCGGCGCCCGAATGGTCGCTCGAGCAGGCGGCCGCGGCGATGGTCCGCGGCGGCTTCCGGCACCTCGTCGTGGTCGAGGCCGGCGAGCCGAGCGGCATCATCTCGGTGCGCGACATCGTGCGGTGCTGGACCGACGACGGCGCGATCTGCGAGGTGCCGGCGTCGCCGACGGTGCGCCAGGCCGTCTAGTCTAGGGATGGAACCGCACGACGAGCGCCATCGCGTCGTCGGTGCCCTTGACGTGGTGCTCGAAGATGCGCTCGGCGAGCGTCTGGGCGTCGCCGCCGGCCTCGAGCGCCGGTGAGAACGCCGCGTCGATGCCGTCGGTGACCATCACCACCGCGTCGCCGGGCGTCAGCGGCGCGGTCACGGTCCGCACGCGCGGCAGCTGATAGCCGACGACGCCGCCGAACACGAGCGCGCTGCCGCCGGGGACGGACGCCTCGACGGCGCCGCGCATCAGCCGCGCCTCCACGTTGCCGACGCCGGTCCAGGCCAGCTCCGCCCGCTCGAGGTCGAACCAGGCGAGCGTCATGACCGCGCCGCGCGTGTTTTGCAGGGCGCGGTGGCAGCGCTCGAACAGCTCCTCGGCGGACGCCTCGGGGAACTCGCGCACGATCTCGGCGGCCGCCTCCGCGGCGTCGGCCGCGGCATCGCCGTGCCCGAGGCCGTCGATCAGGCCGGCGAGGCCGCCGCGCGCGATCGGGGCGAACACGGCCACGTCGCCGGAGCGCTCCTCGCCCTGCAGCGGCGCGCCCGCGACCCCGCAGTCCAGCGTCGCGGGCCACTCGGCGGGGAGCGTCAGCGGCTCCATTTCACCAACGTCACCGTCGTTCCCTCGCCGGGGGCGCTCACGATCGAGAACTCGTCGACGAGGCGCCGCGCGCCCGGCAGCCCCAGCCCGAGCCCGCTGCCGGTGCTGAAGCCGTCCTGCAGGGCGGCCTCTACGTCCTCGATGCCCGGGCCCTCGTCGTGCGCGACCACGCGGATCCCGCGCCGCCCGTCGTTCCCGCGCAGCACGTCGAGCCGCACCTCGCCGCGCTTCGCGTAGGCGGTGATGTTGCGCGCCACCTCCGAGATCGCGGTCGCCAGCAGCGTCTGGTCGGTCGTCGGCATGTCCAGGTGCACCGCCAGCGCCCGCGCCCGCTGGCGGGCGGTGACAACGTCGGCGTCGGACTCGATCGGGATCCGCTCCCGCTGCTCAACCGCCACCGTCGGCCGGCTCCTTCCGGGCCTGCTGCAGCAGCGCGAGGCCCTCCTCGAGGTCGAGCGCCGTCTGCACGTCCTCGAAGCTCATCCCGAGCTGGACCATCGCGAACGCCACCTCGGGCTGGATGCCGACGATCACCGTCTCGGCGCCGCGCAGCCGCGTCATCATCGCGATGCCCCGCAGCGAGCGCGAGACGAAGGAGTCCATCACGTCGAGCGCGGTGACATCGACGATGATCCCCCGCGAGCGGTGGCGGGTGACCTGCGCCATGACGTCGTCGCGCAGTTGGAGGACATCCGTGTCCGTGAGGGCCGCCTGGATCGAGGCGATCAGGAACGGGCCCTGCTTGAGGATCGGAACCGCCATGCGGGCCTATCCTCCGGCATCCGGCGGCACCTCCGCGCCGCCTCCGAGCACCGTGTAGCCGAGCAGGCGCTCGGCCTCCTCGATGCCGCCCTGCAGGTCGCCGACGGCGTTGACCTTGGAGAGGTCCACGCCGAGCGTGACCAGCGTCTGCGCGATCTCGGGCGACAGGCCGGTGATGATGACGCTGGCGCCCATCAGGCGCGACGCGTCGACGGTCTGGACGAGGTGGTTGGCGACGGTGGAGTCGATGGTCGGGACGCCGGTGATGTCGATGACGACCACGCGCGCGCGGTTGGTCCGGATCCCGCGCAGCAGCTGCTCGGTGAGCTG
>JBIOTP010000116.1:0-7074 GCA_044865965.1 Solirubrobacteraceae bacterium
TGGGGTCGTTCGGAGGGGCGGCGCGACGGCGGTCCGTGGGGCGGTTCGGAGGGGCGGCGCGACGGCGGTCCCTGGGATGGCGCCGGAGGGCGGCGGGACGGGGGCGCGTGGGGCGACTACCGCCGCGGCTGGCGCGGGCGTCGCGGCGACGGGCGGTTCCGCGCCCCGCCCGACCCGGTCGACCCGCGCGCCGCGCTCGCCCGCCGCGAGCAGAGCGAGCGCGCATTCCTGGCGCTCTGCCTGGCACTGCCCGACGAGGGCGAGCGGCTTCTCACCGAGGCCGACTTCGAGGACTACTTCTCGGCGCCCGCCACGCGCGAGGCCGCCGCCTACCTGCGCGGCCGCCTGCGCGCCCCCGCCGCCGACCTGCCGCCCGGCGACGAGGCGCTCGCCCGGGTCGTCGCCGAGCTCGTCATCCGCGCCGGCCAGCTCGACGCGACCCCCGCCAAGCTCGAGCTCGAGAAGCTCCAGCTCGACCTGCACCGCCTCGAGCGCCACATCGCGAGCGCCCGCCTCTCCGGCGGCGAGGGCGTCGGCGCGCTGGCCGCCGAGCGCCAGCGCGTGTTGGACGCCATCCGCCACCGCCTGACCTGAGATTCCGTCCGCCACACGAACTAGTGTTCGTGTGGATGGACCGCGCCCAGCTCACCGCCGATCTCGCCGCCGGCCGCTCGATCGAGTCGATCGCACGCGAGTCCGGCCGCGCGCCCTCGACCGTCGCCTACTGGGTCAACAAGTACGGCCTCACGTCCTCGCACGCCCCGCGCCACGCCGCTCGCGCCGGCATCCCGCGCGACCGGCTGCAGGCGCTCGTGGAGGAGGGCCTCTCGATCCGCCAGATCGCAGCCCGCTGCGACGTGAGCGCGACGACCGTCCGCCACTGGCTGCAGCGGTACGGCCTCAACACGCAGCCGGCCCGGTACGCGCGGCGCGACGGCCCGCGACCGCCCGAGCTCCTGCGGGAGTGCGCGCGCCATGGCTGGGGCGCGTTCGTGCGCGTCGGCGCGGAGGGCCACTACCGGTGTGCGCGCTGCAACACGCAGGCAGTGTCCGACCGCAGGCGCCGCGTAAAGGAGATCCTGGTGGCCGAGGCGGGCGGGCGCTGCGCCGCTTGCGGGTTCGACGCCTACGCCGGTGCGCTGCAATTCCACCATCGCGATCCGGCCGCGAAATCGTTCGAAGTGAGCCGTCAGGGGGTCACCCGCGCGCTGCGTCGCCTCCGTCTGGAGGCGCAGAAATGCGTGCTACTGTGCGCCAACTGCCACGCGATGGTCGAGGCGGGTCTGTTGCCTGTGCCCGTATCCGCCGATCGTCCGGGGTAATACAACTGCATTGACGGTCGGGGGTAGCTCAATGGCAGAGCATTCGGCTGTTAACCGAAGGGTTGTGGGTTCGAGTCCCACCCCCCGAGCTTGACGAGAGCCGCCGGAGGGCGGCTTTCGCGCGTTCGGGGCGCGCTATGGTCGCCCACGGTGCGAGCTCGCATGGCTGGCGGAGGAGGTCGCGGCGGCTGGCGCGGTACTCGAGCCGCCGCTGGGGGGCGCGGGCGTGGAGACCTTCGAGCGGCGGATCGGCGTGGCGCTGCCGCGCGACTACGCCTGGTTCCTGGCGCACGTCGGTACGGCGTCCGCGGACGGGCCGCCGCACTACGGGCTCGTTCATCCACACGGCGAGCCGCCGGACGGCGAGGTCCGGCCGGGCCGGCCGTTCCCGCTCACGAGCCGTGGGTCTGGGAGGGGGAGGAGTCGTTCGACGAGGCCCGCCACGAGGCGGTCTGTGGCCAGGGGTGGGTGTGGCTGGGCACTGACGGGTGCGGATTGAACTGGGTCGTTGTCGTCAGCGGGCCGGCGCGCGGACAGGTGTGGATCCTCGCGGACGTCGGCGCCGCTCCCTATCGCGCGGGCCGGCCGTTCGCCGACTGGCTCGGCGACTGGCTGGCCGGCGGGCCGGTGTGGCAGTTCGGCAGCGGCGTCGAGGACTGGCTCGAGCCCTACAACGACCCGGTCGCGGATGTGGAGACCGGTGGCGGCCGAGTCCGCGCGGGGCTGCGCGCGCCCAGCGACATCAGGCCGCAGCCCGGCACCTGCGGCTACGTCGAGCAGGCCGTCGACCGCGAGGGGCGGGACGCCGGCACGCCGAGCGGCCGTTGGACGACCGCGGTCGGCGCGCACGGGCAGGCGCTGTCGATGACCGCGCGCGGCGCGCGGCTGCTATGGCGGCGCGTCCGCGCCGATGCGCTGGAGCCCGGGCGGCTGCCGCTGCCGCCGCGACGGCACTTCGAGCTGCGCCCGCGCCCCCGGCGTTAGTGGCGGCCGGGCGAGCCCGGGAACAGCATGCGGCGAGGGGAACCCCGGAGCAGTGCGACGCGAACGATCATCGCGGCGAGTGGGGCGAACCAGTTCGCGCATTGAGAGGAGCCCGGAGCGGTGCGACGCGAAACGTGGCGGCGCGTGGGGCGAACAGGGCTCGCGTAGCGGAGCCCGGAGCGACGCGCCACGGAAACGATCATCGCGGCGCGGCGGGTGCGTCAATCTGGTTCGACAGAGTGGAACTGGATTGACACACACCCGAGAGCGCACGATCGGGCGTGATCGATCGTGCGCGATCCGACCCCGCGGGGACGCGCATCGACCTCACCCGGTCAGCCGCGCGGCGCGCGCCGACTCGACCCCTCTTGAATGCTCGCGGGTCCGCCACGCGGCATGGGCCGGCCCGGACCCCGGCTTCGCTGCGCTCTCGCCCGCCGCTAGGTGCGGAGTTCGGCGGATCCGCCGCTCGCGCCGGCGGCGGCGCGCTAGGCGCGACCCGGCGCCACACGCGCGGCCCAGCGCTCGAGCTCGACCGCGGCGCGCTCGCCGGCGTCGTGGCCGGCCGCCCAGCGCGCGATCTCGGCGGCCCGGGCGCGGAGCGCCGGCCGGGACAGCGCGCGCGTGACCGCCAACCGCACGCCCCACGGCGTGCAGAAGCGCGCCGGGAGCCGGACGCCGAGGCCGGCCCAGTCCACGCGCGCTGCGTTCTCGGCCATGTCGCCGCCGGCGGGCGAGACCACGACCGGGCAGCCGCTGGTGAGCGCGCGCACCAGCGTGCCGTGGCCGCCGTGGCAGACGACGAGATCGCAGCGCGGCATGACGTCCGACAGCGAGAGCCAGGGAACGACCCGGGCGTTCGGCGGCACCGACACCTCCGGGGCACCCTCCCCGCCGGGCCGGATCGCGAGCACGCGCACCGGCTCGCGCTCCAGCCCAGCCAGCGCGGCGCGCACCAACCGGTGCTCGCGATCCTGCGCGGTGGAGGGGGCCACCAGCACCACCGGGCCGTCGCCCGGAGGCGGCTCGGGTCGCGCGCCGCCGCCGGGCTCCCACATCAGCGGGCCGACCACCCGCAGCCAGTCCGGCCACGCGCGCGGGTATTCGAGCTGGGGGAGCGTGGCGACCAGCGTGAGCGAGCGCGACAGGCCGGTGTGCACCCACGGCAGCGGGCCGAGGCCGAGCCGCGCGCGGCAGTCGTTGTACTCGCGCCGGCCCTGCTCGAGCCCGATCGCCACGAGCCGCTCGGTCGCCCGCCACACGGCAGCGCCCGCGCGGGTGCGCGGGAGCCGGGCGCCGATCGAGTAGGGCGGGAATCCCGGCGGCAGGTGCGGGTGCACGTGCGGGACGAGCGTCGCCACCGGCACGCCCTCCAGCTCCGCCGCGAGCGCCGGCGCCGGCGTGAGGATGTCCGAGACCGCCACGTCCGGGGCGAACTCGCGCACGAACTCGCGCGTCTGCCCCGCCGCGCGCACCGCGGCCGCGTACGGCTTCAGCGGCTGCGCGAGGGTGGGGAACACCTGGTACTCCGGCGCCGCCGCGAACGTCAGCCCGGCCGCCTCGGCCGGCTCCCGCCAGCGCCGCCACGTCTCGAGGCCGACCTCGTGCCCGCGCGCCGCGAGCGCCTTGCCCAGCGCGAGCATCGGGAACGCATGCCCGGGATCGCCGAACGCGCCGAGGAGGACCCTCATGGCACCCGATGCCCGGGATCGCCGACCGCGCCGAGGAGGAGCCTCATGGCACCCGGTGCCCGGGATCGCCGAACGCGCCGGGGAAGAGCCTCATGGCACCCGGTGCCCGGGATCGCCGACCGCGCCGAGGAGGACCCTCATGGCACGCGCTTGCCGTAGCCCACGACCTGGAGGCCGAGCCACTCGTTCCACGCGCGCCGGCCGTCGGGCTCCCAGCCGAGCGTGCGATAGAAGCGCTCGGCCGGAGCCCCGTCGGGCGTCCAGAGCCGGGCGCGCGCGAACCCGCGCTCGCGCATCGCGGCCTCGGCCCGCGCGAGCATCGCGGCACCGATCCCCCGCCGCCAGCGCAGGGGATGGACGTACAGCGCGCCCACATGGGCCAGGCCCGGCAGGGGCGGCCCCGAGCGCGCGCCCGGCTCGTCGCGCGCGAACGCCGGCCGGAAGGAGGCGAACGCGACGAGCCCGAAGGACGGCTCAGCGGCCACGAGCGACCAGCGGTCCGGCTCCCGCACGCGCGCCCGCCAGTCCGCGGGGACCTCCGGCGGCGCCCAGCCCGCCGGCGCCCACGCCCGGTAGGTCTCGTCGCACGCGGCGATGAGGGCCACCAGCGCGCCGGCATCCGCCTCCTCGACCGCGCGCTCGACCAGGCTCACTCGGCGAGCTCGGCCACCGCGCGGAGCTGGGCGAGGCGGTCCTCGAACGTCCACGCCATCGGCGCGACGATCAGCGTCCCGACGCCGGCGTCGCGGTACACCGCGAGCCGCTCGCGGACCCGATCCGCCGGCCCGCACAGCGACACGGTGTCGATCAGCTCGCCGGGCAGCGCCGCCGCGGCCTCGTCCTTGCGTCCCTCCAGGTAGAGGTCCTGCACCCGCCGGGCGGCGTCCTCGAACCCGTAGCGCTGCACGAGCGCGTTGTAGAAGTTCTGCTTGCGCGAGCCCATCCCGCCGACGTAGAGCGCGACGTAGTGGCGCATCGCGTCGCGCGCCGACTCCAAATCAGAGCTGACCATCACGTTCACGTTCGGGACGATCTCGAAGTCGCGGAAGCCCTTCCCGCCGCCCGCCCGCGCGAAGCCCTCCTCCAGCAGCGGCCGGAACTCGCCCACGTGCTCGGGGGAGAACAGCGTCGGGAGCCAGCCGTCGGCGATCTCGGCGGTCAGCGCCGTGTTCTTCGGCCCGATCGCGGCGATGTAGATCGGCATCCGCTCCTGCACCGGCGCGATCGTCAGCTTCAGCGCCTTCCCGGGCCCGTCGGGGAGCGGCAGCTCGAGCGTCTCGCCGTGGAACTCGACCCGCTCGCGCGCCAGCGCCATCCGCACGACCGCGACGTACTCGCGCGTCCGCTGCAGCTGGCGGGCGAAGCGCTGGCCGTGCCAGCCCTCGGCGACCTGCGGCCCGCTGGAGCCGATCCCGAGGATCATCCGCCCGTCCGACAGCTGGTCGATCGTCGCCGCGGTCATCGCGGTCATCGTGGCGGAGCGCCCCGGCATCTGGAAGATCGCGGCGCCGAGCCGAATCCGCGTCGTCGCCTGCGCGAGCCAGGCCAGGATCGTCGCCGCGTCGGAGCCGTACGCCTCGGCCGTCCAGACCGAGTCGTAGCCGAGCCGCTCCGCCTCCAGCACGAGCTGGAGCTGCTCGTCGGCGCCGAGGCCGAGCCCCCAGTATCCGATGTGCAGCCCGAGCTTCACTGCAAGCGCCCTCCCAGCCGTTGTGGTCCGCGCGGACGCGGCGTACGGTCGCCGCCATGCGCGCGGCGCGCGATCCTATCACCCGGTTGCAGCGTGCAATCGACTGCCTGCCGGCCGAGACGCGGCTGGCGATGCTGGACGGGATCCGCTCCCAGCCGATCGTCGCCGGCGCCTACACCGACGGGCGCGGCGGCATCTGCCCGATGCTCGCCGCCCACCGCCACGGCGGCCGCACGACCTACCTCGCGTTCGCGCGCGCGTGGGACGGGTTCGCGCGCACTCGCCGCGTCCGCCGCGCGACGGCCCGCGAGGTGCGCATCCTCGAGGACCTGCTCGCCGCCTCGCTGCGGCGCGACGCCGCCACGGACCTCGGCGACGCGATCGCCGAGCACCGGGCCTCCATCGCCCGCCGCCGCGCGCGTGAGGCCGCGCCGCCGGAGATCCGCGTCCGGCGCCTGACGCCGTTCAGCGCGTCGTCCCGATCTGGTCGACGAGCCGCAGCAGGTGCAGCGGCGAGAACGGCTTGGTGAGGAAGAGGTCGGCGCCCGCGGCCTGGGCGCCGCGCTCGGCGACGTCGCCGGAGTCGCCGGTGAGCATGACGATCGTCGCGCCGGCGGTCGCGGGGTCCGAGCGCAGGCGCCGACAGGTCTCGATCCCGTTCAGGCGCGGCATGTCGATGTCGAGGAAGACGATCTCCGGCCGAGCGGTGACCGCGCGCTCGACCGCCTCGAGCCCGTCGCCGGCCTCCTGCAGCCGGTAGCCGGAGATGTCTTCGAGCGTGGTAGCGATCAGCTTCCGGATCATCGGATCGTCGTCGACGATCAGGATCGTGCGCGTCACTCCGCGCCTTCCCGCAGCCTGACGAACACGTCGTCGGAGATCGCCGCGTAGGCGCCGACCACGGTCGGGTCGAACTGGCTGCCGGAATGGCGCAGAATCTCCTCGCGCGCCTGCGCCCAGGTGGAGGCCGGCCGGTACGGGCGATCCGTGGTGAGGGCGTCCAGCGTGTCCGCGACGGCGAACACCCGCGCCGCCAGCGGGATCTCCTCGCCGGACAGCCCGTCGGGGTAGCCGGTGCCGTCCCAGCGCTCGTGGTGGTGGCGGACGACCAGCTTGCCCTCGCCGATGAAGTCGACGTCGCGCAGGATCTCGGCGCCCACGATCGGGTGCTGGGCGATCAGCGCGTACTCCTTCTCCGTGAGGCGGCTGGTCTTGAACAGGATCGCGTCTGGGACCGCGACCTTGCCGATGTCGTGCAGGAGGAAGCCGAACTCGATCTGCGGCGACTCCTCGATCGAGAGCCCGACCGCGCGGGCGAGCTCCATGCCGTAGGCCGTCACCCGCTCGGCGTGCTTGCCGGTGTAGGCGTCGCGCGCCTCGACCGCGT
>JBIOTP010000117.1:0-4752 GCA_044865965.1 Solirubrobacteraceae bacterium
GCTCGCTGAGCAGGCCGAGCGGCGGTCGATCTCCTCGCTGCTGGCCGAGGCGGTCCGCCTGCGCGGCGGGCTCGCCGAGCAGCTGGCGGACGAGGCCGACGCCGGCGTGCGGCTTGGCCGCGTGCACGACCTGATCGCCGCCGCCCGCGCCTACGAACGCGAGAGCGCCCACCCCGACCTGTGCGAGTTCCTCGCACAGGCGGCGCTCGCCGCCGGCGAGCCGACCGGCGGGCCGGACGCCTCCGACACCGACCGCGTCGCGCTGTCGACCGTGCACGCGGCCAAGGGCCTGGAGTGGCAGGTCGTGCTCGTGTGCGGGATGGAGGAGGGCAGCTTCCCCTCCGCGCGCGCGAGCACCCCGGAGCAGGTCGAGGAGGAGCGCCGGCTTGCCTATGTCGCGCTGACCCGCGCCAAGCGGACGCTCGTCCTCTCCTGCGTCCGTCGCCGCAACGGCCGCACCTGCGCCCCGTCGCGGTTCATCGCCGAGGCGCTCACCGCCTCACCCCGGCGCGCCGCCTGACGCGCCGCCAATCACATCCAACCCCACCCGCAAAGGGAGGTTCACGCATGTCCAAGACCAAGCAGGCCGCCCACGGCGGCCCGTACACCGAGCTGTCGGCCGAGGCGGCGGCCGACCTGCGCCGCCCGATCGCGCCCGCCGAGGTGCGCTTCAAGGTCCAGGCCACCAGCCAGGACAACCGCCGGGCGCAGGTGATCGCCTACATCGACGCGCGCACCGTGATCGCCAGGCTGAACCTGCTGTTCCCCGGCCGCTGGCAAGCCGACACCCAGCCGGTGCCGCTCGAGATGCGGCTGACCGCGGTCGACGAGCACGGCAACCGCTATCCGGTCGTGGTCGACCGCGACGGCCAGCAGCGGCGCGACCGCGAGCTCGCCTACCGCTGCTGGCTCGAGATCGCCGGCGCGGTCTTCGAGGACGTCGGCACCGGCGAGGACCCCAAGGCCGCCTACTCGGACGCGCTCAAGCGCGCCGCGGTGCGCGCCGGGATCGGCGAGTGCCTGTACGCGATGGACAGCCCGTGGCTCTCGGTCGGCGACGGCGATGGCCAGCTGCGCATGACGCGGGGCGCCAAGCCGCGGGCGATCATCGACCGGCGCAGCCTGCGCTGGCTGCGCGACGCCTACGGCACCTGGCTCAGCCAGGCCGGCAGCGCGTTCGGCGAGCCGCTCGCGCACGCGCCCGGCGAGACCGCGCTCGCCCACGACGCCGCCGACGGACCGCCCGCCGCCCCCGCCGATGACGGGCAGGCGACCGTCACGGTGCCGCAGGTCCCGGCCGAGGAGCCCATACCCGACGACAACGTGACGCAGATGGCCGCCGCGGCACACGCGGCCGGGATCGCCCCGCGGACCGTCAACCGGCTGGCCACCCTGCTCGCCGGGCTGGGACCCGACACCGTCATGCGGCTCGACGCGATCGACCAGAAGCTCGCCACGGAGGTGACCGAGCGGATCGGCCAGGCACGGCAGGCCGGCTGGGATGACGAGCGGCTGGCGGCGATGGTCGAACGCGCGATGCGCTCGGAGGGCAAGACGCCGGCCCAGCGCCGCCGGGCGTTCCGCGACTATCTCGCGCGCGAGGTGCGCAACGCCGCCAAGCGCGCCGCCTGACCGGGGAGGAACGATGACCACCGCCCCGACGGCGGCGACCGCGACGCTGCCGATCCGGCTGCCCGCGCGGGCCGACGGCGGGCTACTCGAGCACCTGTCGGCCACTTCGCTGAGCTGCTTCTGGCAGTGCCCGGAGGCGTTCCGCCGGCGCTACCTGCTCGGCGAGCGCGGCCCCACCAGCGCCGAGATGCTGCGCGGCCGCGTCGTCGACGCCGCCGTCAGCGCCCACTTCCGCGCGATGCTCGAAACGGACCGGGCGCCCGCGCGAAGCCACACCGAGGCCGCGCTCGACGCCGCCTGGCGCCGCGAGCTCGACGACCCGGCTGCGGACATCGACTGGGGCGACTGGCAGCGGGCCGCGCTCAAGGACTCCGCCGCGGCCGCGCTGCGCGCCTACCTCGACGAGCTGGCACCGGCGGTGCGACCGGTCGCCGTGCAGCGCCGCTTCGAGCTGCGGCTGCACCCGGCACTCGCCTGGAGCGTCATCGGCTACATCGACGTCGAGGACGCCGCCGGCGACGTGATCGACCTGAAGATCAAGAACCGGCACGTCACGCAGGCGACGGCCGACGCCGACCCGCAGGCGACGCTCTACCTGCTCGAGCGGGCGCTCACCGGCAACCCGGCGCGCCGGTTCGTCTTTCACTCGATCTGCCCCACCGCGACCGACAAGGCGCGGGCGATCGCGACCGGACGAAGCCGGCCCCGGCTGCAGGCGCACGTCGCGCGCCTGGCCGCGACCGCTGCGGCGATCGACGCGCTCGACCGCCAGCTCGGACGCGAGCAGCCGTGGCCGCTCGCCGACCCTGGCATCTGGAAGTGCTCGCGCCGCTACTGCCCGCACTTCCGCGCCTGCCAGGGCGGTCTCGCCGGGCTGGCGGCCTAGCCGCCGCCGCTCCCAACCCTGAACCTCGACCTCAGAAGGAGGCATCGATGCACGCCACCAAGATGATCCTCGTCGCCGAGGAGGACGACTCCGCACGCGCGTTCCTCGCCGACAACCTCACCGCGGACAACTACTCGGTGCTGCTCGCCGAAGACATCGAGGACGCGGTGATCCAGCTCGAACACCGCCGCCCCGACGCCGTGATCGCCGACCTCAACAGCGGCACGCTCGGCCTCGTGGACAAGATCCGCACGGCGGACGGGCTCGCCAGCCGGCTGGACCCCGCCACGCCGCTGATGATCCTCAGCCGCCACGCCAGCGAACTGGACCGGCTGCGCGCCTACCAGCGCGGCTGCGACGACTACCTCGGCAAGCCGTTCAGCTACCCGGAGCTACTCGCGCGGCTGCGGCGGCTGCTCGCCCGCGCCGAAGCCGGGCGGACACGCGGGACGCTGCGCGTGGGCGAGCTGACCGTCGACCCGGTCCGCTGCGAGACCCGCCTGCGCGGTCAGCGGATCGAGCTCACCCGGCAGGAGTTCGCGCTCCTGCGCACGCTGGCCAGCGACCCCACGCGCCTGTTCAGCAAGCAGGAACTGCTGCGCGACGTGTGGGGCTTCCGCTCGCTCGGACGCACCCGCACGCTGGACACGCACGCCTGCCGGCTCCGCCGCAAGCTCGCCGCCCAGGGCGACCGCTACGTGGCCAACGTGTGGGGACAGGGCTACCGGCTGCTGCCGTCATGACCGCCGCCGAGATCGAGCGCCTCGCCCGCGACGCGCGTCAGGCGCTGCTCGCCTACGCACGCCGGCGAGCGCGCACCCGCGAGGACGCCGAGGACGCCGTCCAGGAAGCGCTCGCGATCGCCTTCGCCGTCCGCGCGCGTATCCGGCCCGCGACCGCCACCGCCTACGTGGGCGTTACCGCCAGAAACGAAGCGAACCGGCTCGCAAAGCGCTGGGACCGCCAGCGCTCGATCGACCAGCCGCTCGCGGGAACCGAATCGGCCAGCGCCCACGAGGCGATCGCGGACCGCCGGCGACCAGACCACGACGCCGTGATCGACGCACTCGATGGCCTGCAGCGCCTCAAGCCCGACGAGGCGCGTGCGCTGATCGCGCGCGCGCTCGGCTGGCGCTACCGCGAGATCTGCGACGCCTTCGACTGGTCGTACACGAAGACGAATCGCTGCCTCGTCGAGGGCCGCGCGGCGATGCGGCAGGCGGCCGCCGCGACACCAGACCACTGAGCCGCAGGCTCGCCGTCTCCAGCCGAACAGCGACCCCACGGCCGTCGCCAGACGGCCTCACCACAAGGAGGATCCGATGCCCTCTCAGCGTCCGCCGCTGTGCCCGGAGGTGCTCGAGCAGCTCGGCCTCGACGGCTACGAGCCCGAGCCGTGCGAGCTCCCGCACCTCGCCGCCGAACCGTACGAGCCGGTCGAGCACGGCATCAACGACACCGCGCTCGCGCCGGCCGTCGACCTCGACGGCACCACGCCCTACGAGCCGTAGCGCTCGCCCGACCCGCGGCCACGCCGCGGGTCGAAGACCCAACTCCAACGTCCGTAGGGAGGACAGAAAATGACCACGATCCACATCCCGTGGCGCAGCCGCGCGCGACGCGACCGCGCTCGGCCACGCTCGGTGCCCGCGGCGCCGCGCGAGCCCGCCACGCCGACCCACGCCGTCTCACCGCGCGTCGAGGACCTCGGCGACTGGTGGGGCGTCTGCGCCCGCCGGGCGCTCGCGCTCCTGCCGCCCGAACTGGAGTGGGCGAAGCCGCTGCTGGACCCGATCGAGCCCGTGCCGTTGCTGTGCTCGCACGAACAGGCGGTGCGGCTGCTGCGCTGGCACAGCCGACTGCCGACCTACGCGCAGCTGTCGTTCACCGCCGCCAGGCGCTGGCACCGCGACCGGCCACCGTCGTGCGCGTAACCGGACGCGCGCCGACGCGATCGACGGTCGAGCTCGACGGCGCCGGCGACCGCGGCGCGTTTCGCACCGAAGGCGCATGCAGTGCGCCATGTTCGCAACCGAAGTGCAACAGCTCTCGCGACACCCGGCGGCGGGGCCGGGTTTCGTCAGGGCAGCGTCCTACGGTCGGGCTTGACAGACGAGGACACCGCATGCCCACCGTCGAGCTCCACCGGCTTCCCAGCACCGACCTACGGACGCGACGCACGGTCTGCGCGTACGTGCGAGCCGGCTACCCCGTCGAGGAAATCGCCGACGTGA
>JBIOTP010000118.1:0-21927 GCA_044865965.1 Solirubrobacteraceae bacterium
AGGCCACGCCGCTGCCCGACGTGTCGCCCTTGTTGCCGAACACCATCTGCTGCACGTTGACCGCGGTGCCCCAGTCGTCCGGGATGCGGTTGATGCGCCGGTACTCGACGGCGCGCTTGCCGCTCCAGGAGTCGAACACCGCGCGGATCGCCTGCCGGAGCTGCTCCTGCGGGTCCTGCGGGAAGTCGTAGAGCTCCTTGAAGCGCGCGGTCAGCTTCTTCAGCGCGGCCACGTCGAGCTCGGTGTCCTGCTTGACGCCGCGGTCCGCCTTGACCTCCTTGATGGCGTCCTCGAACTGCTCGCCGGGGACCCCGTGCGAGACGTTGCCGAACATCTGCACGAACCGCCGGTAGGAGTCCCAGGCGAAGCGCTCGTTGTCGGTGGCGCGCGCGAGCCCGTCCACCGACTCGTCGTTGAGCCCGAGGTTGAGGACGGTGTCGAGCATCCCCGGCATCGACTCGCGGGCGCCGCTGCGGACGGACACGAGCAGCGGGTCGTCGTTGTCGCCCAGCCGCTTGCCGGCGTGCTCCTGCAGGCGCTCGAGGGCTTCGGCGACCTGCTCGGCCATCCCCTCGGGCTCCTCCTGGCCGGCGCGCATGTAGGCCACACACGCCTCCGTCGTGATCGTGAACCCGGCGGGGACGCGCTCGGCGCCCAGGACGCGCGTCATCTCGGCCACGTTGGCGCCCTTGCCGCCGAGCAGCTCGCGCATCTCCTTCGAGCCCTCGGCGAAGTCGTAGACCCACTTCTCGGCCATTCAGAACAGCCTCTGGCGGGAGACGGAGACCGTGAAGCCGTGCCCCGAGCGCGTGCTCCGGCACGTGATGCCGGTGCGGCGAGACGTGCAGCGCAGGCGGTGGAACGCCGTGGTGTGGCCGTAGGCGAGCACCCTCGCGTTCGGGTCGAGCACGGTGTCGGTCACGTGGATGCGCTTCGCCCGGCCGCGCTCGGCGACCGTCACCGCGGTGTCGTTGGCGCCGCGCCAGTCGCAGCGCACCTGCGGCGGGGTCTTCGAGTCAGAGAGGAACGCGCAGCCGAGCTTGCCGCTCGGCGAGCGGAATTGACGAAACGCGGCCGCCGCGCTCGGCGGCAGGAGCGCGCCGCACAGCACGGCGGCGAGGGCAGCGGCGGCGAGCCGGGTCATCGCGACCGGAGCCTACCGGGCCCCGCGCGAGTGGAGGCCCGGTTTCCGGGATCGCACCGCAGCTCAACGGCG
This sequence comes from Solirubrobacteraceae bacterium, assembly GCA_044865965.1. GTDB lineage: Bacteria > Actinomycetota > Thermoleophilia > Solirubrobacterales > Solirubrobacteraceae > Solirubrobacter. Next base: position 1,217 of record JBIOTP010000118.1, read on the forward strand.
TGCATCGAGGGCGGCGGGTCCCGTCGTCGCGGCCGGCGCGAGGTCGAGCGCGACCTCGAGCCCGTCATAGGGGTCCAACCGCGCTCTCGACCTCCTCACCGCCCGCAGTTGACGTTCGCCGAGGCCCCTACCGCGACCCGACCGGGCCCAGCCGCACGTGGGCGTGATGCTCCAGGGTTTCGAGGATCGCGCGCTCGGCCTGGGCCAGCGCGCGCGGGGCGGCGTCGGGCGCCTCGGCCAGCGGGCGCCCGAGCGCGGCGACCATGAACGCGTGCGCCTCCTCGTCCAGTGGGAACGCGCTCGCCTCGCAGGCCCCGCACACGACGCCGCCGGCGGCGCCCGAGAAGCCGACGAGGTGCTCGCGCTCGCCGCACGACGCGCAGCCGGCGAGCTGGGGGGCGAAGCCGGCGGCGAGCAGCAGCTTCAAGCGGAAGGCGAGCGCGTTCGCGCGGCCGGCGCGGGCGGGCTCGCGGTCCAGCAGCGCGAGCTCGTTGGCCAGCAGGTGGTAGACGCCCGCGTGCGGGTCGCCGTCGTCGAAGATCCGCGCGACGGCCTCGCAGGCGCGGGCCGCGCCGTCCAGCGCGCCCGCGTCCTCGCGCAGGCGCGGGTAGCCGGCGATCGTCTCCGCCGCGGTCACGGTCAGCAGGTCGCTGCGGCCTTCGTAGAGCACGACGTTGAGCCGGAAGAACGGCTCCAGCCGCCCGCCGAAGCGCGAGCGCGCCTTGCGCACCCCCTTGGCGATCGCGCCGATCCGCCCGCGCGACGGGGTATACAGGTGGAGGATCCGGTCCGCTTCGCCGTAGCGCAGGGAGCGGAGCACGATCGCCTCGGTCTTCAGCGAGCCGGACAGCGCACTATACTTTCTGAAGTCATGAGCCGAATCACCGTGTACACGACCGAGCCCTGCGGCTACTGCCGCGTCGCCAAGGCACTCCTGAGCAAGCGCCGGATCTCCTACGAGGAGGTCAACCTCGCCAAGGATCCGAACGGTCGCGCGGAGCTCGTGCGCAAGACGGGAATGATGACGTTCCCCCAGGTCGTCATCGACGGTGAGACGCTCGGCGGCTACCAGGAGCTCGTGGCGGCCGATCGCGCCGGGCTGCTCGCGGCGCTCGCCCCGGCCGCCTAAGGGGTTCCGGCCGGAAGTTCGGCGCATAACCCGGCGGCGCCGGCCACGACCACGAAGCCCCGGATCACGGGCGGCGTCAGGTCCTCGTCGGCCGAGCCCGCGGGCGCGGCTGGCAGCGCTCGCAGACGTAGGTCCCGCGCCCGGCGGCGCGCAGCTTGCGCACCGGGCTCCCGCAGCGCGGGCAGCCCTGGCCGGCGCGCCGGTGCACGAGGAACTGGTCCTGGAACGCGCCGCGGGCCCCGTCAGGGTCGCGGAAGTCGTCGATCGACGCGCCCTTGGCGGCGATGCCCGCCAGCAGCGACTCGACGACCGCCTCGCGCAGCGCCGCGCATTGCGCGGCGGTGAGGCGGCTCGCCGGCCGCAGCGGATGGATGCGCGCGCGGAACAGCGCCTCGTCGGCGTAGATGTTCCCCACGCCGGCCACGCGCTTCTGGTCGAGCAGGAACGCCTTGACGGGCGCGCGCGACGTGCGCGCGAGCGCGTGCAGGTGGCGGCCGGTGAACTCGCGCTCGAGCGGCTCGACGCCGAGGCGGGCGTCGAAGAACGCGGCGAGCGCCTCCGGGCCGAGCGCCAGCTCCCCGGTGCCGAAGCGCCGCGGATCGGTGAACACGAGCCGACGCCCGCCGAGCCCGAGCCGCACCCGCGCGTACGCCGCCGGCTCGGCCGGGTCGAGCAGCAGCGTCCCGGTCATGCGCAGGTGCATGAGCAGGAAGACGTCGTCCTCGAGCTCCCATACGAGGTACTTCCCGCGCCGCGAGAGCCGCTCGACGCGCCGGCCCTCCAGCGCGGCGGCGACCTCGGGTGCCGCGAGCGGCTCGCACCAGCGCGGGTCGAGGATCTCCACCGCGTCGAGCGTCCGGCCCTGCACGTGGGGGGCCAGATGGCGGCGGATCGTCTCGACCTCGGGCAGCTCCGGCACGCCGGAGAGGCTAGTGGCCCCGGCCGAAAGTTCGACGCATTCCGGCGGCGCCGGCCCGCGCCGGCCGGAACCACTAGTGGCCCGCCCGTGAGTTCCGGTGGGGAACCACCAGTGCCCGGTGGCGCCCCATCCCGCGAGCGCCGCCGGCCGAACATCCGCCGGAACCCCGGCGGACTCAGCCCGCGTGCGCCCGCGCGTAGGCGTCGACCGAGCGCTGCAGCGAGCCGAGCGACTGGTGCAGCGTGCGCCGGACGACGCGATCCTGCAGCTTGCGGCCGGCGCGGCCGGGGATGCGCTCGTCGTCGAAGGCCTTGTAGAGGCGCACGAGCGCGCGGCGCCCGTGGTCCTGGGCGATCGCGTACGCCGCGGCCGATGCGTAGGAGTAGGCGAACGCGAGCGGGACGTCCGCCAGCCGGTTCATGCTGCCGGGCCGGCCGAGCGCGACCAGCGAGAGCGTTCGGCGCGCTGCGCCCTGCTTGGACTGATCGCGCAGCTGGGCGCCGCTCAACAGCATCCCGGCGTCGCCCGAGCGGTCGTCCCCCGAGGCGTACATCGCGATCCCCTCGACGAGCCAGATCGGCGTGCGCCCGGTCGTGCGGCGCGCGAGCGCGGAATGGGCCAGCTCGTGCGCGAGGACCCTGCGCCGGTCCGCGTGCGCGAAGCGGCGGAATGCGCGCCAGAGCACGACGATCCGCTGGCCCGAGAGGCTGCGCACCCGGCGCGCCGGCCCGCCGCGCCGCACGCGCGCCTCGGCCATCGCGTCGACCGAGTCCAGATGCGGGGAGTCCTTGGTGAGGGCGCGGGTGTCGGCGGCTCCGCGCGTGATGACGACCACCATGCGCGCCGGCGGCCTGACTCCGGGCAGCCCCCGCCGCATCAGCGCGCGGGCGGCCTCGAGGTCCGTCATCAGGCCGTCGACCCGCAGGCCGCGCGGCGCGAGCGCGAGGAAGTGCGGGCTGCGGCGCACGGTGTACCGCCCGAGCTCCCACGGCGCGCGGACGCTGGTGTTGCGGACGCTCTCGACCCGCCAGCCCCGCGGCGTGCGGATGGCGTTCACCGTCTCGTGCGTCTCGAACTCGGTCGAGATGTCGTCGAACTCGTAGGTCGTCACGACGCGCAGCGTGGCGCGCCGGCCGGTGATGTCCGCCGACCGCACGCTCTTGTGCACGTCGAACAGCGGCAGGCCCTCGGCGGCGCGCGCCTCGCGGCGGTCGCGCGCCTGCCGGGCGCCGGTGCTGGTCTTCGTCATCGCGGCCGGGTCGCCGACCTGGAGCGCGCGCCCGCGGTCGGCCATGAGGAAGTCGAGCGCCTCCTCGTCGGACGGGCCCTTGGGCGCGGCCGCCCGCGGCTTGGCCGCCGGCGTGGTGGTGGCCTGCGTGCGATGGGACGAGCCGCCGCAGCCCGCGACGATCAGCGTTGCGGCGAGCGTCGCCGCCGGGACAGGGCCGCGCACCAGTGAGGTCACGGCGAATGGATTCCCGCCGGAGACGCTTTGCTCACGCGATGCACAGCGTTCCGGTGGGATCGGCTCATCCCAGGAACGGCGTCCCCGGCAGCGCATCGGCGTCGCGGCCCGTCAGCCACCGCAGGACGGAGGCGCCGACGTCCGCGAACGCGCCGTCGTGGCGGCGGTGGCCGGCGCCCTCGAAGCGGGCGAGCAGCGGTGCGTGCTCGCGCGTATGGTCGGTGCCCGGCGTCGTCGGATCGCACCCGTGGTCGGCGGTGAGCACGAGCAGGTCGCGCGCGGGGTCGAGGCGATCGAGCCAGCGGCCGACCTCGGCGTCGATCTGGCGCAGCGCGGCGTGGAAGCCCTCGACGTCGCCGCGGTGGCCGTAGACCTGATCGGTCTCCACGAGGTTGGTGAACACCAGCCCCCGCCCGAGCTCGTCGATCAGCTCGGCGGTGGCCGCGAGCGCGGCGGCGTTCGTGGCGCCCTTGTGCGAGCGGTCGACGCCGACGCCGTTGAACACCTGGCCGATCTTGCCGACGGTGTGGACCGGGAGCCCGGCCTCTTGGAGCTCGTTGAGGTACGAGCGACCGGGCGGGTCGAGCGCGATGTCCTTGCGCCCCTCCGTGCGCTCGAAGGCGCCCGGCGGGCCGCGGAACGGGCGCGCGATGACGCGGCCGACGGCGTGCTCGCCCGACATGATCTCGCGGGCGGCCGCGCAGGCGGCGTAGAGCTCGGCGGGCGGGACCTCGTCGACGTGGGCGGCGATCTGCAGCACCGAGTCCGCCGACGTGTAGACGATCAGGTCGCCGGTCGCGAGGTGGCGCTCGCCGAAGTCGTCGATGACCGCCGTGCCGCTGTACGGGCGGTTGCAGAGGATCCCGCGGCCGGTGGCGTCGTGCAGCGCGTCGATGACCTCCTCCGGGAAGCCGTCCGGATACGTCCGCAGCGGCACGGGCGTGATGACGCCCATCAGCTCCCAGTGGCCGGTGATCGTGTCCTTGCCCGGCCCGAGCGGGTGCAGGCGGCCGTGAACGACCCCCTGCGCCGAGGGGGGCACCCCGACGAGCGGCATGATGTCGCCGAGCCCGAGCCGCTGCAGCACCGGCACGTCGAGCCCGCCGGCCGCCTCGGCGACGTGCCCGAGCGTGTTCGCCCCGGCATCGCCGTAGTCGGCCGAATCCGGCAGCTCGCCCGCGCCGCAGGCGTCGATGACGATCACGAAGGCCCGCCTCACGGGACGGGATTCTCGCAGCGCCGCCACGTCTCGGCCCTCGGCGCGCGAGTGGCGGCGGCCCGGCCAGGCCTCGCGCCTGTACTGCGGCGTCCCGCCGCCGCCGACCGGGCCTCGCCCCGGACGGCGGCGACTCTCCGGCCGCCTCACCTCGCCTTCGCGCGTGGGTGGGCGTCGAAGTAGACGTCCTTCAGGCGGTCGGCGGAGAGGTGCGTGTAGAGCTGGGTCGTCGCGATGTCGGCGTGGCCGAGCATCTCCTGCAGCGAGCGCAGGTCGCAGCCGCCGGCCAGCAGGTGGGTGGCGAACGTATGCCGCAGCGTGTGCGGGCTCATCTTGTCGGCGAGGCCCGCGGTGGCCGCGTGGCGCTGGACGATCTTGTAGAGCCCCTGGCGGGTCAGGCCCGCGCCGCGGTGGTTGACGAACAGGCGCGACTCGAGGCGGTCGCCGACGAGACGCGGCCGCCCGCGGGCGAGGTAGACCGTCACCGCACGCGTGGCGGCGGACCCGATCGGCACGATCCGCTCCTTCGAGCCCTTGCCGCGGGCCTGCAGGACGCCCGCGTCGAGGTCGAGGTCGTTGGTGTGGAGCCCGATCGCCTCCGACGCGCGCAGCCCGCACGCGTACATGAGCTCGAGCAGGGCGCGGTCGCGCAGCGCGGCGGGCTCCATGCCGCGCGGCTGTGCGAGCAGCTTCGCGACCTCGTCGCGCGAGAGCACGTGTGGCAGGCGCCGGCTCTGGCGGGGCGCGCGCAGGTTGGCGGTGGGGTCGCCCTCGAGGATCCCCTGCCGGCGGAGATGGCGGTGGAACGAGCGCAGGCACGCGACCTTGCGCTGGAGCGTGGCCGGTGCGACCGGCGGCCGGTCGCCGTCGCCCGTCGCGAGCCCGGCGATGAACCCCGCGAGGTCGGAGTGCGTGACCGTGAGCGCGTCGCGCCCCGCCAGGTGCGCGCCGTACTGCAGCAGGTCCGAGCGATACGCCTCGAGCGTGTTGCGCGAGAGCCCGCGCTCGAACTCGAGGTAGGCGAGGAAGTCGAGCACGAGGTGCTCGAACGGCTGCGGAGCGACGGGGGCTGACGGATCGGCGACGGCCATCCCCGACGCTTCGCCGGGGCTCGGCCTCTCCCTTTCCGGTGCAAGCCGCCATGCGGCGGCGGGTCAGTCTCCGGCGAGACGCCGCCTGAGCTTCATCAGGGCGATCAGCGTCTTGGAGTCCTTGGTCTCGGCGACGATGTCGTCGAGCTCGGCGAGCGGGCGCACCTCGACGTCGATGCGCTCGTCGTGCTCGACGTGCGGGCGCTCGTCGACGTCGGAGATGCCCGTTGCGAGGCACAGATGCACGTCCTCGTCGGTGAAGCCCGGCGAGGTGAGGAACGAGCCGAGGTCCTCCCACTCCTCGGCGCGCTTGCCGATCTCCTCCGCCAGCTCGCGCTTGCCGGTCTCCAGCGGGCTCTCCCCCTCCTCGTCGAGCTTGCCGGCGGGGATCTCGAGCAGGTCGGGCAGCCCGACGGCCTCGCGCGGCTGCCGCACGAGCCACAGGCGGTCGCCGTCGAGGACGACGATGCCGACCGCCCCGGGATGGGCGATCACCTCGCGCTCGACCTCCTCCCCGTCCTCGTGCCGAAAGGTGTCGCGGCGGACCGTGATGAACCCTCCCTCGTAGACGGTCTGGGAGGCGACGCGCTCGAAACGGGAGCTCATGGCCGGGCCACGGTAGCTGACGGCGCGCGGGCGCCCGGTGCGGCGAGACGACACCGGGGCGCGCCGCCGTGGCGAGGTGGGACCGTCACACCGCGCGGGTCAGCGCGGCGAGCACGCTGCCGGCGGCCAGGGCGTTCGCGTAGGGCGCAGGGTCCTCGACGAGGCGCGGCGCCGGGAGCCCCGAGCCGGCGTAGGTGTCCAGGTCGGCGTCGCCGCGGCGCCACTCGTGGCGGCCGGCGCGGCCGCCGCGCCAGCGCTCGCGGCCGCGGGCGCCGGCGCGCGGGAACGCCACCACGACCGGCACGAGCGAGAGGTCGAGGACCGCTGCGGTGCCCGCGTCCTCCGGGAGCGCGGCGACGACCATGACCTGGCAGTCGAGCGCGGCGGCCGCGTGGACGGCGTCGAGCGCGGCGAGCCCGCCGGCGGCGTCGAGCGCCGCCGCCTCGGCCGGCTCGAGCGCAGCCGGCTCGGCGAAGGCGCCGACGCCGACGCCGAGCAGATCGGCCTCGCGCAACTCGGCGGGGACCCGGAGCGCCGCCTCGCCGAGCGGCACCGGCGGGGCGGTCAGCACGCTGCGCGGCGCGCCGCTGAAGCCGGGCGCGCAGACCGCGGCGTGCCAGTGGCGCTCGCCGAACCCGTCTCGCAGCGCGCCGGCCAGCGTGAGCGCCTCGGCGTCGCCGCCGAACGCGGCGCCGGCGGTCAGGTGGCCCGCGAGCAGGCCGCGCTCGCGCAAGCGCGCCACGAGCGGCGAGGCGCCCGCGGCGAGCGCGCCGCCCGGCGTCTGCACCAGCCCGAGCCGCGCGCCCGGCAGCGCCCGGCCGAATGCCCACGCGAGCGGCGCGAGGTCGCCATGGCGCAGGCACACCGCCACCGGCGCGCCGGGCGCTCGCCACGCCGCCGTCCGCGGGTGGTCGAGCTCGATCGGCCGGACGCCGTGCCGCAGGCTCGTCCCGGCGAGCTTGACGGCCGTCGCCGGGACGGCCGGCTCGACACCGCGGAGCCCGCGCGTGAGATTCGCGTGCACAGAGTCGGGGCCCTCGCCCGGCGCTGCCAGCGCCACGATCACCTCGTCCCCGAGCCGCGCCTCCCCGACCAGCGCCAGCTCGCCCACCGCCCGCCTGCGCTCCCCTCCCAGCCGGACCTCGACATCCTGCCGCGGCCCAGAGAGATCGCCGACGGCGAGCACGACGCCGCGCCGGAGGGTCAACACCGACGGCCTCCGATGGGCGCCGAAGGCGGGCGCCGAAGACCGCGGGCGGGCGCCGACGACGGGCGGCGGCGAGCGCGGGTGCGGGGCGCCCGCGGAGTGGCCGGGCGGGCCTCGGGGCGGGTCCGACGGTGCTCTGCGGCGCTCCGGGGGGCGCCGGGGGGCGCTGCGGAGCGGGGCGTCACGGGATGGCGGCCGCCTGTTCCAGGAGGGCGAAGGTGACGTCGAGCATGCCTTCGAGGGCGGCGACGGAAACGCGCTCGTTCGGCTCGTGGTTGTGCTCAGTGCCGTTGGCGAGGTTGACGCAGGAGAAGCCGGCGGCCTCGAGGGCGTTGGCGTCCGAGGCGCCTCCCGTGGCGATCCGGCGGGGCACGTAGCCGCAGGCGCGCAGGGCGGCCTCGGCGGCGGCGACCGCCGGGGATGAGGGGCGCTGGCGGTAGCCGGTGACCTGCTTCTCGGTGATCACGTCGACGTCGCACTCGGCGGTCGCGGCGCCGTCGTGGAGCGCGTCGATCACACCGGCCAGCACCTCCTCGACGCGCTGGGCGTCGACCGAGCGGACCTCGGCGAGCAGGCGGCAGCGGTCCGGGACGACGTTGGTGGACTCCGTGCCGCCGCGCAGGAAACCGAGGTTCGCCGTGGTCGCGCCGTCGATCCGGCCGTGCGGCATCGCGACTGCGGCGTGGGCGGCCGCGAGGATCGCCGAGCGCCCAGCCTCCGGCCGCAGCCCGGCGTGGGCGGCCTTGCCGTGGAACTCCGCCTCCACCCGGTAGAGCGTCGGCGAGGACACGACGATCTCGCCCACCGGCGTCGCGTGGTCGAAGACGTAGCCGAAGTCGGACCGCAGGAGCGTGGCGTCGAAGCGCTTGGCGCCTTGGAGGCCGACCTCCTCGGCGACCGTGAACAGCAGCTCGAGCCCGACGGGCGCGCCCTCGAGGCTGCAGCGCCGCGCGACCTCGAGGATCACGGCGACCGCCGCCTTGTTGTCGGCGCCGAGGATGCCGTCGTTGGCGTTCTCCCAGCCTCCGTCGACCAGCACGGGGTCGATCGGCGCGACCGGCTCGACCGTGTCGAGGTGGGCGCACAGCAGCAGGCTGCGGTCACCGCGGGCGGGCAGCCTCGCAAGCAGGTTGCCCGCCGCGTCGGCGGATGGCTCGAGGCCCATCGCGCGCAGCTCGCGGGCGACCCGCTGCGCGCACTCGGCCTCGCCCCAGGAGGGGCTGCGGATGCGGCACAGCTCCGCGAAGGTGTCGGCCAGGCGGGCCCTCTCGGCCTGGCTCGCGGGCCTCACCGCGCCGCCGCGGCCTCGGCGCCCACCTCCTGCGGACGCTGCTCGCGCGCGCGGGCCAGCGCCGCCTCCACGAAGTCGCGGAACAGCGGCGCCGGGCGCTCGGGGCGCGACTTGAACTCCGGGTGGTACTGGGAGGCGACGAAGAACGGATGGTCGTGGATCTCGATCACCTCGACGAGGCGCTCGTCCGGCGAGGTGCCCGAGCACACGAGCCCCGCCGCCTCGAGGCGCTTGCGCAGGAAGTTGTTGACCTCGTAGCGGTGCCGGTGGCGCTCGTAGATGACCGCCTCGCCGTAGGTCTCGCGGGCCTTGGTGTCCGGGTGCAGCTTGATCGGGTCCGCGCCGAGCCGCATCGTGCCGCCCATGTCCGCGACCTCCTTCTGCTCCGGCAGGAGGTCGATCACCGGATACGGCGTCTCGGGGTCGAACTCCGTGGAGTTCGCGCCGTCCATGGCGACCACGTGGCGCGCGAAGTCGGCCACCGCCATCTGCATGCCGAGGCAGATGCCGAGGAACGGGATCCGCCGCTCGCGCGCGATCCGCGACGCGGTGATCTTGCCCTCTATGCCGCGCACGCCGAAGCCGCCCGGGATGAGGATGCCGTCCGCGCGGCCCAGCCGCGCGCGCACCTCGTCGTCGTCCAGGGACTCGGAGTCCACCCAGTCGATCGCTATGCCGCAGCCGTGCTGGAAGCCCGAGTGGCGTAGGGCCTCGACCACGGACAGGTACGCGTCCTCGAGCTTGACGTACTTGCCGACCAGCGCGATCCGCACCGGCGGGCGGCTCTGAGCCTCGCCGGCGCGGCGCACGAGCCGCTCCCAGTCGGCGAGGTCGGGCGCCGGCGCCTCGATCCCGAAGTGCTCGAGGATGAAGTCGTCCACCCCGTCGGCGCGGAAGTAGAGCGGGATCTTGTAGATGTTGTCCACGTCGCGGGCCGACACGATCGCGTCCACCGGCAGCGAGGCGAACAGCGCGATCTTCTTGCGCACGTCCTGCGGCAGGCCGGCCTCCGAGCGGCACACGACCATGTCCGGCGCGATGCCGATGCGGCGCAGCTCGTTGACCGAGTGCTGCGTCGGCTTGGTCTTCAGCTCGCCCGCGTGGCCGATGTAGGGCACGAGCGTGAGGTGGATGAACATGCACCGGCGCCGCCCGACGTCCACGGGGAACTGGCGGATCGCCTCCAGGAACGGGAGCGACTCGATGTCGCCGACCGTGCCGCCGATCTCCGTCAGCACGACGTCGACGTCCTGCGTCTCGCCGATCAGGCGGATCCGGTGCTTGATCTCGTCCGTGATGTGAGGGACGACCTGCACCGTGCCGCCGAGGTAGTCGCCCCGGCGCTCCTTGCGGATGACGGAGTTGTAGACGGCGCCGGCGGTGACGTTGGACGCGCGCGAGGTGTTCGCGTCCGTGAAGCGCTCGTAGTGCCCGAGGTCCAGGTCGGTCTCCGCGCCGTCCTCGGTGACGAACACCTCGCCGTGCTGGAACGGCGACATCGTCCCCGGGTCGATGTTGATGTAGGGGTCGAACTTCTGGAGCGCGACCTTCAGCCCGCGGGAGACGAGGATGCGGCCGATCGACGCGGCGGCGATGCCCTTCCCGAGCGAGGAGACCACTCCCCCGGTGACGAAGATGTATCGGGTTCGGGGCCGTGATTCGGGCATGGCGTCTCCTTGCAGCTCGCCCCTCAGCATAGAGACGGAAGCGGCGGCGCCCGTCAGGCCGCGCGCAGCAGCTCCTTGGCGTGGCGGCGGGCGGCCGCGTCGCTGTCGTCGGCGCCCAGCATGCGGACCAGCTCGCCCACCACGTCGCCGCGGCCGAGCTGACTGACCGTGGTGCGGGTCGTCTTTCCCGTCGTGTCCTTGACGATCGTGAAGTGGCGGTCGGCCAGCGACGCGATCTGCGGCAGATGCGTGATGCAGACGATCTGGCGGCCGGACGCGAGCGCGCGCAGCTGCTCGCCGACCGCGCGGGCGGTCTGCCCGCCGATGCCCGCGTCGACCTCGTCGAAGACGAGCGTCACCGGGCCCGCCTCCGCCGCCACGCCCATCAGCGCCAGCATCACGCGCGAGAGCTCGCCGCCCGAGGCGGTGTCGCGCAGCGCCCCGGCGGGGACGCCGGGATTGGGGGCGATCAGGAACTCGACCTCGTCGCCCCCCGACGGCGCGAAGCCGTCGCGCGCCGACAGCGCGACGGTGAACTCGGCGCCCTCCATCGCGAGCGCCGCGAGGCGCTCCCGCACCGCCTCCCCGAGCTCGGCGCCGGCGGCGGCGCGCGCCGCGCTGAGCGCGGCGGCGAACCGTCCGAGGTCCTCCCGCGCCGACGCCAGATCGCGCTCGGCGCCCTCTATCGCCTCCTCGGCGCCCGCCAGCTCGTCGCGGCGCGACCGGCACTCGTCGGCGTAGGCGAGCACCGCGGCGATCGTGCCGCCGTGCTTGCGCTCCAGCCGGCTGAACTGGGCGAGCCGGTCCTCCACCTCGTCGAGCCGGCCGGGCGGCGCCTCGATGCCCTCCGCATAGCCGCGCAGCTCGCGCGCGAGGTCGTCCGCCTCCACCGCCAGCGTGCGCGCGCGGGCGCCGAGGGCGTCCAGCGCGCCGTCCACGCCCGCGACCGCCTCCAGCGCGTGCGCCGCCAGCGCGAGCGCGGCGGCGGCGCCCTCGTCGCCGTCCAGCGCCCCGACGCCGCCGGCGACCGCCGCCCGCAGCGCCTCCACGTGGCGCAGGCGGCCGCGCTCGGCCTCCAGCGCCGCCGCCTCTTCCTGGCTGGGGGCGACGCGCTCTATCTCCGCCAGCTCCCACTCGAGCAGGTCCAGCTCACGGTCGCGCGCGCCGGCGCGCTCGCGCAGCGTGGCGAGCCGCTCGGCGAGCTCCCGCTCACGCCCGTAGGCCGCACGGTAGGCCTCGCGCCGCCCGGCCTGCTCGGGACCCGCGAAGCCGTCGAGGATCTCCAGCTGGGCGGAGGCGAGCATGAGCCGGCGATGCTCGTGCTGGCCGTAGAACGACAGGAGCGCCCCGCCGGCGTCGCGCAGGTCGGCCGCCGTCGCGCTGCGCCCGGCGAGGTACGCGCGCGTCCGGCCCTCGGGGCTGACGCGGCGGGCGAGCACGAGCTCCTCCGCGTCGCCGGGCAGCCGCTCCCCCAGCGCGGCGCGCAACTCGTCCGAGAGCGCGAACACCCCCTCGACGTACGCTTCGTCCGCGCCGGGCCGCACGATGCCCGGCCGCGGGCGGCCGCCCAACAGCAGGTCGAGCGCGTGGGCGAGCACCGTCTTGCCCGCCCCCGTCTCCCCCGTGAGCACGTTCAGGCCCGGCCCGAGGCGCAGCTCGGCCCGCTCGATCAACAGGAGGTTCTCTACGCGCAGCTCGTGGAGCACGTCCGGGGGTCTACCACCGGCCCCCGACGGATCCGGGCCGAAACCCCCGCCCCTGCGCGGTCTTGGCACGGAGTCGGAGCAGATTCGTGACGATCAGCGCGCGAGGCGGCCGAATCGCTCGCGCAGCCGGTGGTAGAACGAGGCGCCCGGGAGCTGGGCGAGGGTCGCACGGGTGAGGCCGAACTCGACGTGCACGTCCTCGCCGGGCGGCAGCTCGAGCGTCGGGCGGCCGTCGACGTGGATCTCCACGGGCTCCTCGCGCGAGGCGTTGTTGATGGTCAGCTCGTCGCCCGGCGCGACGACGAGCGCGCGCGCGGTGAGCGAGTGGGGCGCGATGAACGACACCACGTAGCCCTCCACGCCCCACGCCAGCACCGGTCCGCCGTTGGCGAGGTTGTAGCCGGTGGAGCCCTGCGGGGTCGCGACGACCAGCCCGTCGCAGCGCACGCGGCCGATCTCCTCGCCGGCCAGCGCGTACGCGAGGTCGGCTACGCGCAGCCCGGCCTTGCGGTGGACGGAGATGTCATTGAGCGCGCTCCACGTGCCCTGCGGGCGCCCGACGCTGATCGTCGGCAGGTCGAGCGTCTCGAAGCCGCCGGCGAACGCGCGGTCGAAGTCGCCGGCCAGGCCGTCGGGATCGATCGTGGCCAGGAAGCCGACCTCGCCGTAGTTGACCGCGAAGACCGGGATGCCGCTGCCCGCGTAGTGGCGCAGGGCGCTGAGGATCGTGCCGTCGCCGCCGAGCACCACGCACAGGTCGACGTCGACGGCCAGGCCGTCGGCGATCTCGATGCCGGACCCGGCGCTCAGCTCGTGCTTGGCCGCCTCCTCGCGCGGGAGGCGCAGCGTCACGCCCGCCCGGCGCGCGGCGGCCACCAGCTCGCGGATCGCCGGGGCGGTGTCGGCCGGCCGGCGGTGCGTGACGACGCTCGCGACGCTCACCATGCCTCGACCTCGGCATCGTCGCCGCGGCCGCCCTCGCCGAGCCACAGGAACGTCTCCCGGTTTCCGGACGGCCCCGCGAGCGCGGACGGCGCGGAGCCGAGCACCGACGCCCCGAGCGAGCGCGCGCAGGCGGCCACGTCCGCGACCGCCTCGCGGCGCAGCGCGACGTCCCGGACCACGCCGCCCCTGCCGACCCGCTCGCGCCCGACCTCGAACTGCGGCTTGACCATCGCGAGGCAGTCGAACGCGGCCGCCGCGCAGGCGAGCACGGCGGGCAGGACCTTGCGCAGCGAGATGAACGAGACGTCGATCGCGATCAGGTCCGGCCGGTACGGGAGCTGCGCGGGCGTCAGCGCCCGCGCGTTGACGCGCTCGAGCACGGTCACGCGCGGGTCCTCGCGGAGCCGCCAGTCGAGCTCGCCGTAGGCGACGTCGAGCGCGACGACGTGCGCGGCCCCGCGCTGCAGCAGGCAGTCCGTGAAGCCGCCGGTGGACGCGCCGACGTCCAGGCACCGATGTCCGGCGACCGCGACCGGCAGCGCGTCGAGCGCGTTGGCCAGCTTCAAGCCGGCGCGGGAGACGTAGGGCGCCGGCGCGTCCACGTCCAGCTCGACCGCGCTGTCCACGAGCTGGCCCGGCTTCTCGGCCCGCCGCCGGCCCGGCCCGACGTGGACGTGCCCCGCCAGCACGGCGGCGGCGGCCCGCGTCCGGGACTCGAACAGCCCTCGCTCCGCGAGCAATGCATCGAGGCGCACGCGGGGCACGGCGGCACACGGTACCTTGCCCGGCCCTCAAGGCCCGCCGGCGGCGCGCCGATGCCATACGGACATGCTCCGGCACGTTCTCCCGCCCCTCCTGCTGGCGCTGCTCGCCCTCCCCGCCCCGGCCGGCGCGCAGGAGCCGGCGCCGCCCGCGCCCGTCCCGCCGCTCGCCCTGCCGCCGCTCGGCTACGCGGGACCCGCCCGCTCGATCGCCCGCGGCGATCAGCTCACCTTCTCCGTGCTCACCCCTGCGCCCGCGGGCAGCGTGGCCATCCGCGTCTCCGCCACCGGCGAGACCGACGCCGGCGGGCTGCTCATCGGCGACGACGGCACGTGGATCGACGAGGACGCGATCCCGGCCGGGGAGGGCGTGCAGGCCTGGACCGCGCCCAGCTCGTTCGTCCTGCGCCGGCGGCCGGGCCGCTACTACTGGCAGGCGTACCTGACCGACGCCGCCGCCGCCGGCGCCGAGGAGCCGGTCGGCCCGGTGCAGGAGCTGATCGTCACGCTTCCGGCCGCCGATCGCGGCCGCGGCCGGCTCTACCCGCGCCTCGGGCGCCGCGGCGCCGGGACGTTCTACCTCTCCTCCGCCGGCTTCCCCGCCGGCGTCTCGGGCGCGCGCGTCAAGGCGCTGGCGCAGACCGCCGGCGCCCGCTGGGGGCTGCATGCGGCGAGCTGGACGAGCGTGCGCCCGGGCCGGCGCGACGGCTACGACGTCGCCGGCTTCTCGTCGCGCCTGGCGGGCGGCGTGCTGGGGATGGAGACGGACTACATGCGGAACGGCCGCATCGTGGAGCACGACCTCGAGCTGCGCGACGACGTCGACTGGGCGCAGGGGCCCGACTACCCGGCGCTCGACCAGATCGACCTCGAGAGCGTGCTGCTGCACGAGCTCGGCCACATGGCCGGCAACCGCCGCCACAAGCCGCGCTGCGCGAACTCGCCGATGGTCGAGGCGCTCGGCAACGGCGAGTGGTGGCGCGGCGCGCGCGACCACTGGTTCTTCGACTGCTCCGGCGCCCGCACGGCGAAGGCCGCCTCGGCGGGCGCGCTCGTGCACCGGCTCGTCAGGGTCGACTGACTCAGGCCCGCCTCAGCGTCACCGCGCGAGTGCTCGTGAACGGGACGCCCGCGGGCGGCGTGACGGTGACCTTCAGGGTCAGCGCGAGCTTGCCGCGGCGCTTGACGGCCCGCTTGGCGGCGCTGTTGAGCGCGACCGAGAACGAGACCGTGCCGCGGACCGATGCCTTCACCGTCCGGCCCACGCACGTCTGCGTCGAGCCCTTCCCGCCGAGCGCGGAGCGCTTCGCGAGCACGTCGACCTGAAGGCGCGAGTCGGCCTGCGCGACCGCGATCGTGCCGCGCACCGCCGAGCCGCGCTGGGTCCGGGCGAGGGTGAGGGCGGTGGCCGCCGGGCCGGTTCCGGCGGACGGCGTCGGCGTGGGAGTCGGGGTCCCCACGACGATCGTCCCGGTCATGAACACCGGGCGGCCGCTGTCAACCACGGCAGGTGCCTCTTCCTGAGTCCCGACGCAGCCCCCTCCTCAGTGGGTCCGGTCCTGCCCACCGATACGCGCGGCCGGGGGCGCCGGTTCAAGCAGCCGCGCGTTGAGTGATCTCAACGCCAGGCGAACGAGCCGCGGGGGTCGAGAACGGCGGCCTCGACACGCTCGGCGATGCGCTCGGGCGTGTAGCCGACCTCCTCGTGCAGCAGCGCCGGCGCGCCGTGGGTGACGTAGCGGTCCGGCAGCCCGACGCGGAGGATCCGCGGCGCGGCCGCGCCCTCCTCCGACAGCGCCTCCCACACCGCGCTGCCGAAGCCGCCCATCAGCACGCCCTCCTCCACCGTCACGAGCAGGTCGTGATCGGCGGCCAGCGCCGCCAAGAGGTCCACGTCCAGCGGCTTCGCGAAGCGCGCATCGGCGACCGTCGCCTCCAGGCCGCGCTCGGCCAGCAGGTCGGCGGCCCCCAGCGCCTTCTGGACGCCGGTGCCGTACCCCACCATCGCCACCCGCTCGCCGGCGCGCAGCAGCTCGCCGGTCCCCACCGCGATCAGCTCCGGACCCGAGGGCAGCGGCACGCCGACCGCCGCGCCGCGCGGGTAGCGGATCGCGGCCGGGCCGGCGATCTGGAGCGCGGTGTGGAGCATGTGGACGAGCATCGCCTCGTCGCGCGGCGCCATGAGCGTGACGTTCGGCAGGCAGCGCAGGTAGGCGATGTCGAACGCGCCGTGATGGGTCGGGCCGTCGTCGCCGACGAGCCCCGCGCGGTCCATGCAGAACGTCACCGGCAGGCGCTGGAGGCACACGTCATGGACGATCTGGTCGAACGCGCGCTGCAGGAACGTCGAGTAGATCGCGGCCACCGGCCGCATCCCGGACAGCGCGAGGCCGGCCGCGAACAGCACGGCCTGCTGCTCGGCGATGCCGACGTCGAAGTAGCGCTCCGGCAGCGCCTTCTGGAGGATCGAGAGCCCGGTGCCGGAGTTCATCGCCGCCGTGATGCCGACCACGCGCGGGTCGCGCTCGCACTCGCGCACGAGCGCCTCGCCGAACACCTGCGTGTACTGCGGCGGGGCGGGCCGCGTGCCGGCCGGCTTGGGCTTGGCGGGCGCGGGACGGCGGCCGGCGATGGAGTGCGGCTTGGCGGCGTGCCACTTCTCCATCCCCTCGAGCCCACCCTGCTCGGCGGGCGCGAAGCCCTTGCCCTTGACGGTGGCGCAGTGGACGACGACGGGGCGCTCGGCCTCGAACGCGGCGGACAGCGCCCGGCGCAGCGCGCGCACGTCGTGGCCGTCGATGACGCCCAGGTAGGCCCAGTCGAGCTCCTCCCACCAGAGGCCGGGGGCCCAGAACGCCTTCACGGACTCCTTCAGCCGCGGGCCGAGGCGCTCGAACGCCGCACCGATGCCCGCGGGGAGCTTCGTGAGCTTCTCCTCGACGCCCTCGCGCGCCTCCCACAGCCCCGGGTCGAGCCGGATCCGGTTCAGATAGCGCGACAGCGCGCCGACGTTGGGGGCGATCGACATCCCGTTGTCGTTGAGCACGACGACGATCGGCGTCCCGAGGCCGCCGGCCTGCGAGACCGCCTCGAACGCCACGCCGCCGGTCATCGCGCCGTCGCCCACCACCGCGACCACGCGCGCGTCGTCGGCGCCGCCGTGGCGCATCGCCTCCTTGATCCCGACCGCGTAGCCGATCGCCGTTGAGGCGTGGCCGGCGCCCATGATGTCGTGCTCGGACTCCGCCCGCGAGCAGAACGGGGCGAGCCCGCCGTACTGCCGGATCGTGCCGAGCTCTTCGCGCCGGCCGGTCAGCACCTTGTGCGGATAGGCCTGGTGGCCGACGTCCCACACGACCTTGTCGCGGGGCGAGTCGATCAGCGAGTGGACGGCCACGGCGATCTCGCAGGCGCCGAGGTTCGCGCCGAAGTGCCCGCCGATCTCGCCGACCGTGTCGATCAGCAGCTCGCGCACCTCCTGGGCGACGCGCTGGAGCTCCTCCTCGCGGAGGCCATGGAGGTCCTGCGGGCGGTCGATGCGGTCGAGGATCCGGGTCATGAGGAGCGGGTGAAGATGAAGTCGGTGACCTGCTCGAGCTCTTCCGAGGTGTCCGGGGCGGCCCGCCGCAGCGCCGCGCGTGCGTTGCGGTGCGACTCCGCGGCCAGGGCGCGCGCCCCGTCGAGCCCGTAGCGGCTCACGTAGGTCACCTTCCCGTGCCGCTCGTCGCTACCGCGCGGCTTGCCGAGCGCGACATCCGTCCCCGTCACATCGAGGATGTCGTCGACGATCTGGAACAGGATCCCGAGCTCTGACGCGAACGCACGGAAGTCAGGCAGTGTAGTGGAGCCCGTCAGCAGCAACGAGCACTCGACCGAGGCGCCGATCAGGCGGCCGGTCTTGAGCTCGTGCAGCCGGCGCAGCTCGGCGCCGCCCTCCTCGACGACGTTGCGCACGTCGATGTACTGCCCGCCGACCATCCCCGTCACGCCGGAGGCGGCCGCGAGCTCGCCGACCGCGGCGAGGATGCGCGCCGGCTCGCCGCGCTGGTGCGTGAGCACGAGCCGGAACGCCTCGGCGTAGAGCGCGTCCCCGGCCAGGATCGCGACATCCTCGCCGAAGCGGACGTGGCAGGTGGGCCGCCCGCGCCGCAGGTCGTCGTCGTCCATCGCCGGCAGATCATCGTGGATCAATGAGTAGGTGTGGATGAGTTCCAGCGCGGCGGCGAGCGGGAGCACGTCGGTTGGCGGCGTCCCGACCGCGCTGGCGGTTGCGAGCGCCAGCACGGGGCGGATCCGCTTGCCGCCGGCGAGCAGCGAGTAGCGCATCGCCTCCTCCAGGCCGGCGGTCGCGGGCTCGGACGAGAAGCGCAGCTCCGCGAGGTACGACTCGATCTGCGCGCGCAGGTGGTCCGGGTAGCTCACGAACCGAGCGCGAGCTGGCCCGCCGGCGCGGCGTCCGTGGCGCGCACCTGGCGGTCGAGCTCGGCGCCCGCCTCGGCGGCGACCCGCGCGCAGTCCTCGACGAGCGCGGCGGCGCGCTCGGCCGGGAGCTCCCCGGAGCGCAGGGTGGCGGCGGCGTGCTCGAGGCGCTCAATCAGGCGCTCAAGGGGCTCGGGCGGCATGGCGGGCATTGTGTCAGTGCGGGGCTCCGCGCAGCTCCCTGAGGACGGCGGCGAGAATCCCGTTGACGAACCCGGGCGCGTCGGCGCCGCAGAACGCCTTGGCGGTCTCCACCGCCTCGTCGATCGCGCCCTCCGGCGGGATCGGCCGCTCCCCCTCCATCAGCTCGGGATGGAGCATCTCCAGCAGCGCGGTGCGCAGGATCGCGCGCTCCAGCGGGGCGATCCGGTCCACGGTCCAGTTGCGCGCGTGCCGCTCGATGTGGGCGTCGAGGTCCTCTGCGCGGTCGGCCGTCGCATGCGCGAGCGCGCGCGTGAACGAGCCGGCGACGGGGTCGAAGAGCGCGTCGAGGGGGCGGCCCGTGAGGTCGTGTTGGTAGAGGGCGAACACCGCCGCGCGCCGCTGCTCGGACCGGCGCATCGACTAGGCGCGCGACATATAGGAGCCGGAGCGGGTGTCGACCTTCACCCGGTCGCCGATGTTGACGAACAGCGGGACGTTGATCGTCGCGCCGGTCTCCAGCGTGGCGGGCTTGTTCCCGCCGCCGGACGCGGTGTCGCCGCGCACCCCCGGCTCGGTGTGGGTCACCTCGAGCTCGACGGACGCCGAGAGCTGCAGGTCGGACGGCTCGCCGTCGATGAACAGCAGGTCGACGGTCTCGTTCGGCTTGACCCACTTCAGCGTGTCGGCGACGCCCGCCTCCGGCAGCGCGAGCTGCTCATAGGACTCCTCGTCCATGAAGTGCGCGTCGGTCCCGTCGGCGTAGAGGAACTGCATCTTGCGCGCCTCGGTGTGGACGGGCCGGAACTTCTCGCCGGCGCGGAACGTGCGGTCGATCACCGCGCCGTCGGCAGCCCGCCGCAGCTTCGTCCGCACGAACGCCCCGCCCTTGCCGGGCTTGACGTGCTGGAACTCGAGGATCTTGAAGACGGTCCCCTCGACCTCGATGTGGTTGCCGTTCTTGAACTGGTTGGTGGAGATCACGCCCGTGGAGTTTTAGCGCGCGAGCATCGTGCCGAGGGCTGCTGCGAGGGCTCTGGGCTCGTCATGGAGCTGGCGCCAGGTGATGCGGACGACCCGCCAGCCGGCGGCCTGCAGCCGGCGATCGCGGGCGCGGTCGCGTTCGAAGGCGGCGCGGGTGGCGTGGGTGGCGAAGCCGTCGAGCTCGACTATGAGGTGGTGCGTGGGCCAGACGCAGTCGGCCTCGATGTCGTCGATGAGGGTGTTCGTGTGGGGACGCGGCAGGTCGTGGGCATCGAGGAAGGCGAGGAAGCGGTCCTCGAGCTCGCTTCGGGTGAGGTTGCGCGGCGTGTCGAGGAGTTGTCTGAGCGTCGCGACGCCTCGGCGGCGCGGGTGGCGGGTGAGGAGGTCGGTGAGCGAGAGCGGGTCGGTCAGGCGGAGGTGTTCGGCTTCGTTGAGCGCGCGTTCGAGCTGGTGCGGGGGCAGGACGGCGGCGAGATCGAGGAGGGTGCGGGGTGGGCTGGTGACGGGGATGTCGCGGCTCGTTGTGGTCTCGTCTCGGGGGAGCACCGACCGGTGGAGATCGAGTCCGGCCCGCGGGCGCATCGGCCGCGGGACCGTGATCTCGACGGCCGCGCGTGCGGTTTGGCGCAGGCCCCACAGCGCAGCCGCGGACCGATAGCTCAGGACGGCACCGCGGCCCATCGCGAGGACGGCGGCCATCCACCGACCCTCGCGGCTGAGCGCCCGATGGCCGACCGCGTATACCCCGCGGTGCACCGGGTGCAGGAGGCCGCGCTCGATCCGGCGCTCGATCGCCCGCCGGCTCGCCCCGAGCGCGATGAGCTGGACCCGAGAGACCACCCCGTGCTGGCGCTCGGCGAGCGCCGCGATCCGCTCGTCCAGCGTCGAGCCATGACGTTTTCCACCTATTTGGGGGTTAACTGCGATCTCGACTCGCACGGGACGATGGTGGCGCGCAAACGGCCACAGTTCACCTCCTGTCTGCAACAAATCCGCGTCGCAGCCGTTGACATTCACATGTCCCCGGCCGCCCGCAGCTGCCGCCGCTGTCGGGTGATCGTCGCCGCGTTCTGGGTCGGGCCGCTCGTCAACGACGACTACGGC
>JBIOTP010000119.1:0-13467 GCA_044865965.1 Solirubrobacteraceae bacterium
CGGACCACGAGATCGGCGACACGCGCGGGGAGTGGCTCGGGCGCGTGCACGCCGACGACCGCGCGACGCTCGCGCAGGCGCTCGAGGCGCACGTGAACGGCAGCGGCGAGCACTTCGAGTTCGAGCATCGCATCCAGCACCGCGACGGCGGCTACCGCTGGATGCTCTCGCGCGGCCTCGCGGTGCGGGGGGCCAACGGGCGCGCCACGCGGGTCGTCGGCTCGCTCACCGACGTCACGGACCGCAAGGAGGCCGAGCGGCGCCTCCAGCACGACGCGCTGCACGACGCGCTCACCGGCCTCCCGAACCGCGTCCTCTTCCTCGACCGCCTCGCCCAGTCGATCCTGCGGGCCCAGCGCCGAAACCCGCAGGGCTGCGCGGCGGTGCTGTTCCTCGACCTCGACCGCTTCAAGGTCGTCAACGACTCGCTCGGCCACGCCGTCGGCGACCGCCTCCTGCAGGCGGTGGCGCGCCGGCTGGAGTCCGCCCTGCGCCCGAACGACACCGTCGCTCGCCTGAGCGGCGACGAGTTCACGGTCCTGCTCGATGAGGTCTTCGACGCGCGCGAGGCGACGCTGATCGCCGAGCGCATCCAGCACAGCCTCAAGGAGCCGTTCGAGCTCGACGGGCGCGAGCTGTTCGTGGACGCCTCGATCGGGATCGCGCTCGCCACCGCGGACTCCGCGCCCGCCGAGGTCATGCGCGACGCCGACGTCGCGATGTACCGCGCCAAGGCCGACGGCAAGGGCCGCCACGCGGTCTTCGACGGCGCCATGCACGAGCAGGTGATGCGCCGCCTCGACATGGAGGGGGAGCTGCGCCGCGCGATCGAGGGCAACCAGCTCGAGGTCGTCTACCAGCCGATCGTGCAGACCGCGACCGGCCGGATCGCCGGCTTCGAGGCGCTCTGCCGCTGGCCCACGAGCGCCGGCGCGCGCCTCGACCCCGCCGAGTTCGCCGCGATCGCCGACGAGACCGGCCTTGTCGTGCCGCTGGGGCGGTGGGTGCTCGAGGCGGCCTGCGCCCAGCTCGTGCGCTGGCGCGCGCTCCCGCACGGCGCAGGGCTGACGATCGGCGTGAACGTGTCCGGCCGCCAGCTCGCCGAGCCCGGCTTCGTCTCGATGCTTCGCCAGGTGCTGAGCGACACCGGCCTGGATCCGCGCGCGCTGCGGCTCGAGGTCAAGGAGCACGACCTCTGGCGCGCCCGCGGCGAGGAGTCGGCGCGGCGCGTGCTCGAGGAGGCGCTCGAGGTCACCGGCGTGCGCACGCACATCGACGAGTTCGGCACCGGCGCCTCGTCGCTGCGGCTGCTGCACCGCTTCCCGGGCGACGCCGTCAAGGTGTGGCCCGGCCTGGTGGCGGGGATCGGCCACGACGCCGGCGCGTTCGAGATCGTGCGCGCCATCGTCGGCCTCGCGCACAACCTCGGGCTCGAGGTGATCGCCGAGGGCGTGGAGACGTGTGAGCAGCTCGACTACCTGAAGGTGCTCGGCTGCGAGTTCGCGCAGGGCTTTCAGGTCTCCGCGCCGCTCGGCGCGGACGGCGCGGGCGCGCTCCTGGAGACCGGCGTGCCCGCGCGCTGAGGCGCGGGCACGGTCCCAGCTCTACCGCGAGGAACGGACGTCGTCGCGCTCGGTGGCGGGCGCGCGGGTGAAGCGGCCCTCGCGCGCGGCGGCCTCGTCGCGCCGGCCGCGCTCGTAGTCGCCGGTGTCGGCGTCGAGCGCGCCGCCCGTCGCCGCCCCGGTCGGGGTGTCGGCGTCCTGACGGCCCGTCGTCGTGGATTGACGGTCGTCGTCGTCGCGCGTGCCCGGCCGCATCGCGGACGTGCCCGCGAACTTCTCGCGCTCGCTGTCGTCGATCAGCTCGTGGTCGGCCATGCCGCGCTCGTGCACGCCGGCGCGCTCCTGGTGGAGCTCGGCCTCGGCGCGCTCCGCGCGCGCCTCGCGCTCGGCGATCCGGGCGCGCTGCTCGGCCTCGGTCGCCTGGCGCTGCCGGGCGTCCGCTTCTGCGCGGTGCTCGTCGGCTACGCGCCCGCGGCGCTGCTCCAGCTCGCGTTCGCGGGCCCTCAGCTTGGCTCGCGCGCGCGTGCGCGGGAGGAAGAAGGCCACCAATGCAAGGATGATCAGGGCGGCGACGACGATCGCGATAATCGTTCCGGTGGTCATCGCGGAACCTCCAGTCGGTGGGATTGGCTGAAGGCTTCCCGGCCGTGCGCGCGGACAAAACCGCCCTGGTCTTCGATCTACAGGCCCACTCGACCTGCTCCGACGGCTCGCTCGCGCCGGCCGAGGTCGTCGCCGGCGCGGCGCGCAGCGGGGTCGAGCTGCTCGCGCTGACCGACCACGACACGGTCGCGGGCGTCCCGGAGGCGCTCGCCGCAGCGCGCGCACACCGCATCGCGCTCTCCCCCGCCGCCGAGCTGTCGGCCGTCCACCGCGGCCACGAGGACCTGCACGTGCTCGGCTACGAGCTGCGCCACGACGACCCGCAGCTGCGCGCCGCGCTCGAGGACTTCCGGGCGGACCGCGTCCGCCGCATCGACGCGATGGCGGCGCGCCTGCGCGAGCTCGGGTTCGCGCTCGACGAGTCGCGGCTCATTCATCCCGCGCCCGGGCGCCCCCACCTCGCCGACGCGCTGCTCGCCCACCCCGCCAACGCCGGGCGCCTGCCCGCCGACCGCGACGCGCTGTTCGCCGCCTACCTCGTCCCCGGCGCGCCGGCCTACGTCCCGCGCACGCGGCCGACGGTCCCCGAGGCGATCGCGGTCATCCACGCCGCCGGGGGCGTGGCCGTGTGGGCGCACCCGTTCTGGGACCTCGACGACCCCGCCGAGACGGTGCGCACGCTGGACGAGTTCGCCGCCGCCGGCCTGGACGGCGTGGAGGCCTTCTACGCGACCCACACCGCCGAGCAGACCCGCCTGCTGCACGCCGCGGCGCGCGAGCGCGGGCTGCTGACCACGGGCTCGTCCGACTTCCACGGCCCCGGGCACGGGCGCTTCGGGCGCTTTCGCGGCTTCTCCCTGCACGGGCTGACGCCCGACCTCGGCCCGATCGGCCGCTGAAGTTCCGCGCGCCGCCGCCGATCACCGAGACCGCACCCCCCATCGCGAAAGTCAGGAGGACTGTCGTGTCGTACAAGGATCCGCAGGGCATCACCGACGCAGCAACCGACGCGGGCGCGGCCAAGGCCGGGCTCCCCTGGCACAAGGCGCTCGTCGCCGGCTTCCTGGCCGGCGCGTTCATCGCCTTCGGCGGACTGCTGGCCGTCACCACGTCGGCCGGGCTCGATCCCAAGACCTGGGGCGCGCTGCCGGCGCTCGTCACCGGGGCGACGTTCTCCGTCGGCCTCATGCTCGTCGTGATCGCCGGCTCTGAGCTGGTCACCGGCAACATGGCGCTCATCCCGCTCGCCGTGCTGCGCCGCCGCGCAACGGTGCGCGGCCTGCTGCGCAACTTCGCGTTCGTAGCGCTCGGCAACCTGCTCGGCTCGCTGCTCGTCGCCTACTTCCTCGCCGTCAAGAGCGGCGTCGTCACCGCCGAGATGCCGTTGGCCCGGCTCACCGCGATCGCCACGCTGAAGGGCCACACCGAGACCGACCTGCAGATCTTCCTGCGCGGCGTGGGCTGCAACTGGCTCGTCTGCCTCGCCGTCTGGATGGCGATCGGCGCGCAGGACATCGGCGGCAAGATCCTCGCGATCTTCTTCCCCGTGATGGCGTTCGTCGCGATGGGCTTCGACCACGTCGTGGCGAACATGTTCTTCCTGCCCGCCGCCGTCTTCGCCGGCGTCGACGGCATCACGTGGGCCGACGCGCTCCACAACTGGGTCTTCGCCGGCGGCGGCAACCTGGCCGGCGGCGCGCTGTTCGTCGCGTGCGCGTACTGGTTCCTGTACGGCCGCGCGATCCCCGCCCCGGTCATCGCCCCGGACTTCGAGGCGCGCCTGGGCGAGGCCGAGCCGGTCACCCGGCTGGTCGCCGACGCGCGCGCCAAGAGCGCCTGAGGGCGCACGCGGAGCCTCAGCGGGCGCGCTCGACGGCCGTGTAGACGTTGACGCGCCCGTCGCGGGCGAAGCCGGCGAGCGTGATCCCGCGCTCGTCGGCGAGCCGGACGGCGAGCGAGGACGGCGCGCCGACCCCCACCAGGAGCGGCGCGCCGGCGACGGCGGCCTTCTGCACGAGCTCGAACGAGAGCCGGCCGGAGACGCACAGGAGGTGCGGATGCAGCGGCACCAGGCCGGCGCGCAGCGCCCAGCCGACCGCCTTGTCCATCGCGTTGTGGCGGCCGACGTCCTCGCGCACGCAGACGAGCTCGCCGGCGGCGGTGAACAGGCCGGTGGCGTGCAGGCCGCCGGTGCGCGTGAAGGTCGGCTGACGCAGGCGCTCGGGCAGCGCGGCCAGCAGGTCGCGGGCGACCCGCGGGCCGGGCGCGGCGCGCGGCGCGTGCACCGCCACCTCCTCGAGCGCGCCCTTGCCGCAGACGCCGCACGAGGAGGTCGCGTAGAACGAGCGTGAGGCCGGCTCGTGCAGCAGCGGGCCGGCGACGTCGACGGTGTTGGCCTCGAGCGCCGGCGCCGCGGCGCGGGGGCCGTCGATCAGCCCCTCGCCGTAGAGGAAGCCGAGCGCCAGCTCCTCGTCCTCGCCCGGCGTGCGCATCGTCACCGCGATCGCCCGGCCGTCGACGCGGATCTCGAGCGGCTCCTCGACCGCCACCTCGTCCTCGAGGCCGGGCGCGCGCACCGTCGCGTACGGGCCGCGGATCTCGACCTCGGTCATGGCGCTGCATCTTGGCGGGTAACACGACGGCATGCCCGACGATCCCGTCGCCCCGCTGATCGCCGACTTCGCGCGCTACCGCGTCGAGCCCGGCGAGCGCGTCCGGCTGGCCGACTACGACACCGCGGACACCGGCGGCTACGCCGGCAAGGAGGAGGCCCAGGCCGAGCTGTCGGGGCTCACGCGGCGGATCGCCGACCTGCAGGCGCGCCTGTACGCCGAGGACCGCCGCAGCGTGCTGATCGTCCTGCAGGGCGTCGACGCCGCCGGCAAGGACTCCACCGTCAAGCACGTCTTCCGCGGCTCCAACCCGCACGGTGTCCGCGTGTACTCGTTCAAGGAGCCCTCCAACGAGGAGGCGGCGCACGACTTCCTGTGGCGCTATCACCAGCAGACGCCGGCCGACGGCATGATCCACGTGCACAACCGCTCGCACTACGAGGACGTGCTGGTGGTGCGGGTGAAGGGCCTGGCGCCCGCGGAGCTCTGGCGCTCGCGCTACGACTCGATCAACGACTTCGAGCGGATGCTCGTGCGCGAGGGCACCACGGTCGTCAAGTTCTTCCTGCACATCTCCAAGGAGGCCCAGCTCGACCGCTTCCGCGACCGGATCGAGCGCCCGCACAAGCGCTACAAGGTCTCCGCCAACGACGTCCGCGAGCGGCGCAACTGGGACGCTTACCAGGAGGCCTACGAGGATGCGCTGAACCTGACCAGCACGCCGTGGGCG
Organism: Solirubrobacteraceae bacterium; assembly: GCA_044865965.1. GTDB lineage: Bacteria > Actinomycetota > Thermoleophilia > Solirubrobacterales > Solirubrobacteraceae > Solirubrobacter. The sequence continues at coordinate 5,508 of JBIOTP010000119.1, forward strand.
CCGTGGTACGTCGTGCCGGTCGACCACAAGTGGTACCGCAACCTCGTGGTGGCCCGGGCGATCGCGGGCACGCTCGAGGCGCTCGACCCGCAGTGGCCCGACCTCGACCCGGAGATCGAGGACTACGCGCTGCGCGAGCTGGAGGAGAGCGCGGCCTCGAGGCGGTAGGCGAGCGCCTCGCAGGCCAGCTCGTAGCTGACGTTCAGCGCGAGCCTCGCGCGCGCGTCCTCGACGAGGTCCTGGGCGCGGCGCAGCGCGGCGGGCGCCAGCCCGCGGGCGTCTTCGGTGAGGGTTTCGGCCCGATCGCAGTTGAACGCCAGCTCGGGCGCGCCGGCGGCGACGCAGGTCAGGTCGCGGTACCACAGGCCGGTGAGCTGGAGCGCGTGGTCGAGCGCCTCGGTCTCGGCCCGGCGCTCGGCGCGCCGCGCGCGCTCGGCGTACTCGGTCGCGCGCCGGCGATGCTCCTTCTTGGGCAGGTACTGGAGCTCGTCCCGGAGCGCAGCCTCGACCGCGTCCTTGGCCGCGCCACCGCGCGCGCGGGCGCGCTCCAGCAGCGCGCGCCAGGGGCGCTCGGCGGCGGTCGCGGCGCGCAGCGGCGCGCGCGCGAGCGCCTCTGCCGCCGCGCGCAGCCGCGGCCCGTCGCCGTAGGCGAGCGCGCGCGCCTTCTCGCCGTCGCCGAGCGCCAGGCGCGCGCACGCCTCGGCGGTCCGGCGGTCGATGCCGTCGAGCTGCGCGGCGATCGCGTGCGGGGGCAGCGTGTCGAACCGCACCGGCTGGCAGCGGCTGGCGATCGTCGGCAGCACCTGGGTCGGGCGGTCGGTGAGCAGCAGCAGGACGACGTAGGGCGGCGGCTCCTCGAGCGTCTTCAGCAGCGCGTTGGCCGCCTCGTCGTTCATCGTGTCCGCGCGCTCGAGCACGAACACGCGATGGCTCGCCTCGAATGGCGTGTGGGCCGCCGCGGCCACCACCGCCTCGCCGACGTCGCGCCGCAGCATCTCGTGCGCGCCGCTGGGGATCACCCACGTGAGGTCGGGGTGGGCGCCGTGCGCGGCCCGGGCGCGCGCGTTGTCGGGGTCGGGCGCGCCGCGGGCGAGCAACTCGCCGGCGAACGCGCGTGCGGCGGCCCGCTTGCCCGTGCCCGCCGGGCCGTGCAGGAGGTAGGCGTGCGCCGGCTCGGTCTCGAGCGCGGCGCCGAGCACGGCGCGGGCGTGGGGATGGGCGTCGAGCTCGAGCACGTGTGAAGATCCTAGGATGGGGCGCGGCCGGCTCATCACCGTCGAGGGTCTGGACGGCGCCGGCAAGACGACGCTCGTGGCGCGCCTGTCGAGCGCGCTCGACGAGCGCGGGCGGCCGGTGCTCGTGCTGCGCGAGCCGGGCGGGGTGGAGGTCTCCGAGCGCATCCGCGAGCTCGTGAAGGACCCGGAGCTGACGATCGACCCGCGGGCGGAGGCGTTGCTGTATGCGGCGGCGCGGGCGCAGCTCGTGTCCGAGCAGCTGCGCCCGTTACTGGAGGCCGGCGAGTGGGTGCTGCTCGACCGCTTCGTGGACTCCTCGCTGGCCTACCAGGGCGCGGGGCGTTCGCTCGGCGTCGAGGCCGTGCGCGCGCTGAACGCGTTCGCCACCGGCGGCCTGGCGCCGGACCGGACGCTGCTGCTGCGGATCGACCCGGCCGCGGGGCTGGCGCGGATCACGGGGCGCCGGGCCGATCGCCTGGAGCGCGAGCACGACGCGTTCTTCGACGCGATCGCGCGCGCCTACGACGAGCTCGCGGCCGCCGAGCCCGAGCGGGTCACGGTGATCGACGCCGCCCGCGAGCCCGACGCCGTGCTGGCCGACGCGCTGGCCGCGGTGGAGCCGCTGCTCTGAGCCGGCTGAGCCTGCACGGGATCTCCGCGATCCCGGACGACGTGTGGCGCCGGCGCGACCTCGAGGCGCTCTCGATCGGCGGCAACCCGCTGGGCTCGCTGCCGGAGGCGGTGGGCTCGCTGGTGTCGCTGCGCGAGCTGTACGTACACGAGAGCGGGCTGCCGGCGCTGCCGGAGTCGATCGGGCGGCTGCCGGCGCTCGAGGTGTTGGACGCGGGGCACAACCGGCTGGCGTCGCTGCCCGAATCCTTGGGCGCGCTCCGACGACTGCGCGTGTTGTACGTCCACGACAACCGGCTCGGCGTGCTGCCGGAGTGCGTGGGCCGGCTGCGCGCGCTCACGTACCTCAACGCGTCCGAGAACGGGCTCGTGTCGGTGGGCGACTTCATCGGGGAGTTGCGCGGGCTGGTCGAGCTGCGGCTGATCGGCAACGCGCTCGTCTCGTTGCCGGACGCGATCGGGGGGTTGCGCGCCTTGCGCGAACTGCACCTGCGCGGCAACCGGCTCGCCTCGCTCCCGGACGCGATCGGGAAGCTCGCGGAGCTGCGGCACCGCGACCTGCGCGAGAACCGCCTGGAGGCGCTGCCGGAGTCGATCGGCGCGCTGGGCGGGCTGCGGTGCTTGGACCTGCGTGCGAACCGGCTCACTTCGCTGCCGGCGGGCGTGGCCGAGCTGCCGGCGCTCGAGAAGCTCGATCTGCGGTGGAACTCGTTCTCCGATCCGATCGCGGCGCCGGCGGCGCTCGTGCGGCGCGGCTGCGTCGTCCTGGTCTAGCCGCCGGCGAACTGCTTGCAGGTGAGGAGGAGCCTCGGAGTGCCTCGCGGCGCGCGGGATCGCGCGCCCACACGGCGCTTTTCGCTCGCGACCGATCACGTTCGATCGCGCGTCCGGGGGGGTGATGCAACTACGTGTCGCATGGCGACACCTACTTACGTCACCCCCGCGCGGCGCTGATCGCTTCGCGCACGCGCGGCAATCCGGGCTCCCCCTCACCTGCAAGCAGTTCGCCGGACCCGCCGCGCCGCTAGGACCCGTACCCGTCCGGATGCGCCTCATGCCACGACCACGCATCCGCGACCATCTCCTCGAGCGACGACTCGGGCCTCCACCCCAACCCCGCGCGCGCCTTCGCATTGCTCGCCACCAGACGCGGCGGGTCCCCCGCCCGGCGCGGCTCCTCCCGCACCGCGATGTCCCGCCCGGTGACCGAGCGCGCGGCCTCGATCACCTGGCGCACGGAGTAGCCCGTGCCGGTCCCGAGGTTGTAGATCGCGTGGGTCCCCGGCTCCGCCTTCTCCAGCGCCAGCAGGTGCGCGCGCGCGAGGTCGACGATGTGGATGTAGTCGCGGACCGCCGTGCCGTCCGCGGTCGGGTAGTCGGTGCCGAAGATCGAGACGTGCCCGCTGCGGCCGGCGGCGGCGCGCAACACGAGGGGGATCAGATGCGTTTCCGGGTTGTGATCCTCCCCGAGATCCCCGCTCGCCCCGGCGACGTTGAAGTAGCGCAGCGAGACCCCCGCCAGGCCGTGCGCACGGCTCTCGTCCTCGAGCATCCGGTCGACGGCGAGCTTGGAGCCGCCGTACGCGTTCACGGGCTCGGCGGGCTCGTCCTCCGTGATCGGGTCGGTCTGCGGATCGCCGTACGTCGCGGCCGTGGAGGAGAACACGAGCCGGTCGATGCCGGCCTCGCGCATCGCGTCGAGCAGGTTCAGCGTGCCGACGACGTTGCCGCGGTAGTAGCGCTCCGGGTACCGGACCGACTCCGCGACCAGCGACAGCGCCGCGCAGTGGATGACGCCGTCGAAGCCGGGGGCGAGCGCCCGCTGCAGCGCACCCGGATCGATCAGGTCGGCCGTCACCAGCTCGGCGCCGGGTGGGACCGCCTCCCGGTGGCCGCGCTGGAGCGAGTCCAGGACCGTCACGTCGTCGCCGCGTGCGACGAGCTGCTGGGCGACGATCGAGCCGATGTAGCCTGCGCCGCCGGTGACGAGGAGCCGCATCGAGCGCGGCATCCTAGCGGGGGTCGGCCGATACACTGGCGCAGGATGCGCCTCATCACGGTCCCCCTGACCGCGCTGGCGCTCCTGATGGCCGCTCCGCCCGCCGCCCGCGCGCAAGAGCCGACTCCCACCCCCACGCCGACGGCGACACCGGGATCGGCGTCCGCCTCGGGTGAGGACCGGCCCAGGGAGGTCGAGCGCGTCTATGACGACTACCGCCGCGACAGCGTGATCGACGTGTGCCGGCACACGCTCCAGGCGCTCCAGAGGACGCTCGACACGATCGAGCCGAGCTTCGACCAGGACTACCCCGACTTCCGCGAGGCCGTGGAGGCCGGGATCGACCGCCACAGGAACGGCCGCTGCGGCGACGACTCGTCCGATTCGGGGGACTCCAGCGGGTCCGGGACCGGCCGGCCGCAGCCCTCGCCCACCGCGCCGAGCGCGCCGCCGACCGCTCACTCGAGCGGGTCCGGCCAGCCGGAGTCCGGCCGGCTGCCGGAATCGGAGACCGGCGGATCGGGCTCCGGCGCCCTCCCGCCGCACGGCCCCGGCGAGGGCTCGACGCCGTCGATCGAGAGCGCCACCGCCACCGCCACCCCGCCCCCCGCCGCGGCACCGGCGGCGCCGGCCGCCGCGGCCACGCCGCAGCTCGTGGTCACGCGCACCGGCCACGGCAGCCTCCTCGTGCCGGCGATCCTCGTCGCGATCGCGCTCCTCGGCGCCGCCGCGCTCGCCGTCTCGGCGCTCGCCGCCCACCGCTCGTCGCGCTTCGCCGGCGTCCGCCACGCCTGGCGGGAGGCCGCCTACCGGACCCGCGGCACCTGGTCGGACTTCGCCGACTGGCTGCGGCTGGGCCGCTGAGACAACCCCTCGGCGCCCCGGGCCGAGACTGCCGGTCCGCTAGAATTCAAGTTCCCTTCCGCAGCTCCTCAACGCCGTGATTTGCAGGGACTTCGGGGCCCCGGGACGCAAGTTCCGTCCGCCCCAGCACCGAGAATTCGCTGCCCTGCAGATCGAGGTCCGTGGCCGGTCGTCGGCACTGCGGAAAAGGGAGACGTGACGATGGAGCAGACGCCGCAGACAACCCTCACGCACGAGCCCGCGTCGGGTGAGGCCCTGCGCGTCCGGCGCCTGTTCACGAAGCCCGGCGTCCATCCGTTCGAGACCGTGGAATGGGAGCGCCGCACGGCCGCGGTCGGCTCCTTCCGTCAGGAGGACGTCGAGTTCCCCACGAGCTGGTCCCAGAACGCCACGAACATCGTCGCCCAGAAGTACTTCCGCGGCCAGCTCGACTCACCGACGCGCGAGCGCTCGGTCAAGCAGATGATCTCCCGCGTCTCGGGGACGATCGCCGACTGGGGCCGCGAGCGCGGCTACTTCGCCTCCGTCGAGGACGGCGACGCGTTCGAGGCCGAGCTGACCCACATCCTGCTGCACCAGATGGCGGCCTTCAACTCGCCGGTCTGGTTCAACTGCGGCTGGCATCCGCAGGACGGCCCCAAGAACCAGATGTCGGCGTGCTTCATCCTTTCCGTGGAGGACGACATGGAGTCGATCCTCGAGTGGAACACCAAGGAGGGGATCATCTTCCGCGGTGGGTCGGGCTCTGGGATCAACCTGTCGAAGATCCGCGGGTCGATGGAGCCGCTCTCGAAGGGCGGGACTGCATCCGGGCCGGTCTCGTTCATGCGCGGCGCCGACGCATGGGCGGGCTCGATCAAATCCGGGGGTGGCACGCGCCGCGCGGCAAAGATGGTCGTCCTGGACGTCGACCACCCCGACATCCGCGAGTTCATCTGGTGCAAGGCCAAGGAAGAGGAAAAGGCCGCCGCACTGCGCGACGCCGGTTTCGACATGTCGATCGACGGAGACGGCTTCCACTCGATCCAGTACCAGAACGCCAACAACTCCGTCCGCCTCACCGACGAGTTCATGCAGGCCGTCGAGGACGATGCCGACTGGCACCTAATCGCCCGCACCACGGGCGAGCCGATCGGCGATCCCATCCCGGCACGCCAGCTGATGAGCGAGATCGCCGAGGCTGCCTGGCGCTGCGCCGATCCGGGCGTCCAGTACGACACGACGATCAACCAGTGGCACACGTGCCCGAACTCCGGCCGGATCAACGCGTCCAATCCCTGCAGCGAATACCTGCACGTCGACGACTCGGCATGCAACCTCGCGTCGATCAACCTCATGAAGTTCCGTCGGCCGGACGGGACGTTCGACGTCGAACGCTTCCAGCACACGGTGGACATCGTCTTCCTGGCGCAGGAGATCATCGTCGGGCCGTCGAGCTATCCGACGAAGAAGATCGGCGACAACGCGCGCGCCTTCCGGCAGCTCGGGTTGGGATACACCAACCTCGGCGCCTACCTGATGGCCAACGGGTTCGCGTACGACTCCGACGAGGGGCGCGGCGCGGCGGCGTCGATCACGGCGCTGCTGACCGGGCGGGCGTACGCGCAGTCAGCGAGGGTCGCCGCCGCGCTCGGCGCGTACGACCGTTACGCCGAGAACCGGGAGGCGCACAACAACGTGATGCGGATGCACCGCGACGCTTCGTACGCGATTCCGGACGCAGCGTGCGCGGACACCGCACTGCTCACCGCGGCGCGCGAGACGTGGAACGAGGCGGTCGCGCTCGGCGAGCTCTACGGCTACCGCAACGCGCAGGCCAGTGTCTTGGCTCCGACTGGCACGATTTCCTTTTTGATGGACTGTGACACGACCGGGGTCGAGCCCGACTTCTCGCTCGTCAAGTACAAGGAGCTCGTCGGCGGCGGGACGATGACCATCGTCAATCGCACCGTGCCGATGGCGCTGCGCACGCTCGGCTATGGCGACGCCGAGGTCGAGCAGATCGAGGCCTACGTCAATGAGCACGGCACCATCATCGGGGCGCCCGGCCTCGCTGCGGAGCACCTGCCGGTGTTCGACGTCGCGGTCGGCGAGCGGGCGATCTCGCACCGCGGCCACATCAAGCTGATGGGCGCCGTCCAGCCGTTCATCTCCGGGGCCCTGAGCAAGACCGTGAACCTGCCGCAAACCGCCACGGTGGACGACATCGCCGAGGCCTACATCCAAGCCTGGAAGCTCGGGATCAAGGCGCTCGCGATCTACCGCGACGGCTCGAAGACCGCGCAGGCCCTGCGCACGGACGCCCAGGAGGTCAAGGAGGTCAACGCGAAGGCCGAGGCAGCGCTGTCGGCCGGCGAGGAGATCTTCACAGCGACCGAGGTCGAGGAGATGATCGCGGCGGCCGTCGCCGAGGCGGTCGCGAAGGCCAGGGGCGACAGCGGCCCGGCGCGCAACCGGATGCCGCGCGAGCGCGACTCGCTGACCCACAAGTTCTCGATCGGCGGCCACGAGGGTTACATCACGGCCGGCCGCTACCCGGACGGCAGCGTGGGCGAGATCTTCCTGACCGACATCGGCAAGGAGGGCTCGACGCTGCGCGGGATGATGAACTCGTTCGCGACGGCGATCTCGATCGCGCTGCAGTACGGCGTGCCGCTGGAGACGCTGGTGCGCAAGTTCGCCTACATGCGCTTCGAGCCGGAGGGGATCACGACCAATCCGGAGATCCCGTTCGCGAAGTCGATGCCCGACTACATCATGCGCTGGCTCGCCTCGCGCTTCCTGGACGCCGACGTCCAGGAAGAGCTCGGCATCCTCACGCCGGCCGTGCGCGCGAAGAAGACCGGCGAGGACGTCGCGTCCGGCGCCCCCGGCGGCTTGGCGGGCCCGGCGAACGCGGCGCGCGGCGGCTCGGCCGGCCTGGCGAACGCGGCGCCCGGCGGCTCGGCCGGCCCCGCGGGCGGCCGGACGGGCAACGGCGGCGCCGCCAAGGCCTCCGCGCCGCCGGCGCCGGCCGCACCCAAGCCCCAGCCCGCCGCGTCCGCGCTGACCGACACGCCACCGGTGGGCCCGGCCCGCATGCTCGGGCTCGACCTCGGGCCGGCGTGCAACCAGTGCGGCGGCATGATGCAGCGCACCGGCTCGTGCTACACGTGCTCGAGCTGCGGCAACAACACCGGCTGCGGCTGATGTGGAGCGCCAGCGGCACGAGACCGCCAACGTCGCCCCCGGA
>JBIOTP010000120.1:0-26505 GCA_044865965.1 Solirubrobacteraceae bacterium
CCGGCATCCACCGGGTTATGCGCCGAACTTCCGGCCGGAACCATTAGCGATTCGCGGCGGCACCGGGCGATGGCCGGAACAACGTCCGCAAGCCCCCCTGTAGAGCCAAATTCGCTCAGCGTCGGGGCTCGCTCCGCTACCGTCTCCGAACCGTGCACTACAAGCGCGTCATCCCGTGCATGGACGTCGACGGCGGCCGGGTCGTCAAGGGGACTCGCTTCATCGACATCCGCGACGCCGGCGACCCGGTCGAGCTCGCGGCCCACTACGACGCCCAGGGGGCCGACGAGCTCGTGTTCCTCGACATCACGGCGACCTCCGACAAGCGGGCGACGGTGGTCTCGCTGGCGCGCCGCGCGGCGGACGACGTGTTCGTGCCGTTCACGATCGGGGGCGGCGTGCGTGAGGTCGCCGACGCGCACGCGGTGCTCGACGCCGGCGCCGACAAGGTGTCGGTGAACTCGGCGGCGATCGCGCGGCCGGAGCTGCTCGACGAGCTGGCGCGCGTGTTCGGCGCGCAGTGCGTCGTGCTCGCGATCGACGCCAAGAAGCGCCCGGACGGCTCCTACGAGGCCTACGTCGCCGGCGGGCGCACGCCCACCGGCCTCGACGCCGTCGCGTGGGCGCGCGAGGGCGTCGAGCGCGGGGCGGGGGAGATCCTGCTGACCTCGATGGACCGCGACGGCACCCAGGACGGCTACGAGCTCGACCTCACGCGCGCGATCAGCGGCGCGGTCGAGGTGCCGGTGATCGCCTCCGGCGGCGCCGGCGAGCCCCGGCACCTGATCGACGGCATCGCGGCCGGTGCCGACGCGGTGCTGTGCGCCTCGATCTTCCACTACGGGACCTACCGCATCCCCGAGGTCAAGGACGCCCTCACCGCGGCGGGTGTCCCGATCAGACCGAGTGGTCCCCCCGACACGCCGTGACGCCCCTGGATCGGCCGCTGATCGCCGCCTGGCGGCGTCCTCGACCACTTGAAATCCCAGAGGGATTCCTGCGGGTCTGCGTCCTTGCCAGGCGCCGCCAGCGACCGCCCAAGGACGCCACGACCTCCCGGAGGAACCACTACCGCTTCGGCCTGAGCGCGTACATCGACGAGTAGCCGGTCAGGAAGATCGTGCGCCCGTCGGAGATGACCGGGTTGAACGAGCCGCGGTCCATGTGGAAGACCTCGCGGCCGGTGCGGGCGCCGAGCCCGGTCGTGTCCCTCTTGCCGATGTTCGAGAAGTAGACGACGTCGCCCACCACGGTCGGCCCCCCGGAGATCTTGCCGCCGTCGCGGTGCGTCCAGCGCACCCGGCCGGAGCGCGCGTCGAGCGCGTAGAACGTCCCGTTGTAGGAGCCGAAGTAGACCGTCGGGCGGCCGTCCGGCACCTGCGCGACGGCGGGCGACGAGTAGACGTAGGAGCCCGTCCCCTTCGTCCACGCCAGCTTGCCGTTGTCGGAGGACAGCGAGTACATCTTGCCGTCGGTGTTGCCGATGTAGACGCGCCCGTAGGCGACCGCGGGCGTGGAGTAGAAGTTCCCCGCGCGCAGCCCGAAGGTCGAGCCCTTGGTGCCCGTGCTCCAGACCTGCGAGCCGTCGGCCTGGCGGATCGCGTACACGTGCCCGTTGTAGTCGCCGAAGTAGAGCTTGCCGTCGGCCAGCGCCAGCGCGCACTTGACCGCCCCGGCGGCGTGGAACTTCCAGCGCACGGCTCCGTCGCCGGCCCGCAGCGCGTAGACATTCCCGTTCTCGGAGCCGAAGTAGATGCGGTCGTTGTCGAACACCGGCGAGGACTCGCTGCGGGCGGGCAGCGGGCGCGACCACAGCACCTTGCCGTCACGCGAGCGCAGCGCCGCCACGAGGCCGGGCTTGGTGCGCCCGCGCGAGAGCAGCGTCACGAACACGCGGCCGTTGCCATAGGCGGGCGAGCCGGCCGCCAGCACGCCCATCCTGCGCCTCCAGCGGACCTTGCCGGTGCGCTTGTCGATCGCGTAGACCGCGCCGTTGTTCTTGAGCAGGAACAGCTTCCCCTCGGCCATCACCGGCGGGAACTCGAGCAGCGTGCGGCCGCCGAGCGTCCAGACGCGCCAGTACGGAGGGCGCAGGTTCGTCGAGGCGGGCAGGTAGTGCCGGCGGTCCTTCGAGTAGCCGTAGCCCGCCCACAGGAAGTTGCGCAGGGGGTCCTTCTGGCCCTTCTTGGTGGGCTCCGGCGTCTCCGGGACGGGCGTCTCGGTCGGCTCGGGGCGGAACGTGACGTCGGGATTGGAGACGTCCCCTTGCCGCGTCAGGACGAACGCGGCGGCCGAGCCGGTGACCAGGACGAGCACCACCCCGGCGCCCAGGAGGAGCTTGCGCGCCGACATGGCTGTCAGAGATTAGCCGGGCCCCTTGATGGAAGATGAAGGCGTGGAGCTGCTCGAGCGCCTCCAGGAGGCCCCCGGCGCGGAGGTCGTGCTCGGCGCCGTGGGCGACGAGCCGGGCGTGCACGCCGTCGGCGGCTCGGTGCGCGACGCGCTGCTGGATCGCGTGCCGCGCGAGCTCGACCTGGTGGTGGAGGGCGACGCCGTGGCGGTCGCGCGGCGCGCCGCGGCGCGGGTCGGCGGCGCCCTGACCGTCCACGACCGCTTCGGCACCGCGACGGTGCAGGCCGACGGCGTCGCGTTCGACTTGACGGGCGCCCGGACCGAGCACTACGCGCGCCCGGGCGCGTTGCCGGACGTGGCGCTCGGCGCGAGCCTCGACGAGGACCTGGCGCGCCGCGACTTCACCGTGCACGCGATGGCGGTGCGGCTGGTGGACGGGAAGGTCACGACCTACCCCGGCGCCCGCGCGGACCTCGACGCCGGCCGCCTGCGGGTGCTGCACGACCGGTCGTTCACGGATGACCCGACGCGGATGCTGCGGCTCGTGCGCTATGCGGCGCGGCTCGGGTTCGAGCCGTCGCGGGAGACCGATGCGCTGATGGCGGCGGCGATCGCGGACGGAGCGCTCACGACGGTGACCGCGCCGCGGCTGGGGAGCGAGCTGCTGCTCCTGCTCGGCGAGCCGCAGCCGGCGGCGCTGCTGGGGCTGGAGCGCCACGGGCTCGGGAGGGCGCTGCTCGGGGAGGGGTTCCGGGTTCCGGGGACGTTGGTCGCCGCGGTGGCGCGCGAGTCGCGGTTGGTCGCGCTCGCCGCGTGCTGTACGGAGATCCCGCCGGAAGGGCTGCGGGCGCGCCTCGCGGCGTTCGACTTCCCGGCGCGCGAGCGGGACGCGGTGGTCGCGGCCGCGGGCTCGGCGGGGCGGCTGCGGCGCGAGCTGGCGGGCGCGTCGGACGCGGATCTGTGGCGTGTGCTGCGCGGCGAGCCGATCGAGGCGGCGATGCTCGTCGCGGGTGGCGAGGGTCCCGCCGCCGAGGCCACGCGCCGCTGGCTGGACGACGTGCGGCATCGCCGGCTGGCGATCACCGGCGACGACCTCGTGGCCGCCGGCCTGAGCGGGCCGGCGGTCGGCGCGGCGCTGCGTGCGGCCACGCTCGCCATGCTCGAGGGCCGCGCGCCGGACCGCGAGTCGCAGCTCGCCGTGGGGCTCCACGGCGATGCGTGAGCCGCTCGTCATCGCCGCGACGCAGCCGTTCTGCGCCTCTCACGACGTCGCGCGGAACGCACAACGACACGCGGCGACGGTCCGCTCCGCAGGCGCCCGCGTCGTGGTGTTCCCCGAGCTCTCGCTGACCGGCTACGAGCTCGACGCAGCGGCGATCACGGCCGAAGACCCGCGGCTCGCGCCGATCGTAGAGGCTTGCGCCGCCGTGGGGGCGACGGCGCTGGTGGGCGCCCCGCTCCAGGGCGACGCCGGGCGCGTGCACATCGCGATGCTGGCGATCGACGGCGCCGGGTCGCACGTGGCGTACCGCAAGATCTGGCTGGGCGCGACGGAGGCGGAGCGGTTCACCCCCGGCGACCGTCCGGCCGTCCTGGAGGTCGACGGGTGGCGGCTCGGCTTGGCCATCTGCAGGGACACCGGGATCGAGCGGCACGCAGCCGATACCGCCGCGCTGGGGATCGACGCCTACGTCGCCGGCACCGTGAAGTCCGCGGACGAGGCGGCCCTCCAGGATGAGCGGGCTCGCCGCGTCGCCACGGACTACCGCGTGTGGGTCGCGGTCGCCAGCTTCGCGGGCTCGACGGGCGGAGGCTGCGAGCAGGCGGCCGGCCGCTCGAGCGTCTGGACCCCGGAGGGCGTCGCGGCCGCCCGGGCCGGGACGGAGATCGACGCCAGCGCGCGGGCGACGCTCACGTAGCGATCAGTCCGTGCGCCACACTGCGTCGCATGGAGCCCCGCATCAGCCTCGTCACCCTCGGCGTCTCGGACCTGGCGCGCGCCCGCGCGTTCTATGAGGCGATCGGGTGGCGCACGAACGCCGAGCCGGGCGACGACGTCGTGTTCTTCCAGGCCGGCGGCAGCATCCTCGCCCTGTGGGACCGCGCCCGCCTCGCCGAGGACAGCGGCGTTCAGGACACCGGCGGCTACGGCGGGATCACGCTCGCACACAACGTCCGCTCGCCGGCGGAGGTGCACGCGATCGCCGAGGAGGTCAGGGTCGCCGGCGGGACGATCACGCGCGAGCCCGGGCCGACGTTCTGGGGCGGCTACTCGGCCGCGTTCGCCGACCTCGACGGGCATCCGTGGGAGGTCGCGCACAACCCGCGCTGGACGCTCGCCGACGACGGCTCGGTGCGCCTGTGAACCTTCCCGCCCCGTTCCGCCTCGAGGGCGAGCAGATCGCCGCCGAGCTGCCCGGCGCCCGCGTGCTGTTCAGCACCCGCCGCGGGGGCGTGTCAAACGGTCCGTTCGCGTCGCTGAACCTCGGCATGCTCACCGACGACGAGTCAGCGAACGTGCACGAGAACCGGCGCCGGCTCGGTGAGGCGGTCGGCCTGCCGTGGCGGCGCTTCTGCTACGGCCGCCAGGTGCACGGCACCGACGTCCGGCGCGCGACGGAGCCGCCCGGGCCGGAGCGCCCGTACACGCACGAGGACGGCCAGGCGACGGCGCTCACCGATGCCGCGGCGATCGTCTTCGTGGCCGACTGCCTGCCGATCCTGCTCGCCTCGAGAACCGCCGTCGCCGCGCTGCACGGCGGCTGGCGGCCGCTCGCCGGCGGGATCGTCGCGGAAGGGGTCAAGGCGCTGCGGGAGGTCGGCGGCGACGGCGCGATCGCGGCGGCGCTGGGCCCGAGCGCCCGCGGCTGCTGCTACGAGGTGGGGGAGGAGGTCCACGCGCGCTTCGCGGCCTACCACGCGCGCCGCGGCGAGCGCAACCTCGACCTGGCGGAGGTGGCGCGGGCGCAGCTCCACGAGGCGGGCGTGAACGAGATCCACGACACCGGCGTGTGCTCGATGTGCGCGGATACATGGTTCTTCTCGCACCGCCGCGACGGCGGCACCACCGGCCGCCAGGCGGGGGTCGTGTGCCGCGCCTGATCACCGGCCTGGACGCCGCGACCGTGCGCGAGAACCTCGCGCGCGTGCGCGACGAGATCGGCCGCGACGACGTGGAGATCCTCGCGGCGGTCAAGTACCTCCCGCTCGAGGAGCTGCCCGTGCTCCACGAGGCCGGGATCGAGATCCTCGGCGAGAACCGCGCGCAGGACCTCGAGGCCAAGGCGACCGCGCATCCGGAGTTCCGCTGGCACTTCATCGGCCAGCTCCAGTCGCGCAAGGTCAAGCAGATCCTCCCGTACGCGGAGCTGATCCACTCGGTCGCGTCGGAGTCCGCGCTGCGCCAGCTCGGGCGTCACGCGGACCCGGAGACCGAGATCCTGCTCGAGGTCAACGTGTCCGGCGAGGAGGGCAAGGCCGGCATCGCGCCCGACGAGCTGCCCGCCTACCTGGGGCGCGCGCCGGTCAAGGTCACGGGCCTGATGACGATGCCGCCGTTCTCAGAGGATCCGGAGGCCAGCCGGCCATACTTCGCCCGCCTGCGCGAGCTCGCGCACGAGCACGGCCTGCACCGGCTCTCGATGGGGACGTCGCAGGACTACGCGGTCGCGGCGCAGGAGGGCGCCACGATCGTGCGCATCGGCACGATCCTGTACGCCTAGACTTTCCGTACAGCAGGGAATCCCGCCCCCGACGCGAACCACCACCCCGAGCCATGGCCGTCAGTGACACGTTCCGCAGGGTCCTCGTCTACTTCGGCCTTGCCGAGGACCGCGAGTACTACGACGACGACGAGCGGGACGCGCGCGAGCCCGAGCAGGAGCTCGAGAGCCGCTATCGCGAGCGCCCGAACGTCCGCCGCCTGTCGTCGCGCCGCCGGCGCGACGAGATCGACGACATCTTCGCCGACGACGCGCCGTCCGAGCGCCGGACAGCCGTGCTGCGGTCGGTCGGCGGCGGGAACGACCGGCCCAACGGCCGGGGGGAGGTCCGCATGCACCTCGTGGTCCCGAAGTCCTTCAACGACGCCCAGGACGTGGGCGACAAGTTCAAGGACTCGATCCCCGTGATCATCAACCTGCAGGGGTCCGAGCCGGTGCTCTCCAAGCGCGTGATCGACTTCGCGTGCGGGCTGACGTACGCGCTCGACGGCGGGATCCAGCAGGTCGCGGACAAGGTCTTCCTGCTCACCCCGCGCAACGTCGAGGTCTCGGCGGAGGAGCGCGCGCGGTTGATCGAGAAGGGCTTCTTCAACCAGTCGTAGACTCCGCGGCCGGCAATGCAGGTCGGCTTCATCGGCTCGGGCAACATGGCAGGCGCTCTGGCGCGCGGCTGGGGCGATCCCGTGCTGTGCACCGACGCCGGCTCCGGCCGGGCCGCGAGCCTCGCCGCCGAGCTCGGCGGCGAGGCGCTGGCGTCCAACCGCGAGCTGGCCGAGCGCGCCGACGTCGTGATCCTCGCCCACAAGCCGCCGCAGCTCCAGGCCGTAGCCGCCGAGGTCGACGGCGCGGCGCGCGTCGTCGTGTCGCTGCTCGCGCGCACGCCGCAGGGCGACGTGCGCGACCACTACCCCGGCGCCGCCGTGTTCCGCGTGGAGCCGAACCTGCCGGTCGAGCTGCGGCGCGGCGTGGTCGCGTTCGCGCAGCCCGACGCGCCGGTGGACGCGGACGTGGTGGCCCGGCTGCACGAGCTGTTCGGGCGCGTCGGCACCGTCGTGGACGTGCCCGAGCGGCTGATGACGGTGGCCGGCGCCTGCGCGGGCGTCGGGCCCGGCTACTGGGCGCTGCTGGTGGAGGCGTGGGTGGACGCCGCCGTGCGCCACGGGATGCCGGCTGCGATGGCGGGCACGCTGGTCACGCAGACGATGGCCGGCTCGGCCGCGCTGCTGGCCGAGCGCGGCGGCGACACGCTCGGGCTGCGGCGGGCGGTGACCTCGCCCGGCGGCACGACCTCGCGCGGGCTCGCGGCGCTCGAGCGGGGCGGCGTGCGGGCCGCGCTGGCCGCCGCCCTTGACGACGTGGTGGGCCGCTGATGGAGGTCCGCGAGCAGATCGCGGAGTTCCTGTGGGCCCTGATCTGGGTCTACACGCTGATCATCTTCGCCGCGATCATCGTGTCCTGGGTGCTCTCGTTCGGCGTCCGCGTGCCGTACTCGCGCCCGCTCAACGCCGTCCTGGACTTCCTGCGCGACGTCACGAACCCGTTCCTGCGCATCTTCCGACGCCTCGGGCTCCAGTTCGGCCCAGTCGACCTCAGCCCGATGGTCGCGATCCTCGTGCTGCAGATCGGGGGCCGGATCATCGTGAACCTGATCGCCCCGTGACCGGCCGCCGCGCGGCGCTGCTCACCGCGATCGTGGCGGTGGACGTCGCGGTCGCCGACCAGGTGACCAAGGCGCTCGTGCGCAGCGGGATCGACCCCGGCGAGGAGCGCGTGGTCGTGGACGGCCTCCACCTGGTCAACACGCGCAACTCCGGCGTCGCGTTCAGCATGTTCTCCGGCGGCGGGCCGCTCGTCGTGCTGATCGCCGTCGCCGCCCTGGGCGCGCTGCTCGCGTTCTTCCTCACGCACCTGACGCGGCCGCTCGTGTGGCTGCCGACCGGGCTGCTGCTGGGCGGGGCGGCGGGCAACCTGATCGACCGCGTGCGCGAGGGCGCGGTGACGGACTTCGTCAAGCTGCCGCACTGGCCGGCCTTCAACCTCGCCGACACGTGCATCACGTTCGGCGTCCTGACGCTGGTCTTCGTGCTGGAACGACGACGATGACGATCGGCTCGAGGGTGGCGATGGCGTCGGCGGGCGCGTGCGGAGCGCAGTGAAGGTGCCGCAGGAGGCCGCCGGGGAGCGGCTCGACGTGTTCCTGGCGGCCTCCGCGGGGTCGCGCGCCGCCGCCCAGCGCCTGATCGACGCCGGGCTCGTGCGCGTCGACGGCGAGCTGCGGGCGAAGCGCCACGTGCTCTCCGGCGGGGAGACCATCAGCGTCCAGGAGGCGGCGCCCGCGGCGCGGCCCGAGGCGCCGCCGGCCCCGTTCCGGATCGCCTACGAGGACGAGCACCTGCTGGTGGTCGACAAGCCGGCGGGAGTCGTCGTGCACCCCGGCCGCGGGCGCGAGGAGGGGACGCTCGTGCAGGCGCTCGCCGGGCGCGTGGCGGGCGGGCCGGAGCCGGAGCGCCCCGGCGTCGTGCACCGGCTCGACCGCGACACCTCCGGCCTGCTCGTGCTCGCGCGCGGCGACGGCGCCCACACGGCGCTCGCGGCGGCGCTGCGCGCGCGCAGGATCACGCGCGAGTACCTCGCGCTCGTCGAGGGCCGCCCCGCGGCGCGGACGGGGACGATCGACGCCCCGCTCGGGCGCGACCGCCGCGTGCGGACGCGCATCTCCACCGACACCGACGAGCCGCGGGCGGCGATCACGCACTTCGAGACCGAGCGCGCGCTGCCGGACTCGACGCTGCTGCGCGTGCGGCTCGAGACCGGCCGCACGCACCAGATCCGGGCGCACCTGCTCGCGATCGGGCACCCGGTCGTGGGCGACGGCGAGTACGGCCACGCCGGCCGCTACGGGCTGCGCCGGCAGTTCCTGCACGCGGCGCGCCTCGCGTTCGACCATCCGGTGACCGGGGAGCCGCTCGATCTGCGGTCGCCTCTGCCGGAGGACCTCGTCGAGGCCCTCCGGCAGGCGTCAGGGGAACGAGCCGACCCACCGGAGTAGGGGAAGCCGCGGGACGGCCCGCCACAGGTTCCAAACGCAGGCGCCCGCGAGAACTTGCCTAAACTGTTCACCGACCTGTCACCAACCCCGGGCGGCGGAGCCACGCCGGCCCGAGGCCGCGGCCCTGCCCTGCGCGCTGTTGCGCCGGGTCCCGCGCGCCTTGCGCCCGGGCAGCACGGAAAACCACCACAAGGGAGTGACTCCACGATGGCCGAGGTCGGCATCAAGGAGCTGCTGGAGGCCGGTGTCCACTTCGGCCACCAGACGCGCCGCTGGAACCCGAAGATGCGCCGCTTCATCTTCGGCGAGCGCAGCGGGATCTACATCATCGACCTGCTGAAGACCGCCACGCTGCTCGAGCAGGCGCAGCGCTTCGCCGCCGAGGTGGCGCACCGCGGCGGCACGGTGCTGTTCGTGGGCACCAAGAAGCAGGCCCGCGACGGCATCAAGGAGATCGCCGAGTCGTCCGGCATGCCGTACGTGAACCACCGCTGGCTCGGCGGGCTGCTGACGAACTACCAGACCATGTCGGCGCGCATCCGGCGCCTGCACGACCTCGAGCGCTACGCGTCCGAGGGCCAGCTGCAGCTGCTGCCAACGCGCGAGCGCCTCTCCGCGGAGGCCGACCTGGAGAAGCTGCGCGCGAACCTCGGCGGCGTCAAGGACATGCAGCGCGTCCCCGACGCGATGTTCGTCATCGACTTGAAGACCGAGGCGATCGCCGTCCGCGAGGCCCAGCGCCTGCGGATCCCGATCATCGGCCTGGTCGACACCAACTGCGACCCCGACGGGATCGACTACGTGATCCCCGGCAACGACGACGCCATCCGCGCCTGCACGCTGATCACGCGCGCCATCGGCGACGTGGTCTCCCAGGGCCGCCAGCGCTTCCGCACCGAGGAGGAGCTGGCCCGCCGCGAGGCCGAGGAGCAGGCGCGCCGCGAGGCCGAGGAGCGCGCCCGCCGCGAGGCCGAGGAGCAGGCCCGCCGCGAGGCCGAGGAGCGCGCGGCAGCCGAGGCGGCGCTCACCCAGGCCGGCGAGGGCGAGCCGCGCGACGTCGCGGAGGCCGAGGTCGCCGCGGCGGTGGAGGCCGGCGCGCGCCCGCCCGCCGAGGGCCGCCGCTCGGCCGAGGCCGGAGCGGCGGCGCAGGCGGCCGACGAGCCCGCCGCCCCCGCGGCCGGCTCGCCCGGGCCGCGCCAGCGTGAGCGCGGCGAGCACCCCGGCGGCCGCGTGCCGCAGGAGGCCGGCGCACGGGCCGGCGAGGGCG
Source organism: Solirubrobacteraceae bacterium (assembly GCA_044865965.1). Taxonomy (GTDB): domain Bacteria; phylum Actinomycetota; class Thermoleophilia; order Solirubrobacterales; family Solirubrobacteraceae; genus Solirubrobacter. Next base: position 10,391 of record JBIOTP010000120.1, read on the forward strand.
CCCCGGCGAGCGAGGAGGCCGCCGGCCGCGGCCGCCGCGGCCGCGAGCCCCGCGAGGGCGGCGCCCCGCGCGCCCGCCAGCGCGCGCGCCGTGCGAAGGAGGGCGGCGACGCGGCGGCCGCCCCCGCGCCCGGGCCGAGCCCGGCCGCCGAGGCCGCGATGAGCGCGGCGCCGCCGAGCGAGACGGCCGCCGCCGAGGCGATCGAGGCCGGCGCGGTGCCCGCCACGGGAGACATCGAGGTTCCGGAGGTCCCGGCCGCGCCGGCGGAGGCCCGCGCGGCTGAGGAGGCTCCGGCCGCGCCGGCGGAGGCCCCTGCGGCGGAGGCGGCCCCGGCCGCGGAGGCAGCGGCCCCGGCGGCTGAGGAGGCTCCGGCCCCGGCGGCTGAGGAGGCCCTAGCGGCTGACCTGGCGCGCGCCAAGGAGGCCGCGGCGCACGAGGAAGCGGCGACGGAGGCGCTCGCCGAGATGGCGCCGGCCGAGGAGGCGGCCGCTGAGCCCGCGGCGGCGGAGGCGCCCGCCGAGGAGGCCCCGACCGAGGAGAGCCCGGCCGCTGAGGAGGCCCAGAGCGACGAGAGCCCGGCCGGCGAGGCCGCGGCGCATCAGAACGAGACCGAGAAGGGCGAGGACAAGTGAGCACACCGACCATCTCCGCCAGGCAGGTCGCGGAGCTGCGCGCGCGCACCGGCGCCGGCATGATGGACTGCAAGCAGGCGCTGACCGAGACCGGCGGCGATGTCGAGGCCGCGGTCGAGCTGCTGCGCGTCCGCCTCGGCGACAAGGCGCTCAAGGTGGGCGGCCGCGAGGCCACCGAGGGCACGGTCGCGTCCTACATCCACTCCAACGGCAAGGTCGGCGTGCTCGTCGAGGTCGACTGCAACACGGACTTCGTCGCCCGCAACGACGACTTCCAGGCCTTCGCGCGCGAGGTCGCGCTGCACATCGCGGCCTCGCCCGGCACCCGCTACGTCTCCGAGGCCGACATCCCCGAGGCCGACAAGGAAGCCGAGCTGCGCGTCTTCGAGCAGCAGGCGGCCGACAAGCCCGAGCACGTCCGCCCCCGCATCGCCGAGGGCAAGCTGAAGGCCTGGATGCAGGACGTCGTCCTGCTCCACCAGCCGCACGTCAACTCCGAGAAGTACGACGGCAAGACGATCGAGGAGCTGCGCGTCGAGCTCTCGGGCACCACGGGCGAGAACGTCGTGATCCGCCGCTTCGCCCGCTTCGCGGTGGGTGCGTGACGCCGGATCCGGTCTTCAAGCGGGTCCTGATCAAGCTGTCGGGCGAGGCCCTCATGGGCCCGCTCGACTACGGGACGGACCCGCAGACGGTCGAGACCATCGCGCACGAGCTCAAGGAGGTCCACGACCGCGGGGTGGAGATCGCGATCGTGCTCGGCGGCGGCAACATCTACCGCGGCCTGGCCGCCGCCGCCGAAGGAATGGACCGCGCCACCGGCGACTACATGGGCATGCTGGCGATCGTCCTCAACGCGCTCACGCTGCAGGACGCGCTCGAGAAGATCGGCGTGCACACCCGCGTGCAGTCGGCGCTGACGATCTCGGAGGTCGCCGAGCCCTACATCCGCCGCCGCGCCATGCGCCACCTGGAGAAGGGGCGGATCGTGATCTTCGCGGCCGGCACCGGCAACCCGTTCTTCACGTCGGACACCGCCGCGGCGCTGCGCGCGGCGGAGACCCACGCCGAGATCATCCTCATGGCCAAGAACGGCGTGGAGGGCATCTACACGGCCGACCCCAAGACCGACCCGCAGGCCGAGTTCATCCCGGAGATCACCGCCCGCGAGGCGCTCCAGCGCGATCTCAAGGTGATGGACGCCACCGCTTTCGCGCTCTGCATGGAAAACCACATCCCGATCAACGTCTTCGACATGAGCGGCGAGGGCAATCTCGAACGGATAGTCTCCGGCGATCGAGTGGGCACGCTGGTGACGACGTGATCGACGACCTCCTCCAAGACGCGCGCGAGCATATGGACAAGTCCGTTGAGGCGACGCGGCAGAAGTTCACCTCGGTCCGCACGGGCCGCGCGAGCCCGGCGCTCCTGGACCGCATCTCGGTCGACTACTACGGCACCCAGACCCCGCTGCGCCAGCTCTCGACGATCTCGGCGTCGGAGGCGCGCCTGCTGACCGTCCAGCCCTACGACAAGAGCTCGATCAAGTCGATCGAGCGGGCGATCATGGAGTCCGACCTCGGGCTCACGCCCAACAACGACGGGCAGGTCATCCGCCTGCAGATCCCCGAGCTCACCGAGGAGCGCCGCAAGCAGCTCGTCAAGGTCGTGCGCGGCCTGACCGAAGAGGGCAAGGTCGCGCTGCGCAACATCCGCCGCGACGTCATGCACGACCTGCGTGAGCTGCGCGACGCGGGCGAGGCCGGCTCCGACGACGAGCATCGTGCCGAGGAGGCGCTGCAGAAGCTCACCGACGAGAAGGTCAAGGAGCTCGACGCCCTCCTCAGGGGCAAGGAAGCCGAGATCCTCGAAGTGTGAGCGCCACGTACGTCGCCATCATCACGGATGGCAACGGGCGGTGGGCCCTGCAGCGCGGCCTGCCGGTGGAGCAGGGGCACCAGGCCGGCGCTGACACCGTGAAGGCGCGCCTGCGCGACGCCGTCGACCTGGGCGTGCAGGAGCTGACCGTCTACTCGTTCTCGACCGAGAACTGGTCGCGCCCGCAGGAGGAGGTCGACGCGCTGATGGCGATGTTCTCCGAGCGCATCCTCGGCGAGACGCCCGAGCTGCACGAGGAGGGCGTGCGGATGCGCTTCGTCGGCCGCCGCGAGGGCGTCTCGCCGGAGCTCCAGCGCCAGATGGACTGGGCGGAGGCGAAGACCGCCGGCAACACGCGCATCACGCTGTTCGTGGCCTTCAACTATGGCGGCCGCGCCGAGATCGTCGACGCGGCGCAGCGTTACGAGGGCGGCGGCGAGGAGGCGTTCCAGGCGCTCCTGTACGCGCCCGAGATGCACGACCCCGACCTGCTGATCCGCACGAGCGGCGAGCAGCGGCTGTCGAACTACCTGCTCTGGCAGTGCGCCTACAGCGAGCTCTACTTCACCGACGTCCTGTGGCCCGACTTCTCGCGCGCCGACTTCGAGGCCGCGCTGGCCGAGTACGAGGCGCGCGGCCGCCGCTTCGGCGGGCGCTGATGGGCTCCGACCTGCTGGCGCGCATCCTGGTCGCGATCCCGGCGATCGCCTTCGCCGTCTTCATCATCTACGAGGGCGGCTGGGTCTTCGCCGCCGGCGCCGGCCTGCTGGGGCTGATCTGCACCCACGAGCTCACCGTCATGCTGGAGCGGGCGCACCCGATCCGCCTGGCGGCGTTCCTCGCCGTCGCCGGCCTGGTGGTCGCCGGCACGGCGGGCCATGAGCGCCAGGTGCTGATGGCGCTGGTCGCGAGCGTCCCCGTGACGTTCGGCCTGGGCCTGCTGATGCCGCGCCGGGAGCGCATCACGGCCAGCCTGGCGGCGACGTTCCTGGCGATCGTGTGGATCGGGATGGGCGTCGCCCACGCCGCGCTTCTGCGCGGGCTCGACCACGGCGGCGCGCTGGTCGTGATGGTGCTGCTCGGGACGTTCCTGGGCGACACCGCCGCCTACCTCGGCGGGCGCGCGATCGGCACGCGCAAGCTCGCCCCCCGAATCTCGCCCAACAAGACCGTCGAGGGTCTGCTGTGCGGGATCGTCGTCGGCACGCTCGTGGTCTGGTACTGGTCGCGCACCTACAGCGGCGGCTGGATCTCGGGCACCGACGGGCTGCTGCTCGGGCTGGCGGTCGTGATCGCGGCCCCGATCGGCGACCTGTTCGAGTCGCTGATCAAGCGCGACATGGGCACCAAGGACACCGGCGGCCTGTTCGGCGCCCACGGCGGCGCGCTGGACCGCCTCGACGCCGCGCTGTTCGCGCTGATCGCCGGGTACTACGTGTGGCTGGCCGTGGCATGACCGACGACGGGCGCGAGAAGCGCGACTCGTGCGCCCGCTGCGCGGCGCCTCATCGGGTCCCCAGCTCGCGCACGAGCTCGGCGACCGCGTCCGGGCGGTCGATCGGCACGAAGGCGAGCGAGTCGGTCACCTCGACGAGCCGCGCGTTCGGCAGCACCCGCGCGAGCCGGCGGCCGAGATCCATCTTGAAGAAGCGGTCCTCGGGGGCCCACGCGACCACCGCGGGGCGGTCGAACGCGGGCAGCCGAGCGGCGGCGTCCAGCGTCAGCTTCGGGTCGACGTGGCGCAGGAAGTGGACCGTGTCGCGGCGCACCGCGCGATCCGCCAGGAACGGGCGGACCCAGCGCTCGAGCGTCGCGTCGTCGACCCGCCGGCTGAGCCAGCCATAGGCGATCGGGAGCCGGCGGGCGGGCGGCAGCCGCAGCGGCTGCAGCGCGGCGGTGAGCGCGCCGGGGACGAAGGCGAGCTTCGTGAGGGGGACGAAGGCGGCCGGCGGGAACGTCTCGAAGCAGTCACACGGCGTGAGCAGCAGCCGGCCGATCCGCTCCGGCCGGCGCGTGACGAGCAGCTGGGCGATGGCGCCGCCGGTGTCGTTGCCCACGAGCGTCACGCCGTCGAGGCCGAGCCGCGCGATCCCGTCCGCGACGAGGTCGGCGAGCCCCGCCGGCGTGAGCACCGAGCGGTCTTCGACCGGCCGCGTGTGCGAGCCGAGCGGGAGCGTCGGCACGAGGCAGCGGTGGTCCGGCAGCCGCTCCACGACGCCGTTCCACAGCGAGCCGTCCACGAGGAGGCCGTGCAGGAACACGACGGGCGGGCCGTCGCCGCCGGTGTCGCGGAGCTCGAGGTCGATCATCCGGCGCGAGACTGTACGCGCTCGGCCGCCACAGCGATCGCATCCGCCCCAGCGCCGCCGCCGCGCCTAGTGGCCCCGGCCGAACTTTCGGCCGGGGCCACTTAGCCGGCGGACAGGTGACCGCTGCCACAATGGCCCGGGTGAAGCGGCTTCTCGTCCTCGGCTCGACCGGCTCGATTGGCACTCAGGCACTCGACGTCGTGGCGCGCGCGCAGGGTGCGTTCGAGCTCGTCGGGCTGTCGGCGGGGTCCGGGCACGAGGCGCTGATCGCGCAGGCGCGCGAGCACGGGGTGCGGCGGGTGGCGCTCAGCCAGCCCGACGCCGCGGCGCGCGCCGCGGAGGCGTGGACGGACGGCGAGGTGCTGGCCGGGGCGGAGGGGCTCGTGCGGCTCGTCGCCGACTCTGACGCCGACCTCGTGCTGAACGCGATCGTCGGCTCGGCCGGGCTCGGGCCCACGATCGTGGCGCTCACCGAGGGGATCGACGTGGCGCTGGCCAACAAGGAGTCGCTGGTGGTCGGCGGCGAGCTCGTGACCGCGCTCGCCGAGGCGACGGGCGCGCAGCTGATCCCGATCGACTCCGAGCACACCGCGCTGCACCACCTGCTGACCGGCGAGCCGCCGGGCGTGGTGGAGAAGCTGGTGCTCACCGCCTCCGGCGGCCCGTTCCGCGGCCGCTCGCGCGAGGAGCTGGCCGGCGTGACCGTGGAGGAGGCGCTCCGCCACCCGACGTGGAGCATGGGCGGCAAGATCACGATCGACTCGGCGACGCTGATGAACAAGGGCCTCGAGGTGATCGAGGCCCATCACCTCTTCGGGACGCCGTACGATCGCATCGACGTCGTCGTGCACCCGCAGTCGATCGTCCACGCGCTCGTGCAGCTGTGCGACGGCTCGACGAAGGCGCACCTGGGCTACCCCGACATGCGGGTGGCGATCGGCTACGCGCTGCATCACCCCGAGCGGGCCGACCTGCCGATCCCGGCGCTCGACCTCGTGGCGCTCGGCAAGCTCGACTTCGAGGCGCCCGACCTCGACGCGTTCCCGTGCCTGCGCCTCGCACGCGAGGCGGCGACGGCCGGCGGCACCGCGCCGTGCGCGCTGAACGCCGCGAACGAGGTCGCCGTGCACGCCTTCTTGACCGGCCGCCTCTCGTTCCTCGGCATCCCAGCCGTGATCGAGGGCGTGCTCGAGCGGCTGGGCGCGGCCCGCGTGCACGACTTCGACGCGCTGTACGCCGCCGACGCCGAGGCCCGCGCGCTCGCGGGCGAGCTGATCGAGGGCGTGCGCGCATGAGCTGGTTCCTGACCGCGGTGGGGATCGCGCTGCTCGTGCTGCTGCACGAGGCCGGCCACTTCACCGCCGCCAAGGCGGTCGGCATGCGCGTCGAGCGCTTCTCGCTGTTCTTCCCGCCGCTGCTGCTGCGCCACCGCCGCGGCGAGACCGAGTACGCCATCGGGGCCGTCCCGCTCGGCGGTTACGTGAAGATCACCGGGATGAACCCCGCGGAGCGGATCCCGCCCGCGGTCGCCCATCGCGCCTACTATCGCCAGCCGGTGTGGAAGCGGGTCGTGGTGATAGCCGCCGGCCCGGCGGTCAACATCGCGCTCGCGTTCCTGATCCTCGTGGGCATCTACGTGGCCACCGGCACGCCGGAGCCGCCGCCGGTGGTGGGCAGGATCGAGGCCAAGTCGCCGGCGGCGTCCGGGCTGCGGCCGGGCGACGCGATCCTGGCCGTCGACGGCCGGCGCCTGAGCGGCGACCTCGGCCACCAGATGGACACCGTCCAGGCGCAGGTCTCCAAGCACCGCGGCACCGAGGTCGCCTTCACGCTGCGACGCGCCGGAGCGACGACGACGGTGCGCATGATCCCGTTCTACGACGCCGCCCTGCACCGGTGGCGCATCGGCTTCGGCTACAACGGCGACGCCAACGTGCGGCCGGCCGGGCCCGTGCGGGCGAGCGGGCTCGCGCTCGCCGAGATGTGGCGGGTGACGAGCGGGACCGTGAGCCGGATCGCGCAGATCTTCAAGCCCGAGGAGCGCAAGCAGATCAACAGCATCGTGGGCGGCTACGAGTACACGCGCAACGCGTTCAACGTCGACACGACGTTCGCCCTCGAGCTGATCGCGATCCTCTCGCTGTCGCTGGGCGTGGTGAACCTGTTCCCGTTCCTCCCGCTCGACGGCGGCCACATCTTCTGGGCGCTGGCCGAGAAGGTGCGCGGGCGCGCGATCCCGTTCAGCGTCATGGAGCGCGCCGGGTTCGTCGGCTTCGTGCTCGTCATCGGGCTGTTCCTGATCGGCTTCACCAACGACCTGGACCGGATCGCGCACGGCGGCTTCCGGTAGTGTCGGCCCATGGAGGGCACGACGCTGCCCGCGGCGACCCCGAGGGCGGTCGGCGCGGCCACCATCGCTGAAGCGTTCCGTATCACAGCGGAGGAGCACGCGGACCGGGTCGCGGTCCGCACGAAGGATGACGAGGTCTCGCTGACGTGGTCGGCGCTGCGCGATCGCGTGGACGCCCTCGCCGGCGGCCTGGCGCGCCTGGGCGTCGGGCGCGGCGACACGGTCGCGCTGATGATCTCCAACCGGCCGGAGTTCCACATCGCCGACCTGGCGGCGATGACGCTCGGCGCCACGCCGTTCTCGATCTACCTGACCTCCTCGCCCGAGCAGATCGCCTATGTGATCGGCGACGCGCGGGCGCGCGTGGCGATCGTCGAGGCCGCCTTCGCGCCCGCCCTGCCGGACGGGCTCGAGCACGTCATCGTGCTCGACGGCGCGCCGCCCGGCACCGTCGGCTGGGAGGAGGTCGAGGGCGCCGACCCGGCGTTCGACCCCGAGCCGCACTGGCGCGCCGTCGGCCCCGACGACATCCTCACGATCATCTACACCTCCGGCACGACCGGGCCGCCGAAGGGCGTCCAGCTCGCCCACCGCAACCAGATGGCGGCGGTCGAGCAGGTCGAGAAGCAGATCCCGTTCGGCCCCGAGGCACGCGTGATCTCCTGGCTGCCGAGCGCCCACGTCGCCGAGCGGACCGCGCACCACTACCTGCCGATCGTCTTCGCGATGACGGTCACGTGCTGCCCGAACCCGCGCCGGATCGCCGAGTACCTGCCCGCCGTGCGCCCGTCGTGGTTCTTCGCCGTCCCGCGCATCTTCGAGAAGCTCAAGGCCGGCCTGGACGCCTTCCTCTCGAGCCGCGAGGAGGCGCGCGAGCCGCTCGCGGCGGCGATCCGCAGGGTCGAGCTCGAGCAGGCCGGCGAGCCGGTCCCGGACGAGCTCGCGGCCGCGGTGGCGGCCGCCGACGAGCCCCTGTTCGCGCCGCTGCGCCGGATGCTCGGGCTCGACGAGGCGGTGGCGGTCAACGTCGGCGCCGCGCCCACCCCGCGCGAGGTGATCGTCTTCTTCCATGCGATCGGCATCCCGCTCGCCGAGATCTGGGGGATGTCGGAGACGTGCGGAGCGGGCTGCGCCAACCCGCCCGACCGCGTGAAGATCGGCACCGTCGGTCCGGCGGCGCCCGGCGTCGAGCTGCGCCTCGCGGAGGACGGCGAGCTGCTGATGCGCTCGAAGGTCGTGATGGTCGGGTACCGCAACCTGCCCGACCGCACGGCGGAGGCGCTCGACGAGGACGGCTGGCTGCACACCGGCGACGTGGCGGAGATCGACGGGGACGGCTACGTGCGGATCGTCGACCGCAAGAAGGAGCTGATCATCAGCGCGGGCGGCAAGAACATGTCGCCGGCCAACATCGAGTCGACCGTGAAGGGCGCGTCGCCGCTGATCGGCCAGGCATGCGTGATCGGCGACGCCCGCCCGTACAACACGGCGCTGCTCGTGCTCGACGCCGACTTCGCGCCCGCATGGGCGGCGCAACAGGGCATCGAGGGCGATCTGGCGACGCTCGCGCGCGACGGGCGCGTGCGCGCGGCGGTGCAGGCGGGCGTCGACGCCGCCAACGCGAAGCTGTCGCGCCCCGAGCAGATCAAGCGCTTCACGCTCGTCGAGGGCGACTGGCTGCCCGGCGGCGACGAGCTGACGCCGACGATGAAGCTCAAGCGCCGCCCGATCGCGGCCAAGTACGCGGACGCGATCGAGGCGATGTACTAGTCGCGCCCGGGCGTGCGGGCGGGCTCGGCGAACTGCGGGCAGGCGAGGGGGAGCCCGGAGTGGCTCGGTGCCAAAACGAGCACCGCCGCGCCGGGGGTGGCGTACGTTTGTACGAATTATTCATACCTTCGTAGGCCAGCCCCTCGGAGCATCGATCGACCGTGATCGATTGCGCGCGGAAAGGCGCGGAGAGTAGGCCCGCCGATCTCGCCCGATCACCCGCCCGACGCGAGCCGGTTCGGGCTCCCCCCTCACCTTGCCCGATGTTCGCCAAGCCTGCCGGGCGGCGGCAGATTGCCTAGCCGCGCCCGACCGAATCGAGCAGGGCCGCGAGCGTGCGCATCACGCGCGCCGCAGCGACGAGCTCCTCCTCGTCGTGCCCGCTCAGCGCGTCGCCCCACAGCGCGAGCCAGGCGGCGCGCTTCTCGGCCAGGATCTCGCGCCCCAGGTCGGTCAGGAACACCTTCACGACGCGGCGGTCCTCGTCGCTGCGGCGGCGCTCGAGGATGCCGTCGCGCTCGAGCCGGTCGAGCATCGTGCTCATCGACGCGGGGCTGAGCTCGGCGGTCTTGGCCAGCCAGCCGGCGGTCGCCCCGTCCCGCTCGGCGAGCTGGAACAGGGCGCGCATCTGGCTGATCGACAGCCCGCCGTGACGGTGATGGTCGCGGCCGCGCAGCCGGCGCTCGGCGCCCATCAGCTCCGCGAACGCGCCGCGCAGCTCCTCGAGGCTCGACTGGACGACGGTCATGCGACCGCCTCCAGCGCGGCGTCGGCCGGGAGCGCCGGGGCGACGTGGGCGCGCCGCTCGACGATCGCGAGCACGATGGTCGGGAGGAGCGCCACGACGCTCACGGCCAGCACCCACCAGTAGGTGCCGGCGAACGCGGCGGCCACGCCGGCGGGCGTCGGCGCGCCGCCGAGCCCGGTGATCCCGCTCTGCAGCACGACGGCGAGGATCGCGGTGCCGATCGAGCCGCCGACGCGCTGGAGCACGTTCAGCTGGGGCGTCGCGTCGTTGACCTGGTCCGGGCGCAGGACGGCATACGCGGCGGTCATCGACGGCATCATGGACATCCCGATCCCGAAGCCGCGAAGGACCATAGCGCCGCTGATCGTCCAGTACGAGGTGTGCGCGTCGATGAGCACGAACGGGACCGTGGCGACGATCGTGATCAGGCCGCCGATGAGCGACGTCAGCCCGCCGCCCAGGCGCTCGGTGACGCGCGCCGAGAGGACCATCGCGACCGCCGCGCCGATGCCCTGGGGGGCGAGCAGCAGGCCGGTGGCGACGGCGTCCTCGCCGCGCACGAGCTGGAAGTAGAGCGGCATCAGCACCATCGAGCCGAACAGCGCCGCGCCGAGCGCCAGCATCGTCACCGACGCGGCGCTGAAAGCGCGGTTGGCGTACAGACGCACGTCGAGCAGCGGGCGCTCGATCCGCAGAGCGCGCAGCACGAAGGCGGCGACCAGCGCGAGGCCGGCCAGGAACGGCACGACGACCTCGGAGGCGAGCAGGCTGCCGGCGGCCGCGCTCTCGGACAGGCCGTACGTGACGCCGACGAGGCCGGTGGCGACCAGCGCGAGGCCGGGGACGTCCAGGCGGCCGGCGGTCTGCGTCGCGCCGTCGCGCGGGAGCAGCCGCACGCCGGCGAGGACGGCGGCGACGCCGACCGGGAGGTTGACGAGGAAGATCCACTGCCAGCCGACGTGCTCGAGCAGCAGGCCGCCGAGCGTGGGGCCGAAGACGGGGGCGAGGATGATCGGCACGCCGATCGCGCTCATCACGCGGCCCATGTTGCGCGGGCCGGCGGCCGTGGCGAGGATCATCTGGCCGAGCGGCATCAGCATGCCGCCGCCGACGCCCTGCACGACGCGGAACGCGACGAGCGACTCGGTCGACCACGCGACGCCGCACAGCGCCGAGCCGACCGTGAACAGCACGAGCGAGATCAGGTACAGGCGGCGCGCGCCGAAGCGGCCGGCGGCCCAGCCGGTGACCGGGATCACGGCGGCGAGCGCGAGCATGTAGCCGGTCACGACCCACTGGATGCCGTCCAGCGAGCTCCCGAGATCCTTCGAGAGCGTCTCGAGCGCGACGTTCACGATCGTCGTGTCGAGGATCGACATGATCGCGCCGAGGATCACGACGATCGCGATCCTCCAGATGTGGGGCTGGACGCCCGTGGAGCGTGAGATGGCTGATGTCATTGCGTGACCCTGTTTCGTTTGCACCCGAAAGTTTAGCTACAAAATCTTTCGGCATCAAGATGAAAAGCTTGAATCGCTCATCTCCTAGACTCGAAGGCGCATGGCTTCAGAGCGCTCAGTGAACGTCGGCGGCGTGCAGATCGGCGGCGGCGCCCCGGTCGCGGTCCAGACGATGACCAAGACCGAGACCGCCAACCTGCAGGCGACGATGGACCAGATCCGCCGCGTCGCGGACGCCGGCGCCGACCTCGTGCGCTGCGCCGTGCCGCGCGACAAGGACATCGAGGCGCTCAAGACGATCGTCGTCGAGTCGCCGATCCCGGTGATCGCCGACATCCACTTCAACTACACGCTGGCGCTGAAGGCGATCGACGCCGGCGCGCACTGCGTGCGCCTGAACCCGGGCAACATCGGCGGCCCGGACAAGGTGGCCCAGGTGGCCGACCGCGCCAAGGCGGCGGGCACGCCGCTGCGCATCGGCGTCAACTCCGGCTCGCTGCCCAAGCACCTGCACGCGCTCGAGCGCGAGAACGCGGTCGAGGCGCTCGTGACCGCCGGCGTCGAGTTCGTCGACCTGATGGAGCGGCTCGGCTTCGACGACTTCAAGGTCTCGATCAAGTCGACCTCGGTGCCGAACACGATCGCCGCCAACCGGCTGCTGAGCGAGCGGATCCCCTACCCGCTGCACCTCGGCATCACCGAGGCGGGCACGAAGTGGTCGGGCTCGCTGAAGTCCGCCGTCGGCCTCGGCACGCTGCTCGCCGACGGCATCGGCGACACCATCCGCATCTCGCTGTCGACCTTCCACGCCGAGGAGGAGGTCAAGGTCGCCTGGGAGATCCTCAAGGCGCTCAAGCTGCGCGAGCGCGGCCCGGTGCTGATCGCCTGCCCGACGTGCGGGCGCCTGCAGTTCGACATGGACACCGTGGTGGCCGACATCGAGCGCCGCCTGGAGGCCTACGAGGACCCGATCGAGGTCGCCGTGCTCGGCTGCGCGGTGAACGGCATCGGCGAGGCCTCACACGCCGACTTCGGCATCACCGGCGCCAAGAACGAGGGCCTGATCTTCTCCCGCGGCAAGCCGCTCAAGAAGGTGCCGCAGGAGCAGCTCGTCACCGAGCTGTTCAAGGAGATCGACAAGTACGTGTCGACGCGGCGGATCGACGTCGACGCCGGAGAGCAGGCCGCCGGCGCCGAGTGGCTGCAGGGGATCGAGGAGGAGAACGCCGGCGAGCTGACGCCCGAGCGCCTCGCCAAGCTCGAGGCCGAGCACGCGCGCGCCGACGCCGACGCGATCGACGAGGCGCTCTCTCCGGTCGCCGGCCGGCGCTTCACCCGTGCGTAGGGGCGCGGGCACCCCGCGCGGGCGCTTCACCCGCGCCTAGCGGCGCGGGCACTCCGCGCGGTCGAACGGGTTCCTGATCGGCCGGTAACGGCCCGCGCTCTGGCGCAGAGTCGCCACCCAGGCGTGCTCGGTCCCGGGCGAGTCGCCCTGGTCGGACCACACCGCCACGCCGCGGCCGTCGGCGCCCGCGCCGAGGTCCACGGTCTGGGCCTCCCGGGCCGTCGTGCTCGCGCGCGCGATCGTGGTCGAGCGCCCGAACCAGGAGCTCCGGCGCGGGCCGGTGCGGGCGTACACGATGCAGCTCGCGGCGGAGCTGCCGCTCACCGTCCGCCAGGCGAGGTGCAGCCGGCCGCGGCCGTCCTCGAACAGGATCGAGGGGCCGAAGCCGGTGCGGTCGGCGCCGGCCGTCTTCGTGGCACGCCAGCGCAGCCGCCGCGCGTCGAGCGAGCGCAGGCCGAACGGCGCCTTGTCGTCGAGGCGCTGGTCGGCCAGCGAGCGGTGGTCGAGCAGGTAGGTGCCGCGCGGCCCGGTCACCACGACCGGGCCGCTCTCGCCGCGCAGCAGGCGCGCGGGGAACGGCTGCCAGGCGTTCTGGTCGTACGCCTCGCCGCCGCCGAACAGGCGCCAGCGGGTGCCGCTGCCCGTATCGGCGACCGCGATCATGCGGCCGTCGGGCAGCGTGGCGATGCTGCCGCCGTTGACGCCGAACGTCGAGCCGTCGGGGCGCGCCACGAGGTCGAGCCGGCGCGTCTCCTGACCCGCGAACGGGCCGCGCTCGAAGATGAACCCCGTGGAGTCGCCGGCCTGCACGAGCGCGACGGACTGCCCGTCGAGCGCGAGCGTGGCCCAGTTGAACGCGCTGGTGCCGGTGGCGATCGGTTGCGGGCCCTGCCAGGTGACGCCGCCGTCGAGCGAGAACCGCAGCGACACGACGCCCTGCTCCACGGGCTCCGTGGCGCCCTGGCTGCCCTGGACGATCAGCAGCGCGCCGTCCGCGGGCCGCCGGAAGATCTGCGCGTAGCCCGCGCGCCTGTCGACCGGCAGCGCGGTGCGGATGTCGCATGCCGGCGCGTTGCGGGGCAGCCGGCAGTAGGTGTAGCCGCCGGGAGTGAGGAAGACGATGTGCGCGGTGCCCGCCGGATCGACCGCTACCGTCGGAGTCTGGCCGACGCCGAGGTCGATCGTCCTCGCCGACGCGGGCGCGGCCGCCATCACGGCGACGATCGTCGCGATCAGCGACGTCAACCTGCGCATCCTCGCCTCCCGGTCCCTCGAGCCCCCCGCGATATCACTGCGCGCATCCTTGCCTCCCGGTCTTGCGGACGGTCGCGGAGATTACCGCGTAGTGCAGCGTGAACAGCCGCTCAGCGCGCCGCGGCGCCGCCCGCCAGGCGATCGCCCGCACGGCCCACTTCGACCGCGCGCGGGCGCGCGCGGCCGGCCCGCCGGCGAAGAACGCGTGGTGGGCGTACGGCAGCGGGTCCGTGAGCTCGGCGACGGGCGCGAGCCCGGCGCCGGCCAGCAGCGCGCGCACGGCCTCCCGGTCGAACGCGTGCAGGTGCCCGATGCGGGCGGCCTCGGCGCGCTTGGCCGGCCGCGCGGCCGACCTGTTGGCCTCGAGCGGGACCTCGACGAGCACGTGGGCTGCAACACGCGCCGCCTCCGCGAGGAGCGGTGCGGGCTCGGGCACGTGCTCGAGCACGTGCGAGAGCACCGCGAGGTCGTAGGCGCCGTCGCGCTCCGGCACGTGCGCGCCGTCGTAGGCCTCGAGCCGGCGCGCGCCCGGGATGCCGCGGGCGCGGGCCAGCTCGATCGCGGTGGGGGAGAGCTCGAAGCCGTCGACCGTCGCCGCCAGCCCGCGGGCGGCCAGCTCGGCGAGCAGGGCCCCGTCCCCGCACCCGATCTCCACCACGGTCGCGGGCCGCACGCCCGCGCGGTCGCACAACGCGAGCGCGTGCGCCGCCTTCGTGCGCGCGCCCAGCGCGCGCCAGCGGCCCATCCGCTCGGCCTCCGCCGTGTCCGCCAGCGCGTAGCCGGCGGTGTAGAAGGCCGCGGGGTCGGTCATGGGCGCGCCAGGGCGGGGGTGTGGAGGGCGGCGGGGTCGGTCACGGGCGCGCCAGGGCGGCGGTGTGGAGGACGGCGGGGTCGATCATCTGCGCGCGAGCGCCGCGGCGGCGCGCAGGCGGCTGCGCTGCGGGATCGCCATGTCGACGATGCCGGACAGCCGTGTGGCGGGCAGCGGCTCGGTCGCCGTGGGGGCCGGGACCCAGCGGTAGCGGTAGGCGGCGCCCGGGGGGACGCGGATGCGCAGCGACCAGCTGCCGTCGCGCGCCGTCCGGGCCTGGGCGATCGCCCGGAAGCCCTCCGCGCCGCGCGGGCGCTCCAGCACGGTCACGGTCGGCTGCGCGGCCGGGCGGACCTGGCCCCACAGCAGCGCGGTCGCCCGCCCGGTGGCGTGGTCGACCACGAACGGGGCGGCGAACGTGCTGAGCGCCGGCTTCGGGGCGCCGCTGAGGAAGTGCAGCCCGCTCTGCCACCCCGAGTAGGCCCGCGTCCCGGTGCCGCGGTCGACGACCGGCTCGTCCTCCCACTGGTAGAACGAGAGGCTCCGGACCCGCGCCCAGCGCCAGGCGACGTAGGCCGCCTGCTGGAGGTAGCGCGTCTGCTGCGCGAGCGTGATGCCGATCGCGCGGTCCGGCGGCGAGGTCTGGTAGCCGAACTCGGTCAGGTAGACCTGGAAGCGCCCCGCGGGCGTGACGAGGCGCCCCTCGTCGGTCAGCTTGTTGAGGACGTGGAACAGCCGCCCGAGGTCGGCGAACTGCGCGTCGGCGCGGTCCGGATTCGCCTGGTCGGGCGGGTTGAGCACCGGGTGCGGGTGGTAGCCGAAGGCATCCGCCACCGCCGGGCGGAAGCCGGCGCAGCGCCCGCTGCGCAGCGGCCGGTAGGCGGTGTTCACGCAGCCCATCGCGCGCAGGAACGGCAGCGGCGGCAGCGGCGTGTTGCGGCTGCGAGTCGGCCGCCCGATCGGCGCGAGCTCGCCCAGCAGCACCTCGCTGCCGGGGTCGGCCGCGTGGATCGCCCGGACGGCGGCGCGCACCAGCCCGCGGTAGACGTGGGGCGCGACCGGCGTGCACACGCGCCGCGCGCACTCCGACTGCGGCTGCAGCCAGCCGGGCTGGTTGGGCTCGTTCCAGATCAGATAACGGTCGACGTCCTTGCGGTAGCGGCTCGCCACCGCGAGCGCGAAGCGCCCGAACGCGTCCGGGCTGGGCTCCCAGCGCGCGTTGCCGCGCGACGGGTCGCGGCTCGTCCACAGCGGCCCCGGCCCGGTGACGGTGAGCATCACCCGCAGCCCGGCGGCGCGAGCGACGGCGACCGCGCCGTCCAGCGCGTGCCAGTCGTAGTGCGGGTCGCGCGGGTCGCCGGCGCGGAAGCCCGGCGGCGGGCGCGTCTCGTCGCGCCCGGGCGCGATCATCCACCACTGCGCGTGGATGCGCACGACATCCACCCCGAGCGCCTTCCAGGCCTGCACCGCCGGCGCCGCGTTCAGCGGATCCGACAGCAGCAGCCGCTCGTCCTCCATCCCGATCTCGAGGTCGGCGGCGCGCGCCGGAGCGGCGGCG
>JBIOTP010000121.1:0-3745 GCA_044865965.1 Solirubrobacteraceae bacterium
GGGAAGATTGGCGGCATGCCTCGGTTCCGGCGGCGCCGGCTGTCGAGCCGGATCTTCGCCTTCCAAGCGCTCATCCTGGCGCTGACCCTGCTGCTCGGCTGCCTGTTGGCGCTGCGTGCGGCGCAGGCGCGGCTGGACCACGAGTCCGAGCGTCGCGCGCTGGCCGTCGCGGAGAGCGTCGCGGCGGAGCCCGAGATCGCTCGCGCGATCGCCGCGGGGGATCGCGGCGGAGTCGTGCAGGCGCGGGCCGAGGCGGTGCGCCGTGCGACCGGCACGTCGTTCGTCGTGGTGACCGACCGGCGCGGCATCCGCTTCTCGCACCCCGACCCGGCGAAGCTCGGCCGGCGCGTGAGCACGGACCCCGGTCCGGCCCTGGCCGGCAGGATCGTGCTGGCGGTGGAGGCCGGGACGCTGGGGCGCTCGGCACGCGCGAAGGTGCCGCTGCGGACCGCCGACGGACGGATCGTCGGCGAGGTCTCGGTCGGCATCCTCGAGAGCACGATCCGCGGTCAGCTCCGCAAGGCCGTCCCCGTGATCGCGCTCTACGGGGCGATCGCCCTCGCCGCGGGCCTGCTGGCGTCGATGGTGCTCGCGGCTCGGCTGAAGCGCCAGACGTTCGGCTTGGAGCTCGACCAAATCGCCGACCTGCTGCAGGAGCGCGAAGCCACATTGCGTGGGATCCGCGAGGGTGTCGTGGCGGTCGATCCGCGCGGGCGCGTGCGCGTCGTCAACGACGAGGCGTGGCGCCTGCTCGAGCTGCCGCACGACGCCGTCGGCCGGCCTGTCGACGAGGTGACTCGCGACGCGCGCCTGGCGAACGTCCTGGCCGGGCGGCTGCAGGGCAGCGACCTGATCCTGCTGCTCGGCGACCGCGTGCTGATCGCCAACCACATGCCGGTGCGCCACGAAGGCCGCGAGCTGGGCGGCGTGACGACGCTGCGGGACCGCACCGAGCTCGAGGGGCTGCTGCGCGAGCTCGGCAGCGTCCGTGACCTCACCGACGCGATGCGCGCGCAGGCGCACGAGTTCTCCAACCGCCTGCATACCCTCTCGGGGCTGCTGCAGCTCGGCCACCAGGAGGAGGCGCTGGGGTTCATCAAGGAGATCGCGCACGCCGACGCGGCGCTGCGCGACGCCGTGACGGAGCGGATCCGGGACCCGCTGGTGGGCGCCCTGCTGCTCGCCAAGTCGGCGGTGGCCGCCGAGCGCGGCGTCGAGCTGCGGCTGGCGGAGGACTCGCTGCTGGAGGGCGAGCTGCGCGACCCGCGTGCGCTGCTGACGGTGCTCGGCAATCTCATCGACAACGCACTCGACGCCGCGCGGACCGGTTCCCGCGAGCCGGCGGTCGCGGAAGTCGGGCTGCTTCTCGTCGGGGACGGCGAGCTGCGCGTCTGGGTGGCCGACTCGGGCAGCGGGATCCCGGCCGAGGAGCGAGACCGGATCTTCGAGCCCGGCTACACGACTAAGCCGACGGCCGGTGTGGGCTCGCGCGGCGTCGGCCTGGCGCTCGTCCAGCGGCTGGTCGAGCGACGAGGCGGAAGCGTGGCCGTGCGCGACGCGCCGCAGGGCGGAGCGCTGTTCGAGGTGCGACTGCCGGTCGTGGTCATGCCGGCCGCGGAGGCGCCGGCGTGATCTCCACCCTCATCGTCGAGGACGACTTCCGGGTCGCGCGCCTCCACGCGGAGGTCGTGGACCAGCTCGAGGGCTTCGCGGTCGTCGGGCTGGCGCACACGGCGTCGGCGGCACTGGACGCTGCACGGGGCAAGCACCCGCAGCTCGTGCTGCTCGACCTCTACCTGCCCGATGCGAGCGGGCTCGACCTGTTGGCGCGCATGCGAGCCGTCGCGGACCCGCCGGACATCATCGTGCTCAGCGCCGCCCGCGACATGGTCAGCATCCGCGCGGCCATGCAGCGCGGCGCGCTGCAATACCTGATCAAGCCGTTCGACTTCGACGCCCTGCGGCTGCGACTGACCGCCTACGCGGAGCTCCACGTATCGCGCTCGGGCGAGGGCGACACCCACCAGGACGAGGTGGACCGGCTGTTCGGCCTCGTGGGGCGGCCGGTGCGCGGGGGCCCGCCGCCGCTGCCCAAGGGCCATTCGCCGGCGACCGCCGAGCTCGTGCTGGACGCGCTGCGCGCGGCGCGCGAGCCGCTGTCGGCGACCGACGTCTCGCAGCGCGTCGGCATCAGCCGGACGACGGCGCAGCGCTATCTCGCGACCCTTGCCGAGGCCGGCAACGTCCGCCTCAACCTCCGCTACGGCAGCACGGGCCGGCCCGAGCACCGCTACGAGCTCGACAGCAGCGCGCCGGCGCGCTGACGGCGTCCTCCGTATGCTCGGCTGGTGGCGTCCGATCCGAGCGCAGCGTCGGCCGGCGTGCCGTTGCCGACGGCGCGCTGTCATTGACAGCGAGTGATGGGGACGGGCGTGGGCGGGCGCTCCACGGGTGAGGAGCCCGGCGCGGGGATGGTGGCGCTGGCGGATGAGCTGGGGGCGCTGCTGGTGCGGATGAAGGGCGCCGGCCCGAAGATCGCGCAGTTCCTCTCGATGGTCCAGCTCGAGCCGGCGGGGGCGGACGGACGGTCGGCTCCTCTCGGCGCGCTGCGCGGCGGCCACGCAGCGATCCCGTACGCCCGCGTGCGCGGCGTGGTCGAGCGGGAGCTCGGTGCGCGAGTGCGCGACGTGTTCGCCGACTTCGGCGAGCAGCCGCTCGCGATCGCGTCCGTCGGTCAGGTCCATCGCGCGCGCACCGAGGACGGCGAGGACGTCGCGGTCAAGGTGCAGCATCCGGGCGTGGCCGAGGCGGTCGGGGCGGACCTGCGCGGCCTCGGGGTCGTCAGCCCGATCCTCGGGCGCCTCGCGCCGGGGCTCGATGCGAGCGCGATCCTCGCCGAGCTGCGCGAGCGGATCGCCGATGAGCTCGACTACGAGGTCGAGGCGCAGCATCAGCGCCGCGTCGGGCGGTTGTTCCGCGGTCACCCGCACGTGGTCGTCCCGCGCGTGCGGACGGACCTGTCGACGCGTCGCGTGCTCGTGAGCGAGTACGTCGAAGGGCGGCGGTTCGACGCGATCGCGCGGCTCGGGCAGGCGCAGCGCGATCGCATCGGCGAGGTCGTGTTCCGGTTCTTCTTCGGCCTTGTGTCACGCCACGGCGTCGTGGCGGGCGATCCCCACCCGGACAACTGCCTGCTGTGCCCGGACGGGCGGCTCTGCCTGCTCGACTTCGGTCTGGTGCGCGACCTCGAGCCCGACCACCTGGAAGGTCAGCGGCGTGTGATGCGGGCGCTGACCGCCGGCGACTCCGAGGCGGTCCGTGACGCGCTGCTCGCGGCGGGCTATCTGCCCGACCCGCGGTCGTTCGACCCCGCCGCGCTGCTCGAGCACCTCGCGACCGCCGGGGAGTGGATACTGGCCGGCGGCGCCCGCCGGCTCGACCCCGACTACGTGACCCGGATTCTGGAGCTGGGCTATCCGCCGCGCTCGCCGTGGTTCGGACTCATGCGCCGCCAGAGCCTCCCCGCGCCGACGCTGCTGCTGCGACGCATGGAGGTCCAGGTCCTCGCGCTGCTCGGCGAGCTGCGCGCGCAAGCCGACTGGGCGGCGCTCGCCCGCGAGCACTGGACCGGCGAGCCGGCGCCGACCGCGCTCGGGCGCGAGGATCGCGCCTTCTTCGAGCGCCGCGCGCGCTAGCGCGAAGCGGCGTCGCGGACACGCGGCCGCATGACGTGCGCCCCCCCCCC
>JBIOTP010000122.1:0-11256 GCA_044865965.1 Solirubrobacteraceae bacterium
GGGCGAGGCGAAGCCGGTGACGAGCCCGCCAGGGCGAGGCAGTGGCAGGCGCGGGCCGGCATCCGCCGGAATGCGTCGAACTTTCGGCCACGGCCACTAGGGTCAGGAGGATGCAGCCCGACCACGCGATCGAGACGGTCGCCGTCCACGGCGGCGAGCGGCGGCCCGGCCCCGAGGGGTCGCTCGTGTTCCCCATCTACCAGGGCACCGTGTACACGGTGCAGCCCGGCACCGGCTACCACGACATCCCGTACCACCGCCTCAGCAAGACGCCGTCGCAGCTCTACCTGCACGACAAGCTGGCGGCGCTCGAGGGGGGCGAGGCGGCCGTCGCCACGTCGTCGGGGATGGCCGCGATCACGACGTCGCTGTTGACGCTGCTGCGGCAGGGCGACCATCTGCTCGCGAGCGACTGCCTGTATGGCGGCACATACGACTTCATCACCCACCACGCCGAGGACCTCGGGTGGGACTGCACGTTCGTGGACACGCAGCGGCCGGAGACCTGGGAGGCGGCCGTCACCCCGCGCACGCGGGTCTTCCTCTGCGAGACGATCTCGAACCCGGTGATCCGCGTGCCGCGCCTGCGCGAGGTCGTCGCGTTCGCGCGCGCCAACGGGCTGACGACGGTGATCGACAACACGTTCGCGAGCCCGGTGAACTTCCGGCCGCTGGCGGCCGGCTTCGACCTCTGCTGCCACAGCGCCACGAAGTACCTCAACGGCCACTCCGACGTCGTCGCCGGCTGCGTGGTCGGGAGCGCGGGGCTGGTCGGGCGCGTCCGCACGTCGCTCAACCACTTCGGCGGGTCGCTGGACCCGCACGCCGGCTTCCTGCTCGCGCGCGGGCTCAAGACGCTCGCGCTGCGCGTCGCGGCCCAGACCGCGAACGCCACCGCGCTGGCGCGCGTCCTCGACGAGCACCCGAAGGTCCGCCAGGTCAACTACCCGGCGCTGCCCTCGCACCCGGACCACGCGCACGCGGTGGAGCTGCTGTCGGGCTTCGGCGGCATGCTGAGCTTCCGCCTCGCGGAGGGCGGGCCGGCCGCCGAGCGCCTGCTCGCCGCGCTCCGGCTCGCATTCGTCGCGCCGAGCCTCGGCGGCGTCGAGACGCTCGTGACGCTGCCGGCGCGGACGTCGCACGCCGGCATGAGCCGCGCGGACCGCGAGCGGCTCGGGATCGCCGACGACCTCGTGCGGGTGAGCTGCGGGATCGAGAGCTCGCGCGACCTCGTCGCGGACTTCGAGCGCGCGCTGGAGCGCAGCGCCGCCCTCACGGCCGCCTGACGGTCGAACCGGACCCGGCCGCCGTCCGTAGAGACGGTGGCACGGAGAGTCGGCGACGAGGGGGGATCCATGAGGCCGAGCACGGGACAGGTCGCGTCAGCCGTCGCGGTCCTGGCCGTGGCCGCGCTCGGGCCGGCGCTGGCCCGTGGCGCGAACCCGGGGTTCACGGCCTACGACCAGGGCATGAGCGGCGTGTGGCGCTCGAGCGAGGGCGGCGGCACCGAGCGGACGATCAACAAGGGCGGCACGGTCGACTTCGCGTATCCAGGCAGCACGAGCGCCCACAACGTGGTGTTCACGGACGCTCAGCCGGCCTCCTGCCGGCAGGACCGCGGCCCCCGGCCCCCCGGCGAGCCGCCGCCGCTGCCCACCTACGCCGTGTCCGGGTGGTCGGGCTCGCGCACGTTCAACGCGCCGGGCAACTACCCGTTCGTCTGCTCGGCGCATGCGGACATGACGGGCGCCGTCCACGTCGTCGATCTCCCCGCGGCGACGCCCGCGCCGCCGCCCGGGGCGACGCCGACGCCGCCGCCCAGCGGCGGCGGGACGCCCACCCGCGTCCAGACGCCCTTGACGAAGGCGATCCGGCTCGCCAAGACCCAGCGCGGGACCCGGGTGCGCGGGTCGGTGACGGTGGATCGGGCCGCATCGAAGCTCGTGATCGCCGTGTGGGCGCGGCGCTCGCTGATCTCGGGCGGCCGGAGCTCCGCGCCGGTCCGCATCGGCCGCTGGACGCGCGCCTCGACGGCGGCGGGAAGGGTGGCGTTCTCTGTGCCGCTGGCCGCGAAGGCGCGCAGCGCCCTGCGCCGTCAGCGCAAGCTTGCGGTGACCGTGAGCTTCGCGCTCACGCCGCCGGGAGCGAAGACGCTCGGGCGGCGTGTGCGGGCGACGCTCCGAGCTGCCTAGCGCAGTCCGCGCAGAGGCCGACTACGAGCGTCTCCGCGGCCGCGGCGGACCAGCCCGCCTGCTCCGCCGCGCGCAGGGCCACACGCGGGCGCGGGCGGGCGTCGAGGTCCTCGACCCGGCCGCAGCGCCGGCACAGGGCGTGCGCGTGGTCGTCCGGGCGGGGGTCGAAGAGCAGCGCGGACGGCGTGTGGACGCGGCGGACGAGCCCGAGGTCCTCGAACAGCTCGAGCGTCGCGTAGACGGTGGGCAGCGAGATGCCGGGCAGCCGGTCCAGGACGGCGTCGCGCACCTGGTCGGCGGTCAGGTGGCGGCCCGCCGCGAGCAGCGTCTCGTGGATGACGACACGCTGCGACGTGACCCGCAGGCCGCGGGCGCGGAGGATCTCGGCAACCGGCGTCACAGACGACAGACTAGCAGCTCTTAGGTACTCCTAATTTGAAGTGTCTTCTATTATGGTCCGTGATGGCAGCGTTCGTCGACCAGCTCAAGGGCGCCGACGACCGCCAGCTGCAGCTCCAGATCGTGCAGCCGGCGCTCGTCGGGCTGATCGACGGCACGGTGTCGACGCTGGCGCCGATCTTCGCCGCCGCGTACCTGTCCGGCTCGCACGCCGCGCTGCTCGTCGGCCTCGCCACGGCGCTCGGCGCGGCGATCTCCATGGCGCTGTCGGAGGCGCTGTCGGACGACGGCGCGCTCAGCGGGCGCGGATCCGCCGTGGTGCGCGGCGGGGTCACGGGGCTCGCCACGTTCGTCGGCGGCTCCATGCACTCCTTGCCGTTCCTGATCTCCGACGTCCACACCGCGCTCCCGATCGCCTACGTGGTCGTCGCCGTCGAGCTGGTCGCGATCGCGGTCATCCGCAAGCGCTTCCAGCGGGTGTCGCTGCGCAACTCGCTCGTGCAGGTCACGCTCGGCGGCGCGCTCGTTGCGTTCGTGGGCTACGTGCTCGGCCACGCCTAGGATCGGCGGCGTCACGCTCGGCGGCGCGCTCGTCTCGTTCGTGGGCTACGTGCTCGGTCACGGCTAGGATCGGCGGCGCCCGATGCGCCGCCTCGCCCTGATCGCCGCCGCGCTTCCGCTCGCCGCCTGCGGCGCGCAGGGCCCCGACCCGCGTGTCACGCTCGAGCTCGACGCGCCGCGCGACCCCGCCACCGTGCGCGCGGAGACGGTCGAGGTCCGCGGGACGGTCTCGCCGCCGGGCGCGCGGGTGCTGGTCGCGGGCAAGCCCGCCGAGCGCGAGGGCGGGTCGTTCTCCGCGACCGTCGCGCTGCGCCCCGGCGGCAACGTCATCGACGTCACCGCGACCGCCGCGGGCGCGCGCCCCGACGTGGGCGCCGTGCGCGTCATGCGCGACATCCGCGTGGAGATCCCGGCGCTTGCGGGCGAGGACTCCGACACGGCGCAGGAGCGCCTCGAAGCCCTCGGGCTCGAGCCGGCGCCGGAGCGTGGCGGCGGGTTCCTCGACCGGTTCGTCCTCGGCGCGCTGAAGGTCTGCGAGACCAGCCCGAGCAAGGGGACCCTCGTTCAGCCGCACTCGCGCGTGATCGTCGTGATCGCGCGGAAGTGCTAGCTCACTAGTCCGGCGTCGCGGCGATCAGCGCGATCCGCGGCCGGCCGCGATCGCGGATGACCGTCCACACGATCGTGCCGGTCACGTCGCGCACGCCGCGGTAGGCGGCGCGGTAGGACGCGCTCGCGCGGCCGGCGCGGCCGCCGTGCGTCTGGAGGTCGCCGAGATCGAAGCCGGTCGTGTCGCTGCTCGCGAACTGGCGCCGGTACTCGGCCGTGACCGCCGAGCGGCCGCTCTGGCGGGCGCCCGGCGTGACGCGCTGGGCGTCGCCGGTGAGCAGCCGGCCGATGCGCGCCGAGTCCTCGCTCGCGTAGGCCGCGGCGAACGACTGCGCGAGCTGGCGGACCTGCGCGGCGGAGACCGGCTCGCCCGGCGGCGGCGAGGCGTCGCCGCCGATCGGGGCGAACGCGATCCCGAGCCCGGCGAGCCCCAGCGCCGCGATCCCGGACAGCCACAGCCACACGCGCCGCCGTCGCGCGCGGTAGCGCCGCGGCTCGGCCTGCCCTCCCGGCGGGTCGCGATCGGCCGGGGCGGGCGCGGCGCGGGCGGGCGCCGGCTCGGGCGCCGCGCGGGCGGGCGCCGACCCCGGCGCCGCGGGCTCGCTGCGGCTCCAGAGCCGGCGCGTGCGCCGCTCGTCGCCGAGCGCGAGCGTCGGGGGATCGGGAGCGGCCGCGGCCCGATCCAGCGGGGCGGCCGCGCCGCGGGCGACCGAGCGCTCCGCCTCGGTGACCGAGCGCCCCTCGGCGGCCGCATGCGCGGCGCGGCCCAGGTCGCCCGCCGACGGGTAGCGGTCGTCCGGCGCCTTCGCGAGCGCGCGGGTGAGCACACGGTCGAACGCCTTCGGGACCCCGCGCGCGGCCGACGGCCGCGGCGGCTCGTCATGCAGGTGCGCGAGCATCGTCGCCGGCACCGTCTCGCGCGCGAACGGCGGGCCGCCGGTGAGCGCGGCGAACAGCACGCAGCCGAGCGCGTAGACGTCGGCGCGGGCGTCGAGGCCCTGGCGCTCGAACTGCTCGGGCGCCATGTAGTCGACCGTCCCCAGCCATTGCCCGGTCGTCGTCATCCGGCTGTCGGAGCCGACGATGCGCGTGAGCCCGAAGTCCGCGAGGTACGCGTGCTCGCCGGTCAGCAGGACGTTGGCGGGCTTGACGTCGCGGTGCACGAGCCCGGCCGCGTGCGCAGCGTCGAGCGCGCCCGCCACCTGCGCCACGATGCTCGCCGCACGCACCGGCTCGAGCCGCCCGGCGTCGCGCAGCAGCCGATGGAGGTCGGTCCCGGCGACCCAGCGCATGACGAGGTAGAGCCGGCCGTCCTCCTCGCCCGCCTCGTAGACGGGGATCACGTTGGGATGGTCGATGGCCGCGGCGAGCCGCGACTCACGCTCGAAGCGCTCGCGGAAGCCCGGGTCGGCGGCGTGCTGGGGCGCGATGAGCTTGAGCGCCACCGGGCGGCCCAGCGAGAGCTGGGTGGCCCGGTAGACGATGCCCATGCCGCCGCGCCCGGCGACGGCGTCGATCCGACAGCCCGCGATCCGGGCGCCTTCGAGGACGTCGGTCACGCCCCGATTGTGACGCGTCGCTGATAGCGTCGGACAGCGCGATGGCGGACGAGCAGCGGCTGAGGTCGGCGGTCGACGCGCAGGCGCCGCGCATCCGCGGCGATCTCGAGCGGCTCGTGCGGCTCGCGTCGATCGCCTTCGACGGATTCCCGCCCGAACCCCCGCGCGCGGCCGCCCACGCCGTCGAGGACCTGCTGCGCGACGCCGGCGCGGCCGAGGTCCGCCGCGTCGACGTGCCGCACGACCCGCCGTCGATCCTCGCCACGTTCCCGGGCGGCCCGCCGACCGTGCTGCTGTACGCCCACTACGACGTCCAGCCGGCGCCGCCCGAGGGCTGGGACGGCGACCCATTCGAGCCTGCCGTGCGCGACGGGCGGCTGTTCGGCCGCGGCGCCGCCGACGACAAGTCCGGCGTGGTCGCGCACATCGCGGCGCTGCGGGCGTGGGAGGGGCGCCCGCCGGTCGGCGTCAAGGTGCTGATCGAAGGCGGCGAGGAGAACGGCCGGCAGCGGCTGGTGCGGCTGGTGGACCGCGATCCCGAGCTCTTCCGCGCCGACGTCATCGTTGTCTGCGACGGCGGCAACTGGCGCCTCGGCGAGCCGACCCTGCTCGAGTCGCTGCGCGGCCACGGCAAGCTCACCGTCCGCCTGCGCACGCTGGCCGGCGCGCTGCACAGCGGGCATTTCGGCGGCGCCGCCCCGGACGCGCTGCTGGCGCTGATCCGGATGCTCGGCACCCTGCACGACGAGCGCGGCGCGGTGGCCGTCGAGGGCCTCCAGGACGGCGAGTGGCCGGGCGCGCAGATGCCCGAGGAGGATTTCCGCCGCCAAGCGGGCGTGCTCGACGGGGTCGAGCTCGTCGGGACGGGCACCGTCGCCGACCGCGTATGGGCGCGCCACGCGATCTCCGTGCTCGGGATCGACGCCCCGCCGGTGGACGGCGCCGGCAACATCGTGATCCCGGTCGCGCGCGCCAAGGTGGCCGTGCGGGTCCCGCCGGGCGCGGACCCGACCGCCTCGATGGACGCGGTCCGCCGCCACCTCGAGGCGGCCGTGCCGTGGGGCGCCCGGATGGACGTCGAGATCGAGCCGGCCAGCACGCCGGTCGCGCTCGCCGCCGCCGACGGCGCCGCCGAGCGCGCGCTGGCGGCCGCCTACGGCAAGCCGGTGGCGCACATGGGCAGCGGCGGCTCGATCCCGCTCGTTGCGCGGCTGCACGAGGTGTTCCCGGACGCGACGATCGTGCTGTGGGGGGCGCAGGACTCCGACCGCGCGCAGATCCACGCCGCCAACGAGAGCGTCGACCTGCGCGAGCTGGCGGCGATCGCGCTGGCCGAGGCGCTGCTGCTCGGCGAGCTGGCGCGCTAGGCGACCAGCACGTCGATGCCGCGCTCGCGCAGCGCGTCGAGCGTCGCGGGGTCCGCGGAGGCGCCGGTGATCAGCTGGTGGACGTCCTCGATCGCGCACAGGCGCGCGAGGTGCACGGCGCCCACCTTCGAGCCGTCGGCCACCACGACGCGGTGGCCTGCGGCGCGCAGCATCCGCCGCTTCACCTCGGCCTCCGGCAGGTTCACGTTGGTCACGCCCGCCTCGGGGTCGACGCCGTTGCAGCCGAGGAAGACGGTGTCGGCGTTGATCCGCTCGAGCACGAGGCCGCCGAGCGGGTCCACGAGCGAGTGCTGCAGCGGCCGCAGCGTTCCGCCGGTGACCAGCACCGACAGCCGCGGCGCCGCATGCTCGAGCTCGAGCGCGATGTTGAGCCCGTTCGTGATCACGAGCACCTCGCGCAGGTCGTCGCGGGCGGCCAGCGCGCGCGCGATCGCCGTGGTCGTCGTGCCGACGTCCAGCAGCACGCTCTGGCCCCGCCGCACGAGCGCGGCGGCGGCCCGCGCGATCGCCGCCTTCTCCTCGACGTGCGTGCTCTCGGTCTCCTCGAACGGGCGCTCGGGCGCGGGCGCCGCCGGCATCGCGCCGCCGCGGATCCGCCGCAGCAGGCCGCGGCGCGCGAGCGCGTCGAGGTCGCCGCGGATCGTCACCTCCGAGGTGCCGAACATCTCGCTCAGGGCGGCGACGCGCGTGAACTCGCTCGCGCGCACGACCTCCAGCATGCGCTCACGCCGGACGCTTGCCGGCAGGTCTCCGGCCTGCTCGCGCATCCGCCGCAGCTTCCCACATCACGAGCCCTTCGCCCGGCCCGAGCCGCACCTCGCCGCGCACGGCTTCGCCCTCGCGCTGGGGCGCGGTGGCGGCGAGGACGGTCCCGCGCGCCTGCAGGGCCTCCTCGCCGGCGCCCAGGTTGAGGGCGACGACGATGTGGTCGCCGCGCAGGTAGGCGAGCGCGTCGCCGGAGACGGCGAGCGTGCGGTAGCCGCCGAGGGCGAGCGCCGGCTCCGCGCGGCGGAGCCACAGCAGGCGGCGGTAGAGCGCGAGCAGCGAGGCCTTGTCGCGCTCCTGGGCCGCGACGTTCACGTGCGCGTGGTCGCCGGCGACCGCCAGCCACGGGGCCGCCTCGGTGAAGCCGGCGTTGGGCCCAGCGCTCCATTGCATCGGCGTGCGCGCGGGGTCGCGCTTGCCCCAGGGGTCGTGGCCGTGCGCCTCGGGCACGTCGCGCATGCCGATCTCGTCGCCGTAGTAGAGCGTCGGCGTGCCGCGCAGCGTCAGCAGCAGCATCGCCGCGGCGCGTGTCTGGGCGTCCCCGATGCGGCTCGCAAGGCGCGGCCGGTCGTGGTTGGAGAGCACCCAGTTCGGCCAGGCGCCGTCCGGCAGGGCGGCCTCGTAGCGCTCGACCAGCGCGGCCACGTCGGCGGCGCGCCAGGGCGTGGCGAGCAGGTGGAAGTTCGCCGGCATATCGAGGCCGGACGCGTAGTAGGCGACGAGACGCTCGATCGGCAGGTACAGCTCGCCGAGCAGCAGCCGGCCGGGGCCGACCGTCGCGCGCATGTCGCGGATCGCGTCCTGCACCTCCGGCTGGTCGGTGCTGTAGAGCGGGATCAGCGCGTCGTAGGGGTCGCCGCCCGGCCGCGGGTTGGGCGGGTTGTCGCGCCAGCGGGCGTCCTTGACGAGCTGGCGCAGGGCGTCGATCCGGAAGCCGTCGGCGCCGCGCTCGCACCAGAAGCGCAGCACGTCGAGCATCGCCGCCCGGACCTCGGGGTTGCGCCAGTCCAGGTCCGGCTGCTCGGGCAGGTAGGCGTGGTAGTAGAAGCGCCCGTCGCGCGCCGTCCACGCCGCGCCCCCGAACGCGCTGACCCAGTTGTTGGGCGCGTCGCGCCACAGGTAGAAGTCCGGGCGCTCGCGGAACCACGGGTGGCGGTCGGACGTGTGGTTCGGGACGTAGTCGAGGATCAGCTTGAGTCCGAGCCGGCGGGCCTCCGCGGCGAGCGCGTCGAAGTCGGCGAGCGTCCCGAACAGCCGGTCGACGTCGCAGTGGTCGGCGACGTCGTAGCCGAAGTCGGCCATGGGGGAGACGTAGAACGGCGACAGCCAGACGGCGTCCACGCCGAGCGCGCGCAGGTAGCCGAGCCGCCGCCGGACGCCCTCCAGGTCGCCGACGCCGTCGCCGTTGGAGTCCTGGAAGGAGCGCGGGTAGACGTGGTAGATCGCGCCGCGCCGCCACCACGGTGCGGCGCTCACAGCCACTTTCCGAGCGGGGACGGCTCGGCGGCGGCGAGGGCCTCGAGCAGCGCCTCCGGCTCGTCGGCCACCTTCAGCACCGCGCGGTGCGCCGGGCGCAGGAAGCGCTCCTGCACGGCATGGTCGAGGAACGCGGCGAGGCTGTCGTAGAAGCCGGAGACGTTGAGCAACCCGAGCGGCTTCTCGTGGAGGCCGAGCTGGTTCCAGGTGTAGACCTCGATCAGCTCCTCGAGCGTGCCGATCCCGCCCGGGAGCGCGATGAAGGCGTCCGCGAGCTCCTCCATCAGCGCCTTGCGCTCGTGCATCGAGCCGACGATCCGCAGCTCGGTCAGGCCGTCGTGGCCGATCTCGCGGTCGATCAGCGCCTGCGGCATCACGCCCACCACCTCGCCGCCGGCCGCGAGCGCGGCGTCGGCGAGGATGCCCATCAGGCCGACCTTGCCGCCGCCGTAGACGATCCTGATCGCGCGGCCGGCGAGCAGCGCGCCGAGCGTGCGGGCGGCGTCGGCGAAGGCGGGGTCGGCGCCGGGGTTGGAGCCGCAGTAGACGCAGACGGAGCGCAGCTCGGGCACTTACAGCGCCGCCAGGAGCCGGTCGAGGTCGGTCTCGTCGTTCCAGGCGCCGACCGAGGCGCGCAGGTACGGCCGGCCGGGCAGGAAGCGCAGCGCGATCCCGGCCGCCGACAGTCTCGCGTGCGTGGCCTCCGGGTCGGGGTCCTCCCAGGCGACGAGCGTCGTGTCGCCGCGCGGGGCGACGGTCCGGCCGGACGCTCTGAGCTCCTCCGCGAGGCGGGCGGCGAGCGCGGCGGCACGCGCGTACACGTCGTCGAGCCCGGCGGCCGTCAGGACGTTCAGGGCCGCGAGCGAGAGCGCGGTCGTCTCGCGCGCGGTCGACGGCGGGTCGAAGCGGCGCGCGTCGGCGCGCAGCGGCGAGTCCATCGCGTGCGCCGGGTCCTCGAACGTGATGTAGCTCGGCGCGACCGGCCGCACGCGCTCGGCGAAGCCCGGCTCGACGTAGAGCATGCCCGTGCCGTCGGCGCCGCACAGCCACTTCTGCCCGGATCCGGCGTAGGCGGCGCAGCCGAGCGCCCTCACGTCGACCGGGATCGCTCCCGCGCCCTGCGCGCCGTCGAGCACCACCGTCACCGGCACGTCCGCGAGCGCCGCCGGCGCGACCTCGCCCGTCACCCAGCTCACGTGCTGGCAGGCCACGAGCGTCGTCGTCGCCCGCACCGCGTCGGCCACCTCGGCGAGCGGCGCCATCCGCACGTGCACCCCGCGCGCCCGCGCGGCGACCAGCGGGCCGAGCAGGCCGGGGTGCTCGGAGTCCGACGTCACGATCTCGTCGCCCGGCCCCAGGTCGAGGCCGGCGATCACCGCGCCGATCCCGGCGCTCGTCCCGCTCGTCAGCGCGACGTCCTCGACGTCGCAGCCGAGCACGCGCGCGTAGCCGGCCCGCAGGTCGCCCTGGAGCGCCAGGCGCCGCTCGAAGTGCTCGCGCGTGCGCCCCTCCTCGGCCTGCGCCCCGACCTCGGCGCGCGCGGCTTCGACCGACGCGCGCGGCATCGGCCCGTCGGTACCGGCGTTCAGGTAGGCGACGCGCTCGAGGACCGGGAACTCGGCGCGTAGGGCGGCGGCGTCCACGGCGGGCGAGACTAACGCAGCGCCCGAGGTTCGAATCCGGCGTCTAGTGGCTCCGGCAGGCGCGGGCCGGCGCCGCCGGAATGCGTCGAACTTCCGGCCGGGGCCACTAGCATCCGGCGGCGATGCGCGTCCTGCTTCCCGACGGCTCCGCCCGCGAGCTGCCCGACGGCGCCACCGGCGCCGATCTCGCCGCCGACATCGGTCCCGGCCTCGCCCGCGCGGCGCTCGCGATCCGCGTGCTGGACGGCGACGCCCCGGAGAAGCGCGACGGGACGGCCTACGACGAGGGCCGGATCCGGGACCTCTCCGTCCCGCTGAGCGACGGCGAGACGGTCGAGATCGTCACCGCGCGCGACGGCGACGGCGACGCGCTGAAGTTGCTGCGCCACGACATCGCGCACGTGCTGGCGGAGTCGGTGCTCGAGCTCTACCCGGGGACGAAGGTCTCGATCGGCCCGCCGATCGCCGACGGCTTCTACTACGACTTCGAGTTCCCGCCCGGCGTCACCGTCTCCGAGCACGACTTCGAGAAGATCGAGGCGCGGATGCGCGAGCACGTCAAGGCCGACGAGCCGTTCGAGCGCTCCGAGGTGACCGCGGGCGCCGCGATCGAGCGCTACCTGCGCGAGCAGCAGTCCTACAAGGTCGAGCTGATCGAGGATCT
>JBIOTP010000123.1:0-5136 GCA_044865965.1 Solirubrobacteraceae bacterium
ACGTGGACGCACCCCCTGAGTTTGGGGGCGCCGACCGAGGAGATCCAGCTACACGTGCCCGGGCACGCGCGGGCGCTCGCGTGCGGGCTCCGCCACGCGGCGCTCGATGCGGCGCGGCTTCATCTTCGCGAGGCGCTCGTGCCCCGACCGGAGCCGGAGCCGCGACTGGATCGCGTCGGGCAGCGGGAGGCCGCCCGACGGCGACGTCTTGGGCTTGTCCGTGATGCGGTCGTTCCCGCCCCCACCGGGATCGTCCTCATCCGGCGGCGACCACTTGGAGGACCCGTCGGATCGCAGGAACATCAGGAACAGGAGGCCGCCGAGAGTGAGCGCGGCGAGATGCAGCGCGCCGAAGATCACCAACAGCTGCGAATCAGGGGACATTGAGCATGGACTACCCCCGTTGGCGTGCGCACAGACGCCATTTCGCTACCATCGACAGCCGCCCGCCGCGCGCCCGACCCTTCCCGGCGGCGGCTCCTCATCATGGCTGACTCCACGCTCTCCCTGACCGCGCGCGGCCCCGAGGGCTCGCGCTCCGCGCGCCGTCTGCGCCGCGAGGGGCTCGTCCCCGGCGTGATCTACGGCGGCGACTCGGCGCCCGAGCACTTCTCCGTCGACGCCCGCATCCTGCGCAACACGCTCGCGCACTCCGGCGCGATCCTCGAGGTCTCGCTCGACGGCGGCAAGGGCACGCCGGTGCTCGTCAAGGACGTCCAGCGCCATCCCGTGCGCGGGGAGGCCGTGCACGTCGACCTGCTGCGCGTGCGCATGGACCAGGCGATCCACACGACCGTCGTCATCGAGCTCACCGGGGCCGAGGAGGCGCCCGGCGTCGTCGAGGGCGGCGTGCTCACGCAGGAGACGCGCGAGGTCAACATCGAGGCGCTGCCCGGCGACATCCCGGACTCGATCGTGCACGACGCCTCGGGCCTCGAGATGAACGCCACGCTCACGCTGTCGGCGATCCCGGCGCCGAAGGGCGTCACGTTCCTCGACGACCTCGAGGAGACCGTCGTCGCCACGATCACCCCGCCGACCGTCGAGCCGGTCGTGGAGGAGATCGAGACCGAGACCGAGGTCGTGGGCGAGGGCGAGGAGGGCGCCGAGCCGGCCGAGGGTGAGGCCGAGGGCGAGGCCGCCGCCGAGGGCGAGCAGCCGGCCGAAGAGTCCTGAAGCTCTTCTCCTCCTCACCCGTCGACTGGCTGGTCGTCGGGCTCGGCAACCCGGGGCCCGCGTACGCGGAGTCCCCGCACAACGTCGGCTTCAAGGTCGCCGACGCGCTCGCGCGGCGGTGGGACCTCGGCAAGCCGAAGAAGAAGTACGCGGGCGAGCTGTGGGAGGGCCGCACGGGACCGGGCGGCTCGCGCGTCGCGCTGCTCAAGCCGCAGACGTTCATGAACGAGGCCGGCCGCTCCGTCGGCCCGGCGCGCGGCGCCTACCGCCTCGACCTCGACCGGGTGCTCGTCGTGCACGACGAGATCGACCTGCCGTTCGGCGAGATCCGCGTCCGGCTCGGCGGCGGCCTGGCCGGTCACAACGGGCTGAAGTCGCTGCGGCGCGAGCTCGGCGCTCCCGACTTCCACCGCGTGCGCGTCGGCGTCGGGCGCCCCGACTCGACCGACCCGGACATCGTCGCCGCCTACGTGCTGGGACGCTGGCGCCAGGGCGCCGCCGAGGTCGCACAGCTCGTGGACCGCGCCGCGGCCGAGGCCGAGCGCGTCGTCGCGGATGGGTAGGTTCCCGGGATGCGCTTGCGCCCGATCGGCGGGGCGGTGGTCGCCGACCGCGGGCTCGCGTCCGTGCGCCTGTACGCGGGCGACGCGACGGTCGAGGTCACGGCGCTCGCCGGTGACCTCTTCCGGGTCGGCCTGTTCGGCTCGGGGCGCCCGCCGTCGTACCGCTCCGAGGCGGTGGCGCGCGAGCAGTGGCCGGCGGTTGCCGCGGACGTGAGCGACACGGCGATCGCCACCGCCGAGGCCACCGCGCACATCTCCCTCGACCCGCTGACGATCTCGTTCTCCGACGCGGCCGGGCGCACGTTCGCGGCCGACGCGGAGCCGATGGCGCGCGGCCCCGTGCCGAACGCGACCGAGGACCTCGTCGGGCCGCCCGTCCGGCTGACCAAGGCGCGCGGCGCCGGCGAGCGCTTCTTCGGCTGCGGCGAGCGCACGAGCGGGCTCGAGAAGACCGGCTCGCACCAGGTCTTCTGGAACGTCGATCCGCCGATGGGCCACACGGCCTCGCTGAACAACCTCTACACGTCGATCCCGTTCACGCTGTCGCTGCAGGCCGGGATCGCGCGCGGGCTGCTCTTCGACAACAGCCACCGCGTGGAGATCGACATCGCAAAGGGCGATCCCGGGCTCGTCACCTACGAGGCGGCGGGCGGCGACCTCGTCTACTACGTGTTCGCCGGGCCGTCGCCGCGCCGCGTGCTCGCGCGCTACACGGAGCTGACGGGGCGGATCGGGATGCCGCCGCTGTGGGCGCTCGGCAACCAGCAATCGCGCTGGAGCTACATGTCGGCCGACGAGGTGCGCGCGATCGCGCGCGGCTTCCGCGAGCGCTCGATCCCGTGCGACGTGCTCTACCTCGACATCGACCACATGGACGGCTACCGCGTGTTCACGTGGGACCGCGAGCGGTTCCCGGACCCCGCGGGACTGATCGCCGAGCTCGAGGCCGACGGCTTCCGCGTCGTGACGATCGTCGACCCCGGCGTGAAGGTCGATGAGCGCTACGACGTCTACGTCGAGGGCCGTGAGCGCGACCTGTACTGCCGCGCGCCCAGCGGCGATCAGTACCTCAACGCGGTGTGGCCCGGGATCTGCGCGTTCCCGGACTTCACCAACCCGGCGACGCGCGAGTGGTGGGGCGACAAGCACGCCCGCCTGCTCGACGCGGGCGTGGCCGGCGTCTGGTGCGACATGAACGAGCCGGCGCTGTTCGTCCCCCAGGGGGCGACGATGCCCGGCGACGTCGTGCACCCGGGCGGCGGCGAGACGCGGCTGCACGCGCAGGTCCACAACCTCTACGGCTCGCTGATGGCGCGCGCCGCGCGCGAGGGAATCGCGCGGCTGCGGCCGGAGCGCCGGCCGTTCGTGATCACCCGCGCCGGCTACGCGGGGCTCCAGCGCCACGCGCTGCAGTGGACGGGCGACAACTCGTCCTGGTGGGAGCACCTGTGGATGAGCATGCCCCAGCTCCAGAACCTCGGGCTGTCGGGCGTCGCGTTCTGCGGGGTCGACGTCGGCGGCTTCTTCGGCGACGCGCACGGCGAGCTGCTGGCGCGCTGGACCGAGTTCGGGATCTTCCAGCCGTTCTGCCGCAACCACTCGGCGATGGGGACGGCGGCGCAGGAGCCGTGGGCGTTCGGCGAGCCGTGGGAGACCGTCTGCCGCGACATGCTGCGGCTGCGGATGCGGCTGCTGCCGTACCTCTACGGGCTCTTCGACGAGGCGGTGCGCACCGGCGCGCCGGTCCTGCGCCCGCTGCTGTTCGAGCATCCCGCCGACGAGACGACCTACGCCGCCGACGACGAGTTCCTGCTCGGCGACGCGCTGCTGGTGGCGCCGATCACGCGCCCCGGCCTCGAGCACCGGCACGTGTACCTGCCGGCGGGGACGTGGATGCAGTGGTGGACCGGGGAGCGCGTCGACGGGCCCGCGCACGTGCTCGCGCACGCGCCGCTCGGCCGGCCGGCGCTGTACGCGCGGGCGAACGCCGCGATCCCGCTGTGGCCGGAGCGCGAGCACATCGCCGACGGCGCCCCCGACCCGCTGACGCTGCGCGTCTTCGCCGCGCCCGGCGCGCCCGCGGTCGAGCGCGCGCTGTTCTTCGACGCGGGGGAGGGCTACGGCGACGCGGCGCGGCGGATGGTCGCGTGCGAGGCCGCTTCGGATGCGGTCACGGTCCGGCTGTCGGCGCGCGAGGGCGCGTTCGCGCCGCCGCACGCTCGGGTGGAGGTGGAGGTGCGCCACGACGGCGGGGCCGCCGTGGTCGAGCTGGACGAGCGCGCGGAGGCCCGCACCGTGGTCGTCGAGCTCACGCCGCCAGCAGATCCTCCAGGTCCAGCGGCAGGTTGACGAGCGCGAGCGCGCCGTCGGGCGTGCGCGGCGCCGGAATCGATGGTGGTCATGGGCGCAGTCTGCGGCGCGCGGGCGCGCGCGACACCGGGGGACCCCCGAGGAGAACCCCCTTTAAGTTCGCCAGACATCGTGGCCCGCGCATAGGCTGCGCCCGTGACCGCGATCTTCGACGCCCCGCTCGAGGAGCGCGACCGCGAGCTGGCGGCGGTCGGGCGCGTGCTGGACGCGGCGCGCGCCGGCACCGGCGCCGGGCTGCTGGTCGAGGGTCCGCCGGGCATCGGCAAGACGCGGCTGCTGGGCTGTGCGCGGGCGGCGGCCGGCGAGGGCATGCGCGTGCTCGCCGCGCGCGCGTCGGGGCTCGAGCGCGACTTCCCGTTCGCGATCGCGCGCCAGCTGCTCGAGCCGGCGCTGGCCGAGCCCGCGCTGCTGGAGGGCGCGGCGGCGCTTGCCGAGCCCGTGCTCGCGGCGCCCGCCGGCGGCGCGGCCGCGGACGGGCCGGCCGCGCTGCACGGGCTCTATTGGCTGACGGCAAACCTCGCCGCGCGCGAGCCGCTGCTGGTGCTCGTCGACGACCTGCAGTGGGCCGACATGCCGTCGCTGCGCTGGCTCGCCTACCTGGCCCAGCGGCTCGACGGCCTCCCGGTCGCCGTCATCGGCGGCGCCCGGCTATCGGAGGCCGGCGACGTCCAGTGCGTTGTGCTGGACGTGCTCGCCGCCAACCCCGACGTCGAGGTCCTGCACCCCGCCGGCCTCAGCGCGGCGGCCGTCGCGCGCGTGGTCGAGCGCTGGCTCGGCCCGGGCGCGTCCGAGTTCGCCGCCGCCTGCCGCGCGGTCACCGGCGGCAACCCGTTCCTGCTCAGCGAGCTCGCCCGCGAGCTGGCGGTGGGCGAGGTCGCGCCGAGCGCCGAGAACGCCGGCCTCGTCGCCCGCCAGACCTCGCGCACCGTCAGCCGCGCGGCGCTGGCGCGGCTGCGCCGGCTGCCGGCGCCGGCGACGCCGCTCGCGCGTGCCGTGGTCGTGCTCGGCGACGGCGCGGAGCTCGCGC
>JBIOTP010000124.1:0-15018 GCA_044865965.1 Solirubrobacteraceae bacterium
GGCGCTCCCCGCCCAGATGCGTCGAGCGCTCGCCTGGACGCGAACGACCCCGGCTGACGGAGCCGTCAATCGCACGATGATCCGCCGGCGGCGATCCACGCTCGCCGCGGCGACCTTCGCCGGCGAGATCGAGGCGTCGATCCGGCTCGCGCGCGAGGCGGTCGCCCTCGCCCGCCCGCTCGGCGACGACCTCGTGCTCGCGGCGACGCTCGCCGGGCGCCACGTCTCGCTCCTGCACCCCGCCCATCTGGGCGAGCGGATGAGGGTCGGCCGGCAGATCCTCGACCTCGCCGACCGCACCGGCGACCCGCGCCTGGAGATGCAGATGCTCCAGGGGCGCATCTACGACCGTCTCACGCTCGGCGCGCTGGTGGGAGCCAGGCAGGACCTGGAGCGGCTGGACGCGCTCGCGCGCACCCTCCGCGAGCCGCTTTTTCGCGCACTTCGTCGTCGGCCGGTCGTGCACCTTCGCCCAGATCGACGGGCGCCTCGCCGAGGCCGAGCGCCTCGCGCTCGAGTCCTTCGAGCTGCGCAGACGGCTCGAGACGCGCGACGCCGAGAGCGTCCTCGCGGCCCAGCTGTTCGTGATCCGGCGCGCGCAGGGCCGCGTCCACGAGCTGCTCCCGGCCGTCACGGAGGCTGTGGAGCGCTACCCGGCGCTCGCGGCCTGGCGGGCGGCGCTGCCGCTGGTCCACCTCGCGGCGGGCGACGAGCGCCGCGCCCGCGCGGAGCTCGAGCGCCTCGTGGACGGCCTGCCCGCCATCCCGCGGGACTTCTTCTGGCTCACCGCGATGTGGCTGCTGAGCGTGGGGAGCGCCGCGCTGTCCGCCGCCGGCCCGGCCGAGGAGCTCTATGAGGCGCTGGCCCCGTTCGCGTCCCGTTGGGTCCAGATCGGGTACGCCGCCGGCGACGGTCCCGTGGCGCGCTCGCTGGGGATGCTCGCCGCCGCCCGCGGTGACGCGGAGCAGGCCGTCGTGCACCTCGAGGACGTCCTCACGGTCTGCTCCACGGCCGGCGCGCCCGCGTTCGAGGTCCGCGCCCGGACCTGGCCGACCTGCTCGCGACGGCCGGACCGGACGAGCGGGCCCGGGCGCCGACCGCCGGCTCG
Organism: Solirubrobacteraceae bacterium; assembly: GCA_044865965.1. Classification (GTDB taxonomy): domain Bacteria; phylum Actinomycetota; class Thermoleophilia; order Solirubrobacterales; family Solirubrobacteraceae; genus Solirubrobacter. The sequence goes on from JBIOTP010000124.1 coordinate 1,109, forward strand.
CGGCGCTCGCGTAGTCCGAAGTTACCTCGGCCGGCGGTGAGGGATAGCGGTTCGCGGCGGAGCGGGGGAGCACGCGTTCTAGGTTTGCCGGGCCGTGCGGCGGGGCGGGCGAACTTCGGGCAAGGTGAGGGGGAGACCGGAGTGGCTCGGCGCCAAAACGATCACGCCGCGCGGGCTCCCCTTCACCTGCAAGCAGTTCGCCGGGCCCGCCGCGCGGCCCGCCCCAAAGACCTAATACTTCGGCCTAGTCCATCGGCTCGACCCGCAGCAGCAGCGGCCGCCCGCCGTCGTCGCGGCGCCACTCCACCCGGTGCCAGCGGCCGTCCTCGCGGATGAGGATCGCGCCCTCCGGGCCGTCGCCGGGCTCCTCGGACGAGAAGATCGCCTCCCAGCGCGCGAGCCATTGCAAGGGGTCGGCGCCGGGCGGCGCCGGCGAGCGCAGCCGCCACCAGTCCAGCGAGACGGCCGGCGTGTCGCCGACGTGCTCGGCCACGGCGCGCCGCGCCTCCGAGCGCGCGTAGCGCGCCCGCTCGGCGGCGGCGTCGACGTAGCCCAGCAGGCGCCCGGCGCCCGCGCGGTCCAGCTGCGCCCGCGTCTCGGGCGAGATCCCGGAGAGCAGGCCCGCCTCGGTGAGCGCCTCCAGGAACAGGCCGCGCCGGATGTGCGCGCGCGCCGCGTCCTCGGGCGTCGCGGCGCTCAGCGTGAGCTCGTCGAGCCCGCGCGCCTGCTCCTCGAGCGAGCGCACCTCGCCGGCGGCCAGCGGCCGGCCGCCGTCGCGCAGCGCCGCGAGGCGCTCGAGCAGCGAGATCAGCGCGCCGCGCGGGACGAGCAGCTCGCCGGGTGCGTAGTCGAGGCCGACGAGGTAGGCGTCGTCGCCCACCTCGGAGCCGGCGAGCCGCCGCCAGCGCGCGCCCTCGCCCTCGACGTCGTCCAGCTCGCCCGGCCGGCGGGCGTAGTGGCCGTCGTCGTCGACCTCCTCGCCGCGGCGCAGCGCGTCCAGGTGCGCCTCCAGCGGCCCTCGCAGCCAGTGGTTGGCGGCCCCGGCCAGCGGCGCCGCGTCGCCGTCACTCTCCAGCCAGGGGCCGTCGGCGGCCCAGCGGACCGGCAGCTCGAGCCCGTCTGCAGACGCCGTCACCATGACGGGAAGTCCGGGAACACCGTGGCGATCTGGCCGTCGTTGACCCGCACCTTGAACGGGACGCCGCCGTCGGTCGTGCCGGTGATCGTCTCGCTCACCGCCAGCGGGCGGCCCTTGAGCAGGTCGTTGAGCTTCTTGTCGACGTCGCCGAGGAACGCGGTCAGGTCCTTGACCGTCGTCTTCGGCGGCCCGGCCTTGACCCACCCGGGCGGGGGCGCGGCGGCGGCGCTGGTCGGGTAGCCGGCGCTGCCCTTCTTGGGCGCGGGGTTCTTGGGGTCGTTCCACATGTACTGCCAGTAGCGGTAGTACTCGTTCCCGCCGGCGGACTTCGTCCCGTCCTTGACGACCGCGTACCCGAGCTCCGAGTTGTCGACGAAGTGGAGTAGCTGGGAGTCGTCGTGGCCGCCGCTGAGGCCCTTCGCGGCGAACTGCCCCGGGCCCGGCTGCGGGCCGACGAAGATCAGGTGCGCGAGCGCGCCCGGCTTGATGTAGGAGCTCCCGCTCAGCGCCCCGCTCGCCTGCAGGGCGCCGTGGAAGAAGGCGGCCGAGCCCTTGGCGTTCAGCTCGTCGACGAAGTGCCGCCAGTCCGTCGTCTTGTCGCCGTGCTGCTGGAGCAGGTAGTTCTTCTGGTTGGCGTTGTTCGGGTCGTTGATGGCCATCGTGTCCACGTGGCGGGCCATCTGGCGCTCGATCATCGCCACCTCGGCCGCCCCGGCCGGGCCGGCCTTCTTGGCCTGCTCGCACCGCCGCCACATGTCGAACAGCTCGGTCGCGGCGGCGTGGTCGTGGGCGGTCGGCGCCGCGTTGGCCGCCGGATCGCGGGTGAAGATCCCCGCCTGCATCTCGCCCTCGATCTGCGCCTGCGTGAGCGGGCCGCCCGGGGCCGTCGCGCTCTTGTTCACGATCCCGGAGATCTCGTCCAGCTCGTGGCCGACGACGTAGCGGATGTTGTCGGGGTGCAGCTTCTCGTCGACGTGGACGACGGCGTCCCAGGAGCCGTCCGGGGCCTGCTTGAGGCTGATGCGGCCCGGCCCCGCGTCGCTCACGCCCCCCGGTCCCGTGTGCGCCGCGCCCGGCAGCTTGGAGCCCTCGGTGGTCACGACCTTCACGCGCACGGTCTTGCCGGGCGGCACCGTCAGCGTGAGCGCGCCCCCGGCGCCGGCCTTGACGGTCGTGCCCTTGACCATGAAGGGCACGTCGCCCTTCACCACGTCGGAGAGCACCCGCGCGTCGAGGTCGGCCTGCGTCATCGGCGTGGTGGTCATCTCGTACGTCGAGGCGCCCTTCACGCCGCCGACGGCCTCCCCGGCGACGCCCTCGCGCAGCCGGGTCCCGGTCCGGCCCTCGAAGCCCTCCCCCAGCTCCGCCCGCAGGCGCTCCAGCGCCTGGTGGACGTTGGCGGTGTCGGCGGGCGCGCCGCCCTTGGCGGCGGCCGGCCCCTCCGGCACGACGAGCACCTCCACGTGGACGTCGAACCCGGCCCGCGGCGGCACGAGCGCCTTCACGCCGAGGGCCTGGAGCTCGGGCTGCAACCGCGCCACCGCGGCCTCGAGCATCTCGTGCCGCGCGGCCGCGAACGCCTCCTTGGCGATCGGGGCGTGCTCGCCCATGCCGGCGAGGACCTCCGTCCACTTGGCGTGCGGCATCCCCTCGGTCTCCAGCATCACCCGCGCCCGCTCGACGTGCACGCGCTCCAGGCGGGAGGGCACGGGCGGGACCTCCGGCGTCGCGCCGGCGGCCGGGGCGCGGCCGCTGAACAGGCCGCCCTTGATCCCCTCGATCGCGCCGCCCATGCCGCCGGCGATCGCGGCGCCCTGCGCGACCTCGGCGAACAGCTTCCCCAGGCCGGAGACGAAGCCGCCCTTCCACGTCTCGGCACGGCTGCCGGCGTCCACCGCCGTGCCCGCGGCACCGCCCGCCGCGCTCTCGAGCGCCGCCTGCAGGGCCTTGGAGCCGACGCTCTGGAACTCCTTGCCGGCCACCTGCTGGGCGACCTGCGCGGCCTCGTCGCCGAGCGCCTTCCCCGCCACCGAGCCTCCCAGCAGCCGCGCGACCGGCGCGGCGGCCAGGGTCTGGGTGGCGCCCGAGACGGCGCCCACGGCGAAGGCGCGGGCCGCCTCGCCGCCGGTCGTGCGCTCCTGCTTGACCGCCCACACGGCGGCCGCGCTCGCGCAGGCCTGGGCTAGCGCGACGCGGGCCAGCAGCGCCGCGGTCACGGGTCCGGCCGCCCCGCCGGTCAGCAGCGTGGCCAGCAGGCCCGCGGCCATGCCGACCACCTGGATCGCCAGCTGGTCGAACTCGTCGCGGACCCGGATGAAGTCGTCGAGGCTCGCCTCGGCCGCCGCGGCGTGCGGGCCGACCTGGGCGCGCTCGTCGGGCGTGAGGTTGTGCGGATCCTTGGCGGTCTTGAGCGAGGCGTCCAGCTCGCGCATCTCGTCCTCGTAGGCCTGGGCGGGCTTCGTGTCCCCCCACAGGCCGGCCTCGCGCTTGAACTTCCCCTTCATCCACTCCGACCGCGCCGCGAGGTCCTCGCGCGGCGCCAGCAGGGCCTCGTACTTCATCCAGCCGTCCATGCCCTTCAGCCGCCCCATCAGCTGGCCGTCGTCGGTCACCCGCTTGCGCAGCGCGTCGGTGGTGATCGACTCGACCAGGATGCGGTGGACGCCGCCCTCCGACGCCAGCTCCGCGGCGAGGCTCAGCTTGACCTTCGGGTCCGCGCTGAGCAGCTGCTGTCCCCAGCCGATCGCCGCGCCGATCCGGTTGTCGCTCGTGAACGCCTTGCGGAACTCGCTGTCCGGCTGCTGGAACTCCTCGCGGAACGCCTTCTCGACCTCGGCTCGCTCGAGCGCGGCCTTGATGACGCCCTGGATGTCGTCGACGTCCACGCCGAACTGGGCGAGCCGGCCCTTCATCGACGTGCCGCCCTCCATCACCGCCGTGAAGCGCTTGAGGTCGCTGCCGCCGAGCTCGTCGGTGATCAGCCTCTTGATCTCGCCGCCCTCGCTCCACTCCTTGCGCAGGGGTTCGAGCTCCGCGTCGCCGGCCTCGCTCAGGGCCTTGAAGATCTCGTCCTCGTCGGTGCCGAGGCCCTCGCAGGCGATCTTGATGCGCGACCGCACCGTGAAGTCGCCCTCGAGGATCAGCTGCGCGCGCTTGAGGTCGTCGCCGGCGAGCTCCACCTGCAGCCTCGGCTTGAGCTCCTCCTTGTAGGTCTCCTTGTAGTGCTGCTCCAGCGCGCCCTTGACCGCGCCCTCGCGGGCCGCCTTCTCGAGGGCGGCGATGACGGTCGCCGCGAGCACGTGCGGAGAGTGGATCGCGATGTACAGCTCGTCGACCGGGCGGACGCGCCCGAACGTCAGCAGCGCCATCGACTTGTCGAGGTCGGTGAAGTCGAACTCGTCGTCGAGGAAGTCGGCGATCATGCTCGGCGTGCCGTCGAGCAGCTTCCCCGTGCCGGTGTAGTACGGCCCGTAGGAGTCGCGGTCCTGCTTGCTGTAGGAGTCGGCGAAGTCCTGCTCGGTCTGCGTGAAGCTCGCCCGGACCGCCGGCAGCAGGCGCCAGATCGTCTCCTCGTCCGTGCCGGCGCCGATGCCGGCGATGAAGAGCTTGTCGGCCAGGCGCAGCGCCCCGTGCCTGAGGTAGGCCCAGGCGCGCGCGCCGTCTGCGGCGCCCAGCGTGCGGCTGGCGGCGAGCGCCAGCGTGGGCGCCGGGTCGTGCGCGGCCTCGAACGCCTTCACCGCCGCCTCCCACTGCCTTCCCGCCGCCATGCAGGTCTTGAAGACCTCATCGCGATTGCCGGAGGCGAGGATCTTCAACACCGCGGTCTCCACCGGCGAGGCGGCGGCGGGCGGCGGGGCCGGCGGCGCCGTCGGCTGGCGGGCGAGGTAGCGCTGCACCGCCGCGTTGCCGGCCGTCCGCTGCAGCTCGAGCACCGCAGACGGGGTCATGGGGCCGTTCGCGAGCGCCGCCGCGGCGGGCGCGGCGGCCGGCGCCTCCGGCGCGGCCTGGACGGCCGACGGCTCTCTGGCATGTTCGGCCTGCGGCGCCATCGCTCGCGCGACCCTAACCGCGCGCCGGAGCCGGCGCCACCCTACGACCGGTTGGGGCCACTACCCGCATGCGAGGCGTGGGGCCTGGACCCGTGCTCGCGGTCGGCGGCGCTCAGCGCGGCGACCTCGATCGGGCCCGCGGGACCGTTCAGGGCGATCCTGGCCACCAGAGGTGGTCGTCGCCGGGCAGCTCGACGTCAGCCGCGGCCCGGAATGGGCAGGATTGGACGCATGCGTCGCGATCCGCAGGGCGTCCAGCTGCGTGCCCGCCCCCTGGCTGCCGTCGCCGCGATCGTCGCGGTCGCGGCGCGCTGCGCGGGAACGGTCGAGCCCGCCGGCGCCGCCGCGGCCGCCTCCGGCGGGGGCGAGCCCGAGGACCAAGCGACACCGCTGATCGCCGCCTCCGCAGGCGACGAGCCCCAAGACCAATCCACAACGCTGATCGCCGAGGTCGAGCCGGGCCACGCGGTTACCGCTCACGCGCGCCCCCACGGCCGCCGGCTCCTGCGCATCGGCGCTCGAACGCCGTTCGGGTCGCCCACCCGCCTCGCCGTGCTCGCCCGCCGCGGCCGCTGGCTCGCGATCGGCACGCCGGCTCCAGGCGCGAACCGGCGCGCCTGGATCAGGCGCTCCGCGGCCCTCCGCCTGCGGGCGACCCGCTATCGGATCGTCGTCTCCCTGTCGGACCGCCGCCTCGAGCTGCGCCACGGCACCCGGACGCTCATGCGCACCGCGGTCGCGGTCGGCCGCCCCACCTCGGCCACCCCGACCGGCCGCTTCAGCGTCACCGACAAGCTCGCCGGCAGCCGCTACGGGTCGGCGTACGGCTGCTGCATCCTCGCGCTCTCGGGCGTGCAGCCGCACCCGCCGGCGGGCTGGACCGGGGGCAACCGCCTGGCGCTCCACGGCACCGACAGCCCCGGGAGCATCGGGACCGCGTCCTCCGCCGGCTGCGTCCGGCTCCCCGATCGCCCGCTGCGCACGCTGGTGCGCCGCGCGCCGCTGGGCACGGAGGTCACCATCCGCCGGTAGCAGACCATAGGATGTCGGCGTTCATCTCCTGAGGAGGGTCGGGATGGGAACCGCTACGGCGTCGAGCACGCCTGCATAGAAGACGACGCGCGCCTGGCGAACTTCGGCTACCAGCCCGCAACTGAGCCGTGTGCTGGGCCTGTTCGCGAACTTCGCCGTCGCGTTCACCTATCTCTCACCGATGGTCGGCATCTACTCGCTGTTCGTGCTCGGGGTGGGCACGGGCGGGCCCGCGTATCTGTGGCAAGTTCTCGGTCGGCCCCAGCTACGGCTGGTTCGTCGGCTTGTTCTACGGCATCGCCCTGCTGGTCACGGTGGCCGCGGTGGATACCGGCGTCGTCACATACGTCGCCGCCCTCACACGCAACTGGTTCGGCTGGAACCTCGACCCGGCCACGCACTCGACGATCCTCATCATCACGCTCATCCTCCTGGCGATCCAGACGACGCTGAACATCACCGGGGCCAAGGTCATGGGCCGGATCGCCCAGTTCGGCGTCTACGTCGCAACGCGTTGATCTCCGGCGCGTTCGTCACGGTCCTGTTCGTCCTGCTCGTGTTCGCCTCGCCGAAGAAGAACATCGACATCGGCTTCATCACCTATCCCGCCAACACCAACGTCCTGGTCTCGCTGGTGTCGTTCGGCGTGAGCGGCATCTACCTCTCATTCCTGCTCACCGTGATCGCCGCGATCGTCGCACGCGCCCGCGGCTGGATCCCCGAGGGCAGCTTCCGGCTCGGGCGCTGGGGCTGGACTGTGTCGATCGTGACCGCGGCCTACCTCGGCCTGATGCTGCTCAACATCGTCGTGCCCACCGGGCTAGCAGCCCGCGCGCGTTCTTCAACCTCGACTGGATCACGCTGACCGTGATGGTGGTCATCGCGCTCGCCGGCGCGCTCTACTTCGTGCTGGCGCGTCCGGACCGCGGCGTCGCCGGGCACCTGCACGACGAGCTCGAGCCCACCGGCGCGGAACGGGCCGCGCCGGTGTAGCGGCCGGGTCTACCCGAGCTCGTCATAGGCGTCCGCCCCGCCGGCGCGGGCGGGCAACGCCGCCGAGCCCGCAGCGGGAAGGACCTCGACGACCTCGTGCATGGTGATCGGGTGCAGCGAGCAGAACAGCTCGTAGTGGCCCGGGGTCGCGAACACGGCCGGCTCGGAGCGGCCGCCGCGGCGGGACTGCGTGCCGACCAGGCTCGGGCCGTTGGCGAGCCTGACGTTGTGCAGCCCGTTGACGAACCGCCAGGTGACCGGCGCGCCGGCGGGGAGCGAGATGTGCGGCGGGTCGAACCCGTCGTCGCCGACGTCGATCACCGCGCCGGGGCCCAGCGGCCGCAGCGGCCACGGCGGCCGCGTGATCGTGAAGGTGCGCCCCGCCCCGTCGAGGCCGGTCAGCGGAACCGGCACCCACGGCGGGTCGAGCCGCACGCGCCGGTACTTGCGCCGCTCGCGGCGGTCGGCGGGCAGCGCTGAGCAGCGTTGCGAGACGCGGCGGTCGGCGGCGATGTAGACGTGCATCGTGGCCATCACCGCCCAGCGCGGGTGCTCGGCGTCATAGGCGGCGCTGAGCCGCACGGTCTCCCCGCGCACCACCGGGATGCCGGTCCGCGAGAGGAAGTACTGCGTGTCGACCGGCCCCGGCTCGTGCAGGATCGGCAGCGCCCGGTAGTAGAGGTTGTCCGGCATGCCGTACAGCGGGCGGGTGTCGAGCAGCCGACGGTCGCCACAGCGCGGCTGCGAGAGCCACATGTCCTTGGCGCCGCCGTGCAGGTGGCCGCCCGCCGCCACAATGCGCCCGCTGTAGGGGACGCGCCAGGCGAAGCTGCGCAGATCGGTCGATCCGAGCGCTCCGCCGCCCTGGATCGGGTAGGCGACCTTGCGCTCGCATCCCATCGCGCGCAGCCAGAACGGGTGCACCGGCGTCAGCCGCACGCCGCTCGCCACCGTCACCCGGTATTGCACGTACACGTTCAGCGAGCGCCGGCTGTGGCTCATCAGCATCGCCTTCATCCGCCAGCGGTCGCGCCGCGTGATCCGGTAGCCGTAGCCCGGCGGCAGCCGCAGCGTCTGGTTCTCCTCGCCGGTGCCGTAGAAGACCTCCTCGGCCCCGCCGCCGCACTCGTGCCGCGCGCCGGCCGTCCGCTTGCGCGAGATGACCACGTGGTGGAGCATCACGTCGCGGATCGTCACCCGCCGCCCGCGCCCGTCGACCAACCGGGCGTGCATCCTCACGATGTAGCCGTCGCGGCCCGGCGCCCTGGCGACCCCTCGTGGCAGCGTCACGTTGAAGTCGCCCATTGGCACCGGCCCGAAGCGCAGCGTGTACGACGTGAGCCTCGCGGCCGCCGGCGCCGGAACGGCAAGCGCCAGGGCGATCGCGACCCCCAACGCCACGCGGGCTCGGCGCGCCATGGCGCCACACTAACGCCTGGCGGCCATGAGCGGGGGGCACTGCCCTTGAACATCAACCGAAGCGACCATCGCGGCGCGAGGCGAGCGCCGGCGGTTCCGTCATAGTGACCGTAGATCGCGTGATACATCGGCTTTACGACGGCGCACGTCTCGCCGACTTCAGGGGCCGAGACGCACGTCCCGAGATCGAAATGTCGGGTGATCGTAGCCTTGACCTGGGCCGGGCAGGCTCGCCTTGTGCGACACCTTGTTCCAGCAGAACTCACTCGACATGGTGCTTGTGACCAGCACCGCCGGGTCGACGCGGTACTTGTGATCTCTGTCGAATACCGGGCGGCACCCATAGGTTCCGTAGGCGGCCCTCGACGCCTCGGCAGGCGTCACCCCCAGCTCCGGCATCTCCTCCTCCGTGAGCGGCCTGATGCTTCCCAGCCGCGTTCGACGAGCTCGGCTGCCCGGGCTGGGCCGCACGCGCCCGCGCTGAGCGCGGCGACCGGATCGAGGGTCTCGGAAGCTTCGCCGCGACGCTGAGGCCGGTCACGGTCGAGGCGACATGATCGAGCACCGGCCGGGTGGTAGCGTCGCCCGGGATGCAGATCGGTAAGGCCGCCAACCCGGTCAGCCACATCTGCCAGGCCCATCCCGACCGCGTCGAGGTCCGCGGGCGCGACCTCACCGGCGACCTCATGGGCAGGCTGAGCTTCACCGAGTACTTCCACCTGCTGCTCACGGGCGAGGAGGCGACCCCCGAGCAGGCCTTCTTCCTCGACCTGCTGCTGGTCGCGATCGCCGAGCACGGGATGATGCCCACCAACGTCGCGGCGCGGATGACGCTCGCGGCCGACCCGGGCTCGCTGCAGGGCGCCGTCGCGGCGGGCATCCTCGGCGCCGGGCCGGTGATCCTCGGCACGTCCGAGGAGTGCGCCCGCCTGCTGGAGGCGGCGCAGGAGAAGGTGGCCGCCGGCCGCGCGCCGCAACAGGTCGCCGACGACGCGGCGCGGGAGATCCGCGCGGCCGGCGGCAGGCTCCCGGGCTTCGGCCACCCGATCCACAACCCGCTCGACCCGCGCGCCGAGCGGATCCTCGAGCTCGCCGGCGAGCGGGGTGCGAGCGGGCCCCACGTCCTGCTCGCGCGCTGCTTCCGGGACGCAGCCGCGAATGCGTGGGGGCGGCCGCTCACGATGAACGTCGCCATGCCGAGCGCGGCGGTGATGCTCGACCTCGGCTTCCCGTCGAGCGCCGTGAAGGCGATCCCGATCCTCGCGCGCACCGCCGGGCTGCTCGCCCACCTCGCCGAGGAGCAGCAGAATCCGATCGGCTTCCTCATGGCCGGCAGGGCCGAGGAGGCGATCGAATACCGGCGCTGATCGAGACGCGGCCGTGGGAGGAGCAGCTCGCCCAGGACGACGCGAGCTACCGCGAGCAGATCGCCTACCTGCTCGACCGCTCCGCCTTCTACCGGGACAAGCTGGGCACGGCCGACGCCGGGGGCCTCGCGGAGATCTCCGAGCTGCCGCTGACCGACAAGCAGGAGCTGCGGGCGACGTGCACGCCCGAGAACCCGATCGGCGCGCACCTGTGCGCCACGCCGGACGAGATCGTCCGGATCTACTCCACGAGCGGCACGACCGGCACCCCGAGCTACATCCCGCTCACCGCGGGCGACCTCGACAACTGGATCACCGGCTCGGCCCGCAGCTACGCGGCCGCGGGGATCGCCGAGGGCCAGCGGATCGTCTCGACCTACAACGCCGGGCCGTTCGCCGCGGGCGCCGCGCTCGCCGCGTTCGAGCGCATCGGCCTGTGCCACATCCCGGTCGGCACGGGGAACACCGAGCTGCTGCTCCGCGCCATCGAGCTGCTCGAGCCCGAGGCGGCGGTCCTCACGCCGTCATACGCCGCCCACCTCGCCGAGCACCACGACCTGCGCGGCTCGAGCGTGCGGCGGGTTCTCGTGGCCGGCGAGCCCGGCGGCGGCGAGCCCGCGTTCCGCGCGCAGCTCGAGGAGAGCTGGGGCGCCCGGGTCACCGAGGCGATGGGCATCGGCGACATCGGCGTCTCGCTGTGGGGCGAGTGCGAGGCGCAGGACGGCATGCACCTCGGCGCGCGCGGCTTCGTCCACGCCGAGCTGATCGATCCCGAGAGCGGGGCCGCCCTGGAGATGGACGACGGGGCGTCCGGCGAGCTCGTGCTGACCCATCTGCGCCACCGCGCCGCGCCGCTGCTGCGCTTCCGGACGCGCGATCACGTGCGGGTGCGGACGAGCCCGTGCCCGTGCGGCCGCACCGGCCCGCGCGTGCGCTGCATCGGGCGCACGGACGACATGCTGATCGTCCGCGGCGTGAACGTCTTCCCCGCCGCCGTGCGCGAGGTCGTGAGCGGCTTCGCGCCCGATGTGAGCGGCCACATCCTCGTGCGGCCGCCGGCGCCGGGCGTCAAGCAGGAGCCGCCGCTGCCGGTCAGCGTCGAGCTCGCGCGCGGCGCCGGCGCCGACGCCGCGCTCGCGGACCGGATCCGCGAGCGGCTGCGCAACGCGCTCGTCGTCCAGACCCGCGTCGACCTCGTGCCGTGGGGGACCTTGCAACGCAGCGAATACAAGTCGAAACTCGTCGAGCACTAGGAATCCGATGCGAAAGCTCCAGACCCAGGGTCTCCACCACATCACGATCGTCGGGGCCGACCGGCGGACGTCGATCGACTTCTGGGAGGGCGTGCTCGGCATGCCGTTCGTCTTCGAGCAGCCGAACCTGGACAACGAGTCGGAGAGCCATCTCTACTTCGATCCGGGCGACGGGCGCCTGATCACGATCTTCACGAACGAGGACCGCGTGCCCGACCCGAGCCGCACCCCGACCGACCCGGGCTGCGTCCACCACGTCGCGTTCGCGGTCTCCCAGGCCACGTTCAAGCAGACGGTGGAGCGGCTCGACGAGCGCGAGATCCGCCACAGCGGGGTCAAGGACCGTGGCTTCATGGACTCGATCTACTTCCAGGATCCGCTCGGCCTGCTGATCGAGCTCGCGTCGTACCGCTTCGAGCCGCCGTTCGGCTTCAGCCACGCGGATGTCCTGCTCGAGGCGCACAAGATCCGCGTGGAGCGCGGGGACTACAACATCGATCAGGAGCACCTCGCGGACGCGCTCGAGGAGCTCGTCAGGCGTTCGCGGCGGTCGCTGTCGGACGACCGGTCGCCCGCGGACCCGTACCACAAGCAGACGGCGTAACGGAGGAGAGAGAGGAGGACCGTATGGCGCAGTACACGCTCAACATCCTCAGGCCGAGCGTGAACAACCTGTCGGCCCGGATCTTCGTGCGGGCCGCGGGCCTCGACTTCGAGGAGGTCGACGTCTGGGGCAAGACGACGACCCCCGAGTTCCTGGCGAAGGACCCGGCGCATCTGACGCCGATGCTCGAGGACCCGGACCTGCCCAGGGGCTCCATGTGGGAGAGCTGCGCGATCATGGGCTACCTGTGCAACAAGCACGGGCTCGACCGCTTCTACCCGACCGATCCGGGCGAGCGGGCGATGAACGACAACGCGATGTACTACCTGATCGGCACGCTGTACCCGCTCCTCGCCCGCGCCACCTACCCGACGCTCGGCTTCGCGCAGTACGCCGGCGAGGTCGCCACGTCCGAGGCCGACGACGAGATGAAGGCCAAGGCCCAGAAGGACGCCGAGGCCGCGCTCGCCGAGCCGCTCGACGTCTACCGCGCGTTCTTCCTCGACGGCAAGCGCTTCATCGGCGGCGACTCGCCCACGATCGCGGACATGCGCCTCGCCGCGACGCTCGAGTTCCTGCGCGGGATCGACTACGACTTCCCGGCCTGGGCGGAGGAGTACATGACCGCCATGGAGGACACCCTCGGCGCGGCGTACTCGGAGCCGGCGGCCGACGTCCGCGGCTTCATCGCGTCCGTCAAGCAAGTCCCGGCGTGACGCTGCGGCGGCGCGGGGGCTCGCTCGAGCCCCCGCGTCAGCTCGCCGAGTCCAGCGCGGCCCGCAGCCCCGCGAGATCGGGCGACCCGAAGACCACGCGATTGCGCGTGGCGACGTAGACCAGATCGAGATCGACCCCGGCCGCGGCGATCTTGCGAGTCAGATCGGCAAGGACGCCGGGACGATCCTCGACATCGACCACGACGACCTCGCGCTCGCGGGTGACGGCGAGATGGGAGATCGCGAGCGAGTGCCTCGCGGCGCCGGCGCGCGGGACGAGGATGTGGAGCTCGGCCCGCTCGCCGCCCCCGACGCACGTCGCCGCGGCGATGTTCACGCCGGCATCGCTGATCGCCGCCGCGACCCGCGCCAGCGCCCCGGGCGTGTTCTCGATGTCGATGACGAGGTCGACTGCCATGTCCCGTGCGGCGGCAGCCTACTGGTATGGAGGTTGCTCGCGGTCGGCTGCGGGTCACTCCGGGTCGATCCGTTATCACTAGCCCGGCGTGACACCCGGCATCCATGTCGCCGTCAGCCCCGTGCTGCAGGGCCTGACGGTGGCCATCACGGCGATCCAGGCCCACGGATGAGCCGGCGGGTCTTCGTCGTCGACTGCGGCTCGTCGTCGCTGACGTACCGGGTGGTCGACGTGGACGCGGGCAGCGCGCTCGGGTCGGGGCTGGCCGAGCGGATCGGCGCGCGCGAGAGCCGGCTCGTGCACCGCGGGCCGGAGGGCGAGGAGACGCTCGAGCGGCCGCTGGCGGACCACGAGGCCGCGCTGGCGGCCGTCCTGGAGGTCTGCGCCCGCGCCGGCCCGCGGCTGGACGACGCCGGGCTCGTCGCGGTCGCGCACCGGGTCGTCCACGGCGGCGAGCGGTTCTCGGCCCCCGTCGTGGTCGACGACGCGGTGCTGGAGGAGCTGCGCGGGCTCGCGGTCCTCGCCCCGCTGCACAACCCGGTCAACGCGGCGGGGATCGAGGTCGCGCGCCGCGCGTTCCCGCGGCTCCCCCACGTCGCCGTGTTCGACACCGCGTTCCACCAGACGCTCCCGCCGCATGCCTACACGTACGCGGTCCCGCGCGAGTGGGCGCTGCGGCAGGGCGTCCGCCGCTAGGGTCCCCACCCCATCGTCGTGGACGCCCTGCGCCACGCGGGCTACGGTGCCCGCCATGGTCGCCGTGCTGATCGCCGTCTGCGCCCTCGCACTGCTCGCCGCCGGCGTCGCGGCCGCGTCCCTGCGGCGGGTGCTCGAGAAGAGCCGGGCGGCGGCGCTGACGTTCGCGGTCCCGGCGCTGCTGCTGCTCGTGCCCGGCGGCTGGCTGGCGGCCAACGGGGCGCC
>JBIOTP010000125.1:0-25878 GCA_044865965.1 Solirubrobacteraceae bacterium
AGCACCTCGTCGGCTCCGGGCGCTGGCTCGAGGAGCGCGTGGACACGCTGGTCCACGACCTGCTCGGCTGCGGCCCGGTCGAGCCCGTCGCCTCCTAAGTGGCCCCGGCCGAAAGTTCGACGCATTCAGGCGGCGCCGGCCCGCGCCTGCCGGCATCCACCGGGTTATGCGCCGAACTTCCAGCCGGAACCACTGAGCCGGCGCGCCGGCGCTCGTGACACCCCGCTTGCCCGGTCGTAGTCCGCCGCGGAGGAGATGATCGAGCACCACCTGGTCTGCTGAGCAGGTCCCACTCGAAATTGGGACCTTCGGCGGGCATAAAGATGGGCCTCGGGCCTCTGGGGGGCTTGGCGCGCGGCACCTAGGGTCCCGAGCGTGCGACGCCTGCGTGACGCCCACGGTCAGACCACGACGGAGTACATGGGCGTCCTGCTGCTGGTCGTGGCCATCGTGGGGATCCTCGTGGCGTCCCCGATCGGCGCCACGATCGAGCGCGACATCCGGGCGCTCATCTGCCGGATCGCGGGCGGCGACTGCTCGCTCGACAAGGCGCAGACGCCGGAGAAGTGCCTCACCGGCAAGTCCACCCAGAAGGCGAACGCGAGCGTCCTCGTCGCGGTGGTGAAGGTCGACAAGGACTCGACGCTGATCCGCGAGGACTTCTCCGACGGCAGCTCGCGCTTCACGCTGCTCGACAACTCGCAGGTGGCGGGTGAGCTGTTCGCCGGCGCCAAGGGCAAGGTCGGCAAGTACGGGCTCGACTACTCGGCGTCCGCGGACGCCGGCGCGAAGCTGGCCGGCGCGCGCGTGTTCGAGTTCCCCGACAAGAAGTCGGCCGACGCCTTCCAGCGGGCTGTCCAGGCGACCGGCGGCTTCGACGGCATCGTGCGCGCGCTGTCGCACTCCAACGACAAGATCCCGATCGTCGGCTGGAAGAACCCGCTCGGCGGCCTCGACGACTGGGTGCTCGACCAGCTCGGGGTCGACGACGACCGCGACCTCCCGACGCCGAAGGAGACGTACGTGGAGGCCCAGGCGTTCCTCAGCGGCAAGGCCGCGGCGGGCGGTGGCATCGGCCTCGACGACGCCGGGATCAAGGGGCTGCTGGAGGCGGCCGGGGTGGTCAAGGTGACCACGTCGGGCGCGAACAAGGGCGACGTCGAGTTCTCGGTCGAGGTGAGCGGCAACGCCGACGCGTCTCTGACCGACGCGGTCTTCGGCGTGGGGGCGGCCGGCCGCGTGGACGCCAAGTTCACCGCGACGGTCACGCTCGACGCGCAGAACGGTTACCGGCCCGACCACCTGATCCTCAAGGGCACGGCGAACGCGATGGGCGGCGCGACGTTCGCGGTCGAGCCCAAGGGCAACGACCTGAAGGCGATCGCCAAGGAGCTCGAGAAGCTCTCGTTCAGCAGCAGCGAGACCGCGGGCAAGGGCGTGGAGTTCACCGCCGACCTCGATCTCAAGGATCCCGCCAACCGGAACGCCGCTCTGGGCGCCCTGCTGTCGGGCGGCAACCCGGCCGCGGTGGCCGGCCTGATCGGACGGCTCAACTCCGACGGCACGCTCTCCGTCGACACCTACGACATCACCCGCAGCAACACCGAGGGCGAGGTCAAGGTGGGCCTCGGCGTCGGCCTCGGCGCCGGCGGGTCCTCCACCTCCACCAACGAGAGCGGGCGCCACGGTTGGGTCCGCCCGCCCGGGGGTACGTTCGAGCCTCGCGTGTGCAAGCAGCCGTCATGAACCCGCCGGTCTCCTCCTCCAGCGCTTTCAATCCGCGCCCGCGCGCGGTTTCCTCCTCCAGCGCGTGCAGGTCGTGCGTGCCACTGGCGGCCGCCCTCCTCGTTGCCGGGGCCATGTTGGCGGGCTGCGGCGGCTCGGGCCCGCCTGCGGTGCCCGACGGCTACACGACGTTCCGCGGCGACGGGGTCAGCTTCGTCCACCCGCGCGGCTGGCAGGTGCAGCAGCGGCGCACGCCGGCCGGCGCGACCGAGGTGCAGATCGTGCCGCCCGAGCGCGCGACGACGCCCTACGCGCAGATCGTGCTGACGGTGACGCCGGGCGCAGGCGGGCGCTTCGAGTCCCTCGCCGACCAGCGTCGCGTCGTCGTCAAGGACGCGCTGGGCGCCAAGGTCGACTCCGACGACAGCGTCGACCTCGCCGGCGCCGACCAAGCGCTGCGCCTGAAGTCCACCGTCCCGCCCGGGCAGGGCAACGACCCCGTCGAGGTCCGTTCGGACAGCCTCGACGTGCTCCGCTCCGGCGGCGACGTCCTCGTCCTCGTGGCGGCCGCGCCGCAGCGCGACGGCGGCGGGCTCGACCCCGGCGCCGTGGTCGACTCGTTCCGCCTGGAGGGGTCGTGACCGCCGCGGCCGCGGCGCGCGCCGGGCGCCGGCAGCGCCCGGGGATGACCCTGCCCGCCGGGGTGCCGGGCTGGCCGCCGCTGGCCGGCGTCGTGGCGCTGGTGGGCGCCGTGCTGGTGGGCACCGCCGCGACGGTCGTGGCGGCGCTGGCGGGGGCCGCCGCCGGGGCCGACGGCGCGACGCCGGCGATCGTCCTCGGCGTGGCCGCGCTCGGGGGCGGCGGCACGGTGGCGGTCGTGCTGTGGCTCGCCGCCCGGACCCGCCCGCCGCGCCCGGCGCAGCTCGGGCTGCGGCCGATATCCCGCCGGGCCGCGCTGCTGACCGCCGGCGGGGCGATGCTTCTGGCCGGCACGCTGGCGGGGCTCGGCCTCGCGCCCGGCGTCCCGCCCGAGCTCGACCCCCGCAGCGCGTTCGCGCGCGACTTCGACCTGCCGCTGCGCGAGGCGGTCGGCGTCGGCCCCGGCCTGGCGGCCTCCGCGCTGGCGCGCTGCGTGATCCCGGTCGTGGTCGGCGAGCTGCTGCTGCGCGGGTTCGCGCTGCCCGCGCTGTGGCGCTGGCGGGGGCCGCTCCCGGCCGTGCTGATCGTGGCCGTCCTGTTCGGCGGCGCGACCGACGTGTTCGCCGACGCTGCGCTGGTACTCCCCGCGATCCTGCTGGGCGTGGTGCTGTGCTGGACCTACCTCACGACCGGCTCGCTGGTGCCCGGCATCGCCCTCAGCGCCGCGGCCAGCGGGGCCGCGCTCGGCGTAGGCTGTGCCTTGTCGCCGGCGGGCGCGCTCGCGCTGGCCGCCGCGTGCGTCGTCGTCGCGGTCGGGCTCGTGACCCCGTTCCTGCGCGCCCCGTGAGGCGGCTGGTCCTCCTCGTCGCCGCCGTTCGGAGTCGCCCCGTGGCGCGGCCGGTTCTCCTCGTCGCCGCCGTTCGTAGGCGCCCCGTGGCACGGCCGGGCCCCGTGGTCACCACCCATCATGCGGGTCCCGCGACACAGCGGGCCTGCGGCCGTCCTGCGCCTCCCGCGACGCGGCGGGCCCGCGCCCGTTCTTTGCGCCCGCTAGCGCGGCTGGTGCCCCTTGTCGCGGTGGCCGCCGCGTCGGCGCTCGGCTGCGGCGAAGCGCAGCGGCTCTCCGCGGTGGAGACGACGCCGCCGGACGGCGCCCGCCAGGTCGCGGTCACCAGCACTCACCGGACCTCCTCGGACCCGCCGGTGGGCAGCCCGATCTACCGCCTCGACGTCCGCGAGGGGCAGCCGCTGGCCTTCGCCGTCCGGGTGCGCAACATCAGCGGCGAGCCGGTGACCGTGACGGGCGTCCGCCACGACCCCGACCGGGACGGCGCCTTCGTGCCGCGGAGGGTGGAGGGCGCGCCGGTCCATGTGCCGCCGGGCGACGAGGCCACGCTGACCGTGCAGGGCCGAGTGGCGGGGTGCCAGTACGGCGGCCAGCTGGTCACGATGGCCGCGCCCGACCTGCAGCTCGGCGACGCCCACCAGACGGTCGGGCTGCGGATGGAGATCCAGCTCCAGACGCCGGCGTCGTGCTGAGCGGCCGCGCGGCGGGCTCGGCGAACAGCTTGCATTGAAGGGGAGCCTCGAATGGCGCGGCCCTTCGCGCGCGGTCACCCACGCGAATCGATCAGCGCCGCCGGGTGTGTGCGTCGCTTTTCTTCGACAGGATCGAAGTTAAGCGACGCACACCCTGGATGCCGATCGAACGTGATCGATCTCGCGCGGCAAGACCTCGATGGCCGGTGCATCAACCTCGCCCGCCCACGCGGCTAGGCAGGCCGGTGCGGGCTCCCCCTTCAATGCAAGTCGTCCGCCGGCCCCGGCGGGCGGCCCGGCGTCTCCCTCACCGCGAGTCGGTCGCCAGACGGCTAGATCCCGGTCAGCGTCTCGGTCGCGTCGTCCCACCGCCACGGGATCTCGTAGCCGCGCAACTGCACGCCGCCGATCCAGCGGTCGAGGCCGCTGAGGGCGACGTGATCGGCCTCGCCGGCCAGCACACGCTCGCCGGCGGCGCTGAGCGCCAACCGCGTCTCGCCCTCGATCGGCGCGCCGGAGGCTTCGAGCAAGGGCGTGGCGGCGCCGGCGAGGCGGTCGAGAATCCGGAACGCGAGCTGGTCGCCCAGGAACGGGCGGGTCTCCTTGCGCCAGGCGCGGGCGAAGATCTCGGCCGCCGTCGCGGGGGCTCCGGCAAGCAGCCGCCGCTCGGTCAGCGACAGGCCGTCGCGCACCGACGGGTACTCGCGCTGGAGGCGATCGAACGCCTCGCCGAGGAAGCGCAGCTCGGGCGACCGTGCCGCCGCGATCTCCGAAATCCCGCGCGGATTCGGCGCGCGCAGGGCGTCCCAGGCGCGGGTCGCGAGCTCGAGCGCGCCCGGGCCGATCGGCGTGGCCGCGTGCTCGGCGAGCCCGCGCAGCTGTGCCGCGTCGAGCTCCCCGAGCCCTCCGAAGCCCGCGATGCCGAGGTGCTCGCCGACGTTGATGAGCGTGATGCGGCCGGGATCGACGGCATGCCCGGCGAGCCGCGCCAGGATCTCGGCGATCTGCAGCTGGTCGTAGAGGTCGGCCTCGAACCAGAGCACGTACGGCCCGCGATGCGCGAGCAGCGTGCGGTCGCGCTCCTCGAGCCAGGCGGCGATCGCGTCGTCGCCGAGGAAGGCGGCGCGGATCCGCCGCAGCTCGCGGTCGGGCACGTCCGGCACGGGACCCTCGTGCAGCGCGTCGCGCCAGGGCAGGATCCGCTCCGCGAGCCCGGTCTGGGCGAGCGTCGCCACCGTGCTGTCGCCGTTGGTCACGTGCAGCGCGGCGACCGGCAGCATCCGCGCGCGCGCCGCGGTGTAGGACTCGCCCGTGCGGGCCATCCGCTCGCGCACGCGGCGCTTGAAGTCGACGTTCCTGGTCATCGTCGTCCTCCTCGCCTCGCCGCCGGTCCCCCAGCGACCGCCGCGACGGGCGCGGTCGACGATTCGCGTGCCTCCCTTCGAGAGGTCAGCCTCCCTTTGCCTCCCGATGGCGCCGGCTGGGGCGGACGCACGGAGGTTCGGCGCGAAGGGTCGCCGTGGCCGCGATCCTAGCGTTCGAGCGTGGCGATCGCGAGGGCGGCGACGCCCTCCTCGCGGCCGACGAAGCCCATCCCCTCGCCGGTCGTCGCCTTCACGCTCACGCTCGCACCGGTCGCCTCGGCCAGCCGCGCGGCGATCGCGGCGCGGTGCGGCGCGAGCTTCGGGCGCTCCATCACGACGGTGGCGTCCACGTGCGCCACCGTCCAGCCCTCCGCGCGCACGTGCTCCACCACCATCCCCAGCAGCCCGATCGAGTCGGCGTTCCGCCACGCCGGGTCGGTGTCCGGGAAGTGCTGCCCGATGTCGCCCAGCCCTGCGGCGCCGAGCAGTGCGTCGGCGACCGCGTGCGCGAGCACGTCGGCGTCGGAGTGGCCCGCCAACCCCCGCTCGTGCGGGATCTCGACGCCGCCGAGCACGAGCCGGCGGCCCTCCGCGAAGCGATGGGTGTCGATCCCGAGGCCGGTCCGGACCGTCACCCGAGCGGCTCCAGCCGGCGCGCGCGGCGCTCGAACACGCACAGCTCGCGCACGCCAGCCGCCCCCAGCAGCGCCACCGCCTCGTCGTAGGCGTGGCCGATGTCCTCGGGGCGGTGGGCGTCGCTGGATAGCGCGATCGGGATGCCGGCGTCGACCGCCATCTCCAGCAGCGCGCGGCTCGGGTAGATCTCGCGAGCCGCCTTGCGCAGCCCCGCGGTCGAGACCTCCATCGCCACGCCGGCGTCCAGCATCGCCTCCACCGCGGGCTCGTAGAAGCGCCGCGGGTCGGTGTCCGGCACCGGCCGCGCCCCGCCCCACACCTTCACGAGGTCCGGGTGGGCCATGATGTCGAAGATGCCGGTGCGGGCCGCCTCGGCGAGCGTGTCGAAGTAGCGCTGCCACACCCGCTCCGGCGAGCTCTCGTGGCGCCAGATGTCGGTGTCGTCGTCGATGTCGACCGCGTAGACGCCGAGGAAGTGCACCGAGCCGACGACGTAGTCCCATTCGTGCGCGTCCAGCAGCGTCGCCATGCGGTCCTCGCGCCCCGCGACGAAGTCCGCCTCCAGCCCGAGCCGCAGATCGGTCTCCTCACGCACGAACGCGACGTAGGCGTCGAGGTCGTCGCGCGCCCAGCGCCGCCAGAACGGGTGCTGCCAGACGTCCAGCGCGGCCGTGAAGCGGTGCACGTGCTCGGCCACGCCCAGCTCCTGCACGCCGCGCTCCGACGCCGCCTCGCGGTAGCGCTGGGCGTTGGCGGCGGTGAAGTAGCGCTCGGCCGGGGTCCCCTCGTCGTCGGGGCGCAGATGGACGTGGTAGTCGGTCAGCATCGCCGCGTCAGGATCGCAGCAGCAGCTCCGCGACCCGCCAGCTCACGCCTTGTCGCCCCCCAGCAGCAGCTCCGCGACCCGGAGATCGTGCGGCGTCGTGACCTTGAAGTTGCGCGCCGACGACTCGACGACGCGCACGACGCCGCCGGCCTGCTCGACGAGCGACGCGTCGTCGGTGGCGACCGCCAGCACCTCGTCGGAGACGTCGAGCGCGCGCTCCAGCGCCGCGCGGCGGAACGCCTGCGGAGTCTGGACCGCCCACAGGCGCGAGCGGTCGAGCGTCGCAGTCACGCGCAGGTCCTCGCCGGCCTCCTTGACCGTGTCCGCCACCCGCGCCGCCGCGATCGCGCAGTCGGCGTCCGCGAGCGCCTCCAGGACGCGCGTGAACACGTCCGGCTCGACGAGCGGGCGCGCCGCGTCGTGGACCAGCACGAGCTCGCCCGCGGGCGCCGCCGCCAGCGCGGCCCGGACGGAGGCCGAGCGGGAGTCCCCGCCGGGCACGCCGGCGCACCCGGCCGGCGCCGCCTCGCCGGGCGGCAGGGTGATCACGACGTCGGCGATCCCGGCCGCGCGCAGGGCGCGGACCGACCACTCGAGCATCGGGCGCCCGGCGAGTGGCAGGAAGGCCTTGGGCCGGCCCGCGCGGAGCCGCTCGCCGCCGCCGGCGGCGAGGAGCAGGGCGATGGCTCCCGAAGCACGAGCCGGAGTCTGCACTGCAGGCGGCTCGTGCGTCGGGGCCAGGTTGTCCGAGTGAGCTACTCCGTGGTCACGCCCGCGAGCTTGTCGGAGCGCTGGAGGATCTCGTCGAGGTACGCCTCGGCCTCCTCCTCGATCTTCTCAAGCGCGTACATCATCTCGGAAGCGAGGATCTTCTTCGCCCGGGTGTACATCTGCTTCTCGCCCGTCGAGAGTCCCTTGTCCTGCTCACGAACCGCAAGATTGCGAACAACCTCGGCGAGCTCGTAGATGTCGCCGGTCTTGATCTTGTCGCGGTTGTGCTTGAAGCGGCGGTTCCAGTTCTTGGGCATCTCCGAGACGTCGGCGGCGAGCACTGCCAGCACCTTCTTGACCGTCTCCTCGTCGATCACCCTGCGCAGGCCGGCCTTGCCGGCGTTCTGGCACGGAACCATCACCGTCATGTCGTTATGAAGGATCTTGATGGTGAGGTACTCGCGCACCTCGCCCAGGATGTTCTTCTCTTCCTTCTTGACGACCTGGCCGGCCCCGTGGTGGGGGTATACGACGTGGTCGCCGACCTCGAACTCGAGACATTCAGCCTCGCGCTCGAGCTCCAGGTCCTCGATGTGGTCGATCATTGTCTCGGGGATGGTGTCCTCCTTCGTTCTCCAACGGGCCCGGCGGGGGCCCCGCGGGTGCTTGGTCTAACTAGGTCTGCAAGTAGCGGTCCACGAGGTTGATCTCCTGCAGCCGGCGAAGGCCCTCGCGAATGTCCTTCGCCCGGATCTCTCCGACGCCCTCCACCGACTCCAGCTCCGGATCGGTGGCGGCGAGCAGCTCGTCCAGCCCGCGGAACTCGCGAACGATGTTCTGCACCACGAGCTTCGGAAGCCGTGGAATGCGGCCGAGAATGCGGTAGCCGCGGGGCGAGACGGGAAAGTCCAGCGTGTTGACCTTGCGGTCGTAGCCGAGCATCTCCGCGAGGCGACCGAAGTCGAGCAAGTCCTGGTGCGGCAGGCGCGAGATGCCATCGAGGGCCATCGCGAACGCGTCGTCCACCGCTTCGGCGAGGTAGTCGTGCAGCAGCGCGCCCTTGTCGCCCGCCACGCCGACCATCGTCTCCTCGAGCTGCATCTCGATCAGCCGGCCCTCGGAGCCGAGCTCGACGATGTAGCGCTCGATCTCCACGGCCATCCGCGTCACGAGCTCCGCGCGCTGCAGGACGGTCAGCACGTCGTGCAGCGTAACGCCGCCCTCGAACTCCAGGGCGGTGAGCCGGGTCGAGACCTGGTCGAGGCGGGAGCGGTACTTGTCGAGCGTGGCCAGCGCCTGGTTGGCCTTGGCGAGCACCGCCGGGATCTCGTCGAGGATGTACTTCGCGCCGTCGACGTAGAGCGAGACGACCTCGCGCCGCTGGGAGATCGCGATCACCAGCGCGTCGGTCTGCTTGGAGACGCGCTCGGCCGTGCGATGGCGGGTGCCGGTCTCCGACGAGAGGATCGTGGGGTCGGGCATGAGCTGGACGTTGCACCACGCGATCTTCGTCGCGTTCGCGTTCAGGGCGATGGCCCCGTCCATCTTCGCGAGCTGGTAGAGCAGCGCCGGCGTGTAGTCGATCTCCAGCTTGATCCCGCCCGAGAACAGGAACGCCAGCTCGTCCGGATCGCCGATCACGATCAGCCCGCCGGTGCGCGCGTGGACGATGTTGTCGATCCCCTCGCGCACAGCCGTACCGGGCGCAACCATCTCGAGCGCCTTGACCAGCCGGGGCTCCTGCCGCGCTTCGAGCTCTGAGAGCTCTTCCCCTGAACGCGGCTGCATCACGTGTGGATTCTAGCAGTTGCTTAACCGGTGTTTACAGCGAGTTTCCTCGGTATAGAGCGAAAAACCGGCCTTGACGGGAGGCCCAAAGGCTGCTACGCGGCGCGCGCGCGGACGGTGGATCCGAGCGCCGCGCGGACCGCCGCGCGCAGCGTGGAGACCTCGGTCGCCCCCTTTCCGGCGCTTTGCGGGGCGATCACCGGGGCGAGCCCGAACTTCGCGGCCTCGGCCAGCCGGCGCTCCGGATGGCCGACCGAGCGAAGCTCGCCCGTGAGCCCGACCTCGCCGAAGCAAGCCACGGGCCGGGGCCCGAGAGGGGTCGCCGGGCCCGTGACCCGCGCGGGCCTCGCCGTGGGGCCGCCGGCGGCCGGCGTGGGCCCCGTCGCGGTCGCCGCGGGGGCGCCGGGGGCCGGCGGGTCGCCCACGGCGAGCGCGGTGCCGCGCGCGGCGCTGGCGACGGCGAGCGCGACCGCGAGGTCGGCGCCCGGCTCGTCGACCCGCACGCCGCCGGCGACGTTGACGAACACGTCCGCGGTCCCCACGCCGACACCCGCGTGGCGGCCGAGCACGGCGAGTACGAGCGCGAGGCGGTTGCGGTCGATCCCGTTGGCGACCCGGCGCGGCGGCACGAGCTCCGAAGGCGAGACGAGCGCCTGCACCTCCACGAGCACCGGCCGCGAGCCCTCCATCGCGGCCAGCACCACGCTCCCCGGCGCCCGCGTGGCCTCGCCCACGAAGCGCGCCGAGGCGTCGGCGACCTCCACGAGCCCGCCCGAGCGCATCTCGAACACGCCGACGTCGTTGGTCGAGCCGAAGCGGTTCTTCAGCGCGCGCAGCGTCCGGTACGTGCGCTCCCGCTCGCCCTCGAACTGGAGCACGCAGTCCACCAGGTGCTCGAGCACACGCGGCCCGGCCAGCGCGCCGTCCTTGGTCACGTGGCCGACCAGCAGCACCGCAATCCCGCGCGCCTTGGCGAGCCGCGTGATGCGGTCGGCCACCTCGCGCACCTGCCCGACCGAGCCCGCCGCGCCCGTCAGGTCGGCCGCGTGCAACGTCTGTACCGAGTCGATCACGCACACCTCGGGCTGCTCGGCGGCGAGCGTGGCCACGACGGTGTCGAGGTCGGTCTCCGCGAGCACCGGGACCTGGAGCGCCGCGCCCGGCAGCCGCTCGGCGCGCAGCCGGAGCTGCGCCGCCGACTCCTCGCCGGACACGTACAGCGTGCGCCGCCCGGCGCCCTGCAGGTTGCCGAGCGCCATCGAGGTCAGTGTGGACTTGCCGATCCCGGGCGAGCCGCCGATCAGCACGAGCGAGCCGGGCACGAGGCCGCCGCCCAGGATGCGGTCGAGCTCGCCGATCTGGGTGCGGAGGCGGGCGAAGCGTGGCGCCTCGACGTCGGCGAGCGCGACGGGCCGGGCCGCGCGGGCCGGGGCGCGGGTCTTGCCGCGCGCCTCCTCGGCGAGCGTGTTCCACGCGTTGCAGCCGGGGCACTGGCCGCGCCATTTGGCGGACTCGGCGCCGCAGGCCGAGCAGACGAAGACGGTGGTGGGGCGGGGCATGGGCGCATGGACGGTAGGGCGGGGACCGGACGGGTTCGCCGGGGCGGGCGGTGAGGCGGCGGTTTCCGCCGGCGCCGCCGCGGGCGCGGGCGAACTGCGGGCAGGTGAGGGAGGTTTCCCGCCGGCCGCTCCGCGGGCGCCGACGAACTGCGGGCAGGTGAGGGGATCGGTTTCCCGAGCGTTTCCGCGCCAGTCACGCCCCCGACTGACGAACGTACGAATTATTCAAACAAACGTCAGTCGGACGGCTCGACCGAGCGGTCGCGCGCCACTTTCGGCCAGGTGGCCTGCAAAGGTACGAACTATTCGGACAAACGCAGGCCACCCGGGCTTCCCCCCACCTGCCCGCAGTTCGCCGGCGCGACGAGGCGGCGGCGCCGCGCGCCCGCCGGCGCGACGAGGGGCCGGCGCCGCGCGCGGTTCGCCGGCGCGACAAGTGGGCGCCGCGCGCCCGCCGGCGCGACGAGGGGCGGCGCTAAGCGCCCGCGCGCGCCGGCACCAGCGCCCGGGCGCGCTCGGCGAGCGCGACCATGCCGAGCGCGTCGGCGAGCACGACGGCGTCGGCCAGCAGCTCGCCGGCCGCCGCGATGTCGGTCGGCGCGCCGCGCCCCAGAAGCATCTGCGCGTAGGCGACCTGGGTGCGGGCCGTCCAGGGCCTCGCGCCCATCGCGGCGTGCATCTCGAGGGCCTGCTTGAAGTGGCCCTCGGCCGTGTCCCAGTCGCGCCGCGCGGCGGCCAGGATGCCGAGCAGGCGCGAGGCCGAGCCGTTGCAGGTCGCCGCGCGCCCGACGACCACGTTGCGGCCCGCGTAGGGCTCCAACAGCGCATACAGCTCGCCGGCGCGCGCCCCGTCGCCCAGCGCGCCGCACACCTCGGCGAGCAGCGTGACAGCGATCAGCCAGTTCGCGTCGCGCGGCAGGTCGGCGAACCCGCCGGAGCCCAAGGCCTCGAACTCCTGGCGCGCCTCGTCGAGCCGGCCCAGCTCGACCAGCAGCAGCGCCAGCGCGGCGCGCCAGGCCGGGATCGCCGGGTAGAGCTCGATGAACCCGCGCACGGCGCCCTCGACCTCGGCCAGGCGGCCCTGCTCGCGGCGGATGTTGAACATCGCCTGCGCGTAGTAGTGCAGCGCGTTCTCGGCCTGCCCGTGCTGGCCGATGGCCAGCGTCTCCTGGGCGAGCTTCTCGGCCTCGTCGAACGCGCCGGAGAGCTGCGCGCGGGCGCAGCGAAACAGCGACGTCCACCACAGCCAGATCGGGCGGTGCAGGGCCTCGGCGAGCTTCGAGGCCGCCGCGATCTGGATGTCGACGCCCGGGATGTCGCCCAGCTCCATCAGATCGACGACGGTCCAGCCGGCGCCCTCGAGCTCGAGCTCCGGGTCGCCGGTCTGCTCGGCCACGCCGCGCAGCTCGGCCGCCACCTCGAGCCGCTCCTCGACGTTCTCGGGCCGCCACAGCGCGTAGTGGCGGGCGTCCAGGCACGCGGCCAGAGTGCGGGGATCCTCGATCCGGCGGGCGATCGCCACCGCCTCCTCGGAGAGCGCCATCCGCCGCTCCGGCTCGCCGGCGTAGTAGAGCTCCAGCGCGAGCCGGGCGAGCAGCCGCGCGCGCAGCGGCGAATCCTCGCCGGAGAGCGCCTCCACCGCCTCCTCGAGCATCTCCACGCGCTCCGGCTCCGAGCGGCCGAGCATCGACCACGTGCCGGCGACGCCCAGCGCGCCGCGGGCCAGCAGGACGGCGTCGCCGAGCTGGCGCGAGGTGCGGATGGCGGCCGCGAACGTGGCGCGCGCGTCCTCCTCGAGCCCCGCGCGGTCCTCCGAGGCGCCGAGCGCGAGCAGCAGCTCGCCGCGCACGTGGTCGTCCACCGCGCCCGCGAGCTCGCGAGCTCGCAGGGCCGCGCGGTAGTGCTGGGCGGCCTCCTCCCAGGCCAACAGGCGGTCCGCGCGGCGCGCCGCCGCCAGAGCGAAGTCGATCGCCCGGTCGGGCCGCTCCACCGGCGCCGCCTGCGCGAAGTGGTGGGCCAGCAACGCCAGGTGCGGGTCGAGGTCGCCGCCGCGCAGCCGCACGAGCGCCTCGCCCACCTTGCCGTGCAAGCGCGCCCGCCGCAGCTGCGAGATCGAGTCATACAGCGTCGCCCGCACCAGCGCGTGGGTGAACGCGTAGCGTCCGACGTGGCCGGCCTCGCGCAGCACGCGCGCCTCGACGCCCTCCTCCAGCGCGGCCACGAGCTTGTCCCCGGACTGGTCCGCGACCGTATCCAGCACGTCGAAGTCGAACTCGCGCCCGATCACCGAGGCGACCAGCAGCACGACGCGCGTGTCGTCGCTCAACCGCCGCAGCCGCCGCGCCGTCACTTCGCGCACGCCCGCGGGCACGCCCGCCTCTTCCAGCGTCACCTCCTCTGAGAGCTCGCCCGCGGTGTCGCGGACGTGGCGGACGACCTCCTCGATGAAGAACGGGTTGCCGTCGGTCTCGCCGTGCAACGCGTGCACGAAGGCCGGCGAGACCGGGGCGGGGGTCAGCTCGGCGACGAGCTGGGCGACCTCCGGCTCGGCGAGCCCGCCGAGCTCGATCCGCCGCAGCGTCCCCTCGCGGCGCAGGTCGCCGATCAGCTCGTGCAGCGGATGCTGGTCGGGTACGTCGCTCTCGCGGTAGGTGCCGAGGAACAGCACGCGCCGCGGGCCCGGAGCGCGTACGAGATGGCGGAGGAGCTGCAGCGTCGGGCGGTCGGCCCAGTGCAGGTCGTCGAACACGAGCACGAGCGGAGCCTCGGCGCCGACCTCGCCGATCAGCGCCGCGACGGCGTCGAAGAAGCGGAAGCGCTGGGCGTCGGCCTCCGTCCCGGACAGCGCGGGCGCGAGATGGTCGGCCGGCGGCGAGCCGAACTCCGGGAAGAGGATCGCCAGCTCGGCCGCCCGCGCGCCGAGGCGGTCGCGCAGCGCGTCCAGCGGCGCGCCGGACGACCAACCGCGCAGCATCTCCACGACCGGCTGGTAGGGCGCGAGCGTCTCCTCGTCGAAGCGGCCGTAGAGCACGATCGCGCCCTCCTCGTGGGCGCGCGCGGCCAGCTCGGCCGCAGTGCGCGTCTTGCCGATGCCGGCGTCGCCGGCCAGCAGCACGAGCGCGCGCGAGCCCGCCGTCGCGTCGCGCCAGCAGCCGCCGAGGTACTCGAGCTCGACGCCGCGGCCCACGAGCGCGTGCCGGTCGACCGCCGCCGCCAGCGGAGCGGGCCAGGCGGACACCTCCGGCAGCACCGGCAGCGTGGCGGCGGCCGGGGCGGCCCGGCGGACCGGCGGCGCCTCGCCGCGCAGCACGCGCTCGAACACCGCCATCGCGGCCGGCCCGGGCGTCGTGCCGAGCTCCTCGCGCAGCAGCAGCCGCAGCTCCTCGAAGGCGCGCAGCGCCTCGGCGGGGTTGCCGGCGGCCTCGTGGACCTCCATCAGCAGCCGATGCGCCGACTCGCGGAACGGGGCCGCCGCGATCGCGGCCCGCGCGGCCTGCTCGGCAGAGCCCAGCTCGCGGCCGCCCTGGCGCAGCCCCGCCTCGGCGAGGTTCTCGAGCGCGCGCAGGCGCATCGACTCGAGCTCGCGGCGCTGCTCGGCGGCCCAGCCGCCCTCGGCGTCGGGCAGGAACGTCTGCAGATCGGTCGCCAGCGCGGCGCGCGCCCACTCCGCGGCGCGCGCGGGATCGCCCGCCTCGAGCGCCGCCTCGGAGTCGGCGATCGCGGCGGCCGCCTCCTTGATGTCGACGCGAACGGGCTCGGTCAGAAGCAGCCGCAGCTCGCCGCGGCCGACCAGGACGCCCTCGCCGAGCGCCCGCCGCAGCTTCGACAGGAGCGCGCTCAGAGCCGAGTCGGCCGCCGCCGGCGGGCCCTCCGGCCACAGCACGTCGATCAGCTCGTGCCGGGGGCTCCCGCGGTCGCGGTTCAGAACGAGGTACGCGAAGAGGAGGCGGCCCTGCCGCCCCGGGAGGCCGCCGTCCAGGCGCTCACCTTGCGTATCGACGACCACCGGCCCACACAGCCGGATGTCCCACCCTTGACCCACCGTCGTCGGCGACCCTACAGCGTCGCCAAGGTTTCTCCAAGGTTTCGGCAAGGCGGGACCCGCATCATGCACCCAGCGGCGATCGGAACGGACCCCCCGAGAGCCGCTTTGCGACACGGACGTCAACTACATACGGGAGAGCCGACATTGGCTCGGCGGCTCGCCCACACATAAGGGATCGTCTGACCCGCGATCCCCTCCTCTAGGCATCGGACTCACCCTCCCCGGTGCCGGCGAGACGGACGCCGACTGACCCCCGGCCATCCGCCTCAGTTCCCCACGTGAGAGGCCCGCCCCGGCGGGCCTCTCTCGCTTAAGGACCTAACGGGTCAGATCGAGCGCCCGGGTCAGATCCGCGACGAGGTCCTCGGGCTCCTCGCAGCCGGCCGAGTAGCGGATGAACCCCTCCGGCACGTCGTCGGTATCCCAGCGGGCGCGCCGTTCCGCCGTGGCGTGGACGCCCCCGAACGAGGTCGCCTCGGCGACGAGCTCGCACGCATCGAGCACCGCCTGCGCGCGCTCGGCGGACTCCAGCGTGAAGCCCACGAGGCAGCCGAAGCTCGCCATCTGGCGCGCGGCGACCGCGTGGTCGGACGGGTGGTAGACGGCCTCCACGTCGTCGCGGGCGCGCAGCGCGCGGGCGACCGCGAGCGCGCCTGCGCTCGAGCGCTCCAGCCGCAGCGCGAGCGTGGCGAGCGAGCGGTGCGCGAGCCAGGCCTCGAACGCGCCCGGGATCGAGCCCGCCTGCGAGCGCCAGCGCCGCAGCGCGGCGGCCACCTCGCCGTCGCGCGAGCTGGCCGCTCCGAGCAGCACGTCGGAATGTCCGCATAGGGACTTCGTCCCGCTCAGCACGGCCAGATCCGCGCCGAGCGCGAGCGGGCGCTGGCCGAGCGGCGTCGCGAGCGTGTTGTCGACCGCGACCAGCGCTCCCGCCCGGCGGGCGGCGTCGGTCACCGCCGGAAGGTCGCACACGTCCAGGCGCGGATTCGACGGCGTCTCCACCCACACGACCCGCGCGCCGGGCGCCGCCTCCACGATCGCGGCGGTGTCGGTCGGCACGTAGCGGACGTCGACCCCGAGCGGCGCCAGCCGCTCGGAGCCGACGAGGCGCACGCCCGGGTAGCCGTCCCCGCAGGCCACGAGCACATCGCCCGTGCGCAGCAGCGTGAACAGCACGGCGCTGACCGCGGCCATCCCGGACGCGAACGCCACCGTCTCGCCGCCGTCGAGCTCCCCGAGCGCGCGCTCGAGCGCCGTCCAGCTCGGATTCGCGTCGCGGCCGTAGGCGTACGGGCTCGCGTCGCGCGGCCCCCGCAGGTGATAGGTCGAGGCGAGCACCGGCCCGCCGAGCAGCGGCTCGCCCTGGCCGGAGCCCGCCTCGCCCGCGTGCACCGCGCGCGTCGAGGGCCCCCACGCCGCACCTTCGCCCGCCCCGCGGGGTTCTGTGCCACGCAGGGTCAACCGATCACCTCGACCAAGGGGGCACCATGGGGATCTCCAGGCCGTCGCCGGCCCTGGTCATCGCCTGCGTCGCGCTGTTCGTCTCGCTGGGAGGCACGTCGCTCGCCGCGGTGAATTTTGCCCGCAACGCCGGCGCGGTCGACGGCAAGAGCGCCGTGTCGGCCAGCTCCACCACGAGCCACGCCGCCGGCCGGCTCGTGGCCACCAACAAGCTCGGTCCCGACAAGGGCATGTTCCCGGGCAGGTTCCTCGCCGGCGTCCCGCACACGCAGACGTTCGGCCGCTCGTTCGACGTCGCCGACAACGCGCCCGGCGCGCCGCAGCCGATCGGCAGCGTCGCGGGGATCGGCTCGCTGACCGCCACCTGCAACGACCAGGCGCCCGGCGCCGGCGTCGAGGACCCGACGAGCACGATCACGCTCATCAACCAGTCCGGCGAGATCGTCAACGTCGCCCGCCGGGTGGGCAACGGCGACGGCGTCGTGCAGCTCGTGCCGAACCAGACCACGGCGCCGCTCACGATCAGCGGCTCGAACACGTTCACCTACCACGCCGAGCGGCGCGGGGTGAACCTGCTCGTCAACGGCGTGGTGCGCCAGGACGGCCGCGGCAGCCCCGACGCCCACTGCCTCGTGTATGGGACGGTGATGGAGATCGGGTAACGGCTCACCTCCGCGGGCGATGGCCCGCGAACGAGATCACCTGCTGGATGCCGCTCGGGCGGTTCGTGAAGCGGATCGTCGTCTGCAGCAGCCCGGGACGGAACACGATCCGCTCCTTCGTGGCGTCCGAGCGCCAGGCCGCCGGGTCCGCGGTGCCCTGCGCGGCCTGGGGTGATGTGCGGGACGTTGAAGCGGTCGCGCACGATCGTCACGCCGTGGTGCGGCACCGGCTCGGGCCGCCCCGGCCCGTCCGGTCCGACGCCGAAGCCCTCGGACTTGAAGCCGGTCTGGAGGTCGGCGGCGGTGACGCGTCGAAGCGCGGCGTCAGCGAGTCGTACATCAGCGCCTGCTGATCGGCGCCCGCGGGCACCGGGAAGCCGCCGTACTGGCCGGAGGGGATGATGTTGCGCGCGGTGGCGGCGTAGTCCTTCCCGAAGGCGGGCGCGGAGGACGCGGCGAGCACGGCGGTCGCGGCGACCGCGATGACCCTGGGCATGGTGCGACCCTACCGACGGCGGGTCAGTACGGTTCCGCCATGTGGCGGGCCGCCCTCGCGCTGCCGCTCCTCCTGACTCCCCCGCCAGCCTGGCATCCCGACGTGCAGGCCGCACGCGCGTACGTCGCCACGCGGACCGGCGTCGTCGCCTTCGCCGTGCGCACCGAGGACCGGCTGTGGGGCGACCGTACGGACCGCGGCTTCCCGTCCGCGAGCGTCCTGAAGGCGATGCTGCTGGTCGCCTACCTGCGGCAGCCGTCGGTTCGCGGCCGCGACCTGCGGCGGGACGAGCGGGCGCTGCTGGCGCCGATGGTGCGCTGGTCCTCGAACAGCGCGGCCACGCGCGTGCGCGACCGGATCGGCAACGGGGCGCTCGTCCGGCTCGCCGACACCGTGGGCATGTCCGGCTTCCGGCCGGCCGCCGTCTGGGGGCTGTCGCGCATCACGGCGCGCGACCAGACGCGCTTCTTCCTGCGGATCGACCGCTTCATCCCGCCACCCCACCGCGCGTACGCTCTGCGGCTGCTGCGACAGGTCGTCGGGCCGCAGCGCTGGGGGGTCGCGCGGGTGGCGCCGGCGGGATGGCGGCTGTACTTCAAGGGGGGCTGGGGATCGGGAACCGGTGCGGTGGACCACCAGGTGGCCCTGCTCCGCCGCGGCGACGAGCGCGTCTCGATCGCCGTCCTGACCGTCGCGGACGGCTCGCACGCGGCCGGCAAGACGACCCTCGAGGGCCTCTTCCGCCGGCTGCTACGTGGGCTCTAATCGAGGCGCCAGAGCAGCCGGCCGGTCTTGGGGTCGTAGTCGCCGCTGATCTTCAGCTTCAGCGAGGCGCCGGTGCTGTCCGAGACCTTCGCGACGCACTTCGCCTTGCCGTTCTCCGGGGGCTCGCAGTCGACGCTCTCGACGGTGATCGAGTCGTCGCTCATGTTGGCCCGCAGCTGGCGCTGCAGCTCGGGCTTGATCGCCCGCTCGGCCTTGCGCGTGTCCATTGGACGCTCGAGCGAGCAGCCCGAGACCGCGATGGCGGCGGCGGCGGCGATGGCGAGGGCGATGCGGTGAATGGTCATGGTGCCTCCCTGCGGGACGTGGTGGGGACGCCGCAAGCGTGCGGGGGCGGCGGGGCCGGTCCCAGACGTCCCGGGGATCGACTTGCGATACCTCGGGGCGCGAAGGTCGAGACCCGGGTCGTCTGGGAGCGGGGGCGGTTCGGATCGACGCTTGCCTCCTCGTCCCACCCGTCCCTTCGGAGGCACCGTGTCGCGTCATCGCTGGATCCTCGCCGCCGGTCTCCTGGTCGCGGCCGCGTCGCCCGCGCCGGCGCTCGCCGACGGCTCTCAGGGCTACCTCGAGCGGGCGTTCCGCGCCGGCGCGAGCGATCCCATGCCGTCCGCCCCGGCGCGCGTCCCGGCCGCCGGCGGTCCTGTGGCCCAGGCCGCGTCGCTGCGCTGGCAGGGCTTCAACCCGAAGCCGCTCCCGCAGGTGGGGGCGCTGGTCTTCACGGCGGCCGACGGGGCGCTGCATTCCTGCTCCGGCACGGTCGTGAGCCGGACGCTGATCCTGACCGCCGCGCACTGCGTGTACTCG
Source organism: Solirubrobacteraceae bacterium (assembly GCA_044865965.1). Taxonomy (GTDB): domain Bacteria; phylum Actinomycetota; class Thermoleophilia; order Solirubrobacterales; family Solirubrobacteraceae; genus Solirubrobacter. The sequence goes on from JBIOTP010000125.1 coordinate 19,036, forward strand.
GTCGGCCGCGGCTACGACCAGCGGCTCGTGTTCGCCCCGGGCATGCGCGCGGACGGGAGCACCGGCGTGGCGGCGCCGTATGGCACCTTCGAGGCGCGCCGCATGTGGGCGCCCGCCGCCTACGTCAACGGCGACGACACCGCGGACTTCGCGTTCGTCGAGCTCGCCCCGCGCGTCGACGGCGCGCTGGCCGGCGACGTGGTCGGGCACTGGGGCGCGACCCCGAACCTGCAGTGGCGGCGCGGCACGCGGATCTACGAGGCCGGCTACCCGGCCGAGGGCTGGTTCGCGACCGCCGCCGGTCACCAGGGCCGTGACGCGTACGCGTGCGACACGACCATGCTGGGCTACCTCAAGACGGGCTCGTCGAAGGCGGTCGTCAGCCGCTGCACCATGAACGGCGGCGCGAGCGGGGCCCGTGGTTCGTCAGGCTGCGCGACGGCTCCTGGACGATCGCCGGCATCAACACCTGGTGCGCGGGCCCCCACCACTGCCGGCCGTACTCGCAGTACGTGCTGTCGAGCCACTTCGACTTCCGGTTCGGGGAGCTCTGGGGCCAGGTCGTCGCGGCCGGCGCAATCTGAACCTCCGGTGCGTTGCCCGGCGGGCGAACCTGGCGGTAGGGTCGGCCGGACGTGCAGCCGACCCTGCACCAGGCGTCGCCCGCCGAGCTGAAGGCGCGCATCGAGGCCGAGCGCACCGGCGCGGCCTTCCTCGTGCTGCGCGACGGCGACGGGGTGCAGCAGATCCAGCACCTCGATCCCGAGGCCGCGCCGCTCTCGCTCGGACGCGGTGCCACGAGCGACGTGCGGCTCGGCTGGGACCCGGAGGTCTCCCGGGTGCACGCGGAGCTCGACTGCGTCGGCGGGCACTGGACGCTCTCCGACGACGGGCTGTCGCGCAACGGCTCCTACGTCAACGGCGACCGCATCAACGGGCGCCGGCGGCTACAGGACGGCGACCTGCTGGCGCTCGGTGGCACGAAGATGGTCTTCCGCAGCCCCCGCGCGGCGACCGAGGACGGGCTCACGACCCGGACGCGCACCTCGACCGGCGCGGACGCCGCGCCGCCGGTGTCCGAGGCGCAGCGGCGCGTCGCCGTCGCGCTCTGCCGGCCGTTCGGCGCGCAGGGCGGCTTCGCCTCGCCGGCCACCAACCAGGAGATCGCCGACGAGCTGTTCCTCACGGTGGCGGCGGTGAAGACGCACCTGCGCGCGCTCTTCCACCGCTTCGGCATCGAGGACCTTCCCCAGAACGAGAAGCGGCTGCGGCTGGTCGAGCTCCTCCTGCGCTCCGGGATCGTCGCCGAGCACGAGCTGCGCGAGCGGTGAGCCCCGGCCGCGGCGGCACCCTCCTCCCCGGGGGCTACCTGCTCGGGAGCGAGGCGGCGCGCGGCGCCATGGGCAGCATCCACCGCGCGCGCGACATCCACGGCCGGCCCGTGGCCGCCAAGCGGCTGCTCGACGAGCGCCACGCCGCGCGCTTCCAGATCGAGGCCCGCGTATTGCGCGCGCTCGACCACCCGCGCGTGGTCAAGGTGCTCGACCTCGTCGAGGACCCCACCGGCCGCTATCTGATCATGGAGTGGGTCGAGGGCACGAGCCTCGCCGAGGAGCTCAAGCGCGCCGGCGCTCCCGGCCTGCCCGCCGACCGCGTGCTGGCGTGGACGCTGCAGGCGGCCGAGGGGCTCGCCTACGTGCACGAGCAGCAGACCGTGCACCGGGACGTGAAGCCGCAGAACCTCATGCTCGCCCCTGAGCGCGGCGTCGTGGTCGTGGACTTCGGCATCGCGCGCCAGTTCACCCGCCACGGGACGCACGAGGTCGGCACGCCGGGCTACATGGCGCCCGAGGCGTACGCCGGCGGCCCGATCACGGCGCGCACGGACGTCTACGGGCTCGCCGCGACCGCGTGGGCGCTGATCGCGGGCCAGCCGCCGGGCCTCGGCGGGACGGACGAGCTGCCGGGGGCGACGTCGGCGCTGACGGAGACGCTCCGGGCGGCGCTGGCGGTGGATCCCCGCGAGCGCACGGCGTCGATGGCGGCCTTCGTCGAGGGGCTGGGCGGCCGCGTGCGCGGCGGCACGGGGCGCGACATGGCGTTCGCCGTCGCGGTCGACGAGTCCCAGCGGCCGCTCCTGCAGTCCGTAGTGCGTACCGTGGCGGGCGTCTTCGACGCGGCAGCCGCCTCGCTGGCGCTCATGCGCCCGGGCGGCGGGCTGTTCTACTACGCCGCGTGGGGCGCGGGAGCGGAGGAGATCGTCGGGCAGGAGCTCGAGGCGGGCCGCGGGATCGCCGGCCGCGCCGTCCAGCGCGGCGCGCCGGAGCTCGTCCCCGACGTCCGCAGCGACCCGGACTGGGCCGCCGCGTTCGCCGAGCGCACCGGCTACGTCCCGCACACGCTGATGGTGGTGCCGTTGATGGTGAACGGCGCGCCTGTCGGCGCGCTGACACTGCTCGACCGCCGCGACGGGCGCGCCTACGACATCGCCGACCTCACACGCGCGCGTCTGTTCGCGGACCTCGCCCTCGACGCCATGCTCGCGGACCCGGACGCTGGGCTCGCCAGCACGATCGGGGCGACGACGCGCTCGGCGCCTTGAGGGGCGGGCGCCGCGGCGGGGTCGGGCGGACTTCGGGCCCCCGCTCGCCAGGCCCGGCCAAGTCCTTCGCTCGCCGAGCCCGGCGAACTTCGGGCAAGTGAGGAGTGGGACGAGCCGGCTCGCGACTCGCGGGATGAGCGGGCAAGATCGGCGGGCTCGTGCCGGCCGGCCCGTCCGCGCGCGACCGATCACGTTCGATCAGCCCTGCTGGGGGGTGACGTAACTGGGTGTCGTACGCCGACACTTACTTGCGTCACCCCCGCGCGGCGATGATCGCTCGCCGCCGAGCCACTTCGGGCTCTCCCCTACCTTGCCCGAAGTTTCCCCGGCCCCGCCGCGCGGCCTCAACTCACCCCGCGGGCGCCGGCGCCCGCGTCTCAACGGTCCACGCGGTGACCGGCGCGCTGCGCCCGCGCACCGCGAGGTCGCCGACGGGGCGCAGGTCCTCCGGCTCGTGGCGCAACCTTGCGCGGGTGGTCTCGGCGACGAGCAGAGGGACGCCGAGCTCGCCCGTCATCGCCTCCAGGCGGCTGGCGACGTTCGTGGTGTCGCCCACCGCGGTGTACTCGACCCGGCGCTCGGAGCCGACGTGCCCGGACATCACGGCGCCCGAGTTGACGCCGACGCCGAGCCGCAACGGACCGAGCCCGCGCGCGGCCAGCCAGGCGTTGAAGCGCGGCAGCCGGACGTCGAGCAGCTCGCGGGCGGCGGCGAGCGCGCGGTCGGCGTGGTCCTCCTGCACGAGCGGCGCGCCGAAGACGGCCATCACGCCGTCGCCCAGGTAGCTGACCAGCGTGCCGCCGTGGGTCATGATCGCCTCGCTCATCTCGCCGAGGTAGAAGTTGAGGACCTCGATCACCTCGGGGGGCTGGATCTGCTCGGCCAGCGCGGTGAAGTTGCGCAGGTCGGCGAACATCACCGTCCCGTCGCGCCGGACGCCGCCGAGCAGCCGCCCGTCGGTGCGCTCGAGCAGCTCGTCGACCACCGGCTCGGGCACGAAGCGGGCGAACAGCTCGCGCGTGCGCTCGCGCTCGACCGCGCTGACCAGGTAGTGCACCGCCAGCGCGCCGGTCGCCGAGCAGGCGAGCGCACCCAGCGGCGCCACCGCCGGCAGCACGAAGCCGCGCTGGAACGCCAGTTGCGCGAGCGCGAGCAGCGCCGCGGCGAGCGCCAGCCCGAGCGCCTCGCTGCGCAGCGGCCCCCAGCGCAGCCCGGCGAGCGGCACGGTGAGCGCGCCGGCGAGGATCAGCAGCACCGCGAGCGGCCACGAGGCGTCGCGCAGCGGCGCGCCGCGCAGGACGGTGTCGATCGCGTTCGCCTCGATCTCCGCGCCGCTCATCAGCGCCCGGCCGCTGGTGGAGGTCGGGTGCACGTCCTGCAGGATCGGCGCCGAGGCGCCCACGACCACGATCCGCCCGCGGACCGCGTCGGCGCGGAAGCGGCCGCGCAGGACGTCCACGAACGACAGCGAGCGCACGCTCCCCGGCGGGCCGGCGTAGTCGATCCACTGGCCGTCGTCCCCGAACGGCGCGTGCGGCGCGGGCGCGCCGCGGGCGGTCTCGGCGGCGACCACCGCGAGGCTCTTGAGGCGATCGACGCTGTACGGGACGCGCCGGTAGACGCCGCCGGGGTCGAGCGGGAAGTTCACGCTGCCGACGCGCACGCCGAACCGCCGCTGGTTCTCCACGCCGCCGAGCACGTTGCTCGCGCCGCGCGCGTCGACCTCGCTGGCGCCGAGCACGGTCGGGCGGGCGGCGTCCAGCGCCGCGATCAGCGCGTTGTCCTCCTCTGCCTCGGTCTGCTCGACGAACACGACGTCCAGCACGACCAGGCGCGCGCCGGCCGCGTCCAGGCGGTCGATGACGCGGGCGTAGCGCGACCGCCGCAGCGGCGGCCGCTCGTCCAGCTCGTCGAGCGTGCGGTCGTCGACCACCACCGCGGCGACGCTGGGCGGCGGCGGCTGGGTTCCGCGCACGCTGAAGCGCGCGTCGACGGTCGTCAGCTCCCAGCTGTGCAGCCCGCCGGCCGCCCACACCACGAGCCAGGCCGCGGCGGAGACGCCCGCCACCGCGAGCATCAGCGCCACGCGCAGCCGCGAGCGCCGGCCGGGGCGCGGCGCGCCCAGGGTCAGCGCCGGCGTGCGTGCCATCGGCGCGACTCTCCCAGGGCGCCCGCCGCGCCGTCAACCACGCCTACCGCCGCCTCGCCGGCCACGCCGCCCAACCCGCCCCGCGACCACCTCACCGCCGCGCGCCCTCACGCCCCGCGGCGACCTCACCGCCGCCTCGCCGGCCACGCCGCCCAACCGCCCCGCGGCGATCTCACCGCCGCCTCGCCGGGGCCAGGTAGCTGCGCGGCGCCCGCACGAGGATCGTCCGGCGGCGCGTGAAATCGCGCACGCTCACCACGCCCTGCGTGACCCTGACGAACGTGCCGTCGCAGCGGTCCGCGGTGAGCCAGCGCGTGCCGCGGATGGCTGCCGAGCCGTAGCTGCCGCGCGTGCGGAAGCTGCCCGCGCCGTCGCCCCACAGCTGGTTGAGGACCTTCTTCCTTCTCTTCTTCTTGCCGGTCTGGCTCGCGGCCGCACGAGCGGCCGACCCGCACACGCTGCGGGAGCCGCTGTCGAGCTGCAGCTCGGTGACCGGCTTGGCCGCCTTCGCTTGGACGACGCGGAAGCGGCCGCCGTAGAAGTCGGACGTCTGGGTGCCGCCCGCGGCGTTCGCGGCCGACGTGAGCCGGATGCGCCCGTTCTTGACGTCGATCGTCGTGCCGACGGGCAGCTGCTCGCCCGCCCGCAGCCGCCGGAACGCCCGCTCGCCCGGCACCCGCACCAGCACCGTGCCGCTGACCGGGACCACGTTGACGCTCACGCCGACCACGGGCGGCGGGAGCTGCCCCCCGCCGCCCTGCACCGGCAGGACGTTGATCGTGCCGGTCGCGACGCTGGACGTCTTCAGCCCGTCCGACGCCTGGTAGCGAACCGTGTCCTGCCCGCTGAAGCCGGGGTCCGGCGTGTAGGTGAAGCTGCCGTCGGCGGCGGGGCCCGCCAGCTTGCCGTGCGCGGGCGGCTGGACGACCGTGACCGTGACCGGTCCGCCCTCTGGGTCCGAGCACAGGTTCGGCACCGTGAGCGTCTCGCCCGACTTGACCGACGCGGTGCCGCTGATGCAGTTCGGCGCCTGGTTGGTGATCGAGATCGTGTGCGTCGCGGTCGACGAGGTTTCGCCGCCGGCGTGCGCGACGTACTGGATCGTGTCGTTGCCCTCGTAGTCGAACCTCGCCGTGTACGTGAACGAGTTCTGTGCGTTCGGACCCGTGAGCGTGCCGTGCTCGGGCGCCTTGACGAGCTCGTAGGTCAGCGGGTCGTTCTCCGGATCGGTGCACGGCGGCGTAAACGCGACCTGCTGGCCGGCCGCGATCTGCGAGAAGGTCGGCGTCGTGCACGTCGGGGGCGCGGCGGTCGCGGCGGCAGGCGCCACGAGCAGCGCGGCCGCGGCGGCGAGAAGGGCAGTCCGTGCTCTCATCGCGCCCTCCGTGCCGGGGCGAGGTAGGTGCGCGGCGCGCGGACCAGGACCGTCTTGCGATTCGTGAAGTCGCGGACGCTGACGACGCCCTGCGCGACCCGGAACAGCGTGCCGTCGCAGCGGTCCGCGGTGAGCCAGCGCGTCCCGCGGATCGCCGCCGTCCCGTAGCTGCCGCGCGTGCGGAAGCTGCCGGCGCCGTCGCCCCACAGCTGGTTGAGCGTCTTCGTCTTGCGCTTCTTCTTCTTGCCGGTCTGGCTCGCCGCCGCCCGCGCGGCGCCGCCGCACGCAGCGCGCGAACCGCTGTCGAGCCGCAGCTCGGTGACCGGCTTCGCCGCCTTGGCCTGGGCGACGCGGAAGCGCCCGCCGTAGAAGTCGGACGTCTGCGTCCGTCCCGCGGCATCCGCCGCCGACGTGAGGCGGATGCGACCGTTCGTCACGTCGATCGCGGTGCCGACCGGGACCTGCTCGCCGGCGCGCAGCGGCCGGAACGCGCGGTCGCCGGGGCCCTTCACGAGGACCGTGCCGCTCACGGGCGCGACGTCGACGCTCTGGCCCACCACGGGCGGCGGGACGGGGCTCGGCGTGGGCGTCGGAGTCGGCGTCGCCTGGGCGGGCACCGCCGTCGGCTGCGGCGTGGGCGCCGGCGTGGCGGTGGGCGGCGCCGTGGACGCCACCGTCGCGGTGTCCGCGGCCTCGTTGTCGGCCGTCGCGGGGTCG
>JBIOTP010000126.1:0-2200 GCA_044865965.1 Solirubrobacteraceae bacterium
ACGCCGACCGAGGCCGGGCGGCCTTCGCGGTGACGCTCGGGATCGCGGTCCCCTGCGTGCTCGAGGTGACCGCCGACAACGGCGACATCTACGACGTCTGGGTGATCGTGCCGATCTTCGTCGTGCCCTGGCTGGCCGGGCGTGCGGTTCGCGCGTCACGCCGGCAGGCCGACAGGCTGCGCCTCCTGACTGAGCGCCTGCGACGCGAGCGCGACGCACTGGTGCGCCTCGCCCTCATCGATGAGCACACCCGAATCGCGCGGGAGCTGCACGATTCGATCGCGCATGCCGTCAGCGTGATGGTGTTGCAGGCCGGTGCCGCCGAACAGGTCCTGACGTCGGCTCCCGATCGCGCCTCAGCCGCCGTGTGGGCGATCCAGGAACTCGGCCGCCACGCGCTCGCCGACCTGCGCCGCATGCTCGGCGTCCTCGGCATCCAGGAGCCCGCCGGCGCCCTAGCGCCACCTGTTGGGCTGGGTCAGGTGGACCGGCTGATTGCTCACGTGCGCCAAGCCGGGCTGCCGGTGCGGCTGGAGGTGCACGGCGCGCCGGCGAAGCTGCCGGCCGGCGTCGACATCTCGGCCTACCGGATCATCCAGGAGGGACTGACGAACGCGCTCAAGCATGCGGGCGCGGTCCCGACGACGGTCACGCTCGACTACGCCCGCGACGCGCTCGAGGTCGAGATCGCCGACGACGGAGGCGGTCTTGGCCGAGCTTCGCTCGGCGGGGCGGGACAGGGGCTGATCGGCATGCGCGAGCGCGTCGCCCTGTATAGCGGCACGCTCGAGGCGGGTCATAAGGCGGGGGGCGGCTACGTGGTCCACGCCCGCCTCAACCTCGAGCCGACCGGGCCGGTCGAGTACGCCACGGCATGACCCGCATCCTCGTCGCGGACGATCAGGTGCTCGTGCGCGGCGGGCTGCGCATGATCCTCGACGCGCAGCCCGACCTCGAGGTCGTGGGGGAGGCGGGCGACGGCAGCGAGGCGCTGGCGCTGGCGCGCGAGCTGCGGCCCGACCTCGTCCTGATGGACATCCGCATGCCCGGGCTCGACGGGCTCGAGGCCACCAGGCGGCTGCTTGGCGCCGGCGACCCCGCGCCCAAGGTGCTCGTGCTCACCACCTTCGACCTCGACGAGTACGTCTACGAGGCTATCCGCGCCGGCGCCAGCGGGTTCCTGCTCAAGAGCACACCGCCGCCGCAGCTCGTGCAGGGGGTGCGCGCGGTGATGGCGGGCGACGCGCTGCTCTCGCCCGAGATCACGCGCCGCCTGCTCGAGCGGTTCACCCGGCGCCCGCCGCCGTCGGCGAGTGCGCCCGCCGAGCTCGCGGAGCTCACACCGCGCGAGCTAGACGTGCTGCGCCTGATCGCCGACGGCCAGTCGAATGCCGAGATCGCGGCGACGCTGGTCCTGAGCGAGGCCACCGTCAAGACGCACGTCAACCACATCCTCACCAAGCTTCGGCTGCGCGACCGCGTCCAGGCCGTCGCGCTCGCCTACCGGAGCGGGCTCATGGACGCCGAGCCCTGACCCGCCTCATCGGGCTCGCTTCGCGACGTCGAAGGTGCGCATCATCCCGAGGTCGGCGTGGAGTCGCCCCGACTCGTCGATCAGGCACACGGCCACGTAACGGCCGGGCGGCAGGTCGACCCGCACGTAGGCGGTGCGCCCGGGGCCGAGCACTCCCAGCAGCTCGACGATCGACGCCCACGGCGGCGGCGAGCCCTCTCCCTCCTTGATCAGGCGCAGGACCTCGCTCTGCGTATGGCCGGGCTGGATGCGAACCAGTGACACCTCGTGGAACGCGCGTCCGCGGTTCGGGATCGCGATCGTCCCGCGACCGGAGAAGCGTCGCGGCAGACGCAGGTCGAACGCGAAGTCCCGCAGCGCCAGCGTGCCGACCGTGCGCGGCTTCGCGTCGCCCCGCAGCGGTGGGCCGGCGACCCGGAAGCGCGTGAACATCCCGCGCTCGAGGTTCACCTTGCCGCCGTTCTCGCCGTAGTCCAGCAGCGCGTAGTCGCCCGCGCCGAGCCTCGCGCTCATCTCCCAGCGGTGGCCAGGCGGAACGGAGATCGCGCCGCCGAGCGCTTCCAGCGCCCGCGAGTCCTCGTCCTCGAAGGCGGCCAGCAGCGCCGGTGTGCTGAGCTTCCGTCTGAGCCGGACGAGCTCCAGGCCGTGCTCTCCGCGGCCGTCGTT
>JBIOTP010000127.1:0-3207 GCA_044865965.1 Solirubrobacteraceae bacterium
CTCTCGCTGCGCGACGCCGAGACCGTCGCCAGCACCGCCAGCCCCAGCGCGCCGCCGACCTGCGCCGCCGTGTTGACCAGGCCCGAAGCCAGGCCGGCGTCGCTCGGCGTGGCGCCCGACATCGCGAGCGTCATCAGCGCGGGGAAGCTGACGCCGACGCCGGTGCCGAGCAGGACGGTCGCGGGCAGGACGTTGACGACGTAGTCGCCGTCCACCGGCGCCTGCGCGAACACGACGAGGCCGGCCGCGATCAGCGGGAGGCCCGTCAGCAGCGCGCCGCGGGCGCCGAGGCGCATGATCAGCTTCTCCGAGTAGCGCAGCGACAGGGCGCCCATCACGATCGTCGTGGGGAGGAACGCGAGGCCGATCTCCAGCGCGTCGTAGCCGAGAACCCGCTGCAGGTACAGCGCGCCCAGGAAGAACGTCCCGAACATGCCGGCGACGAGCAGCGCCTGGATCGCGTTCGCGCCGGACAGGTAGCGCGAGCGGAAGATCCGCAGCGGCATCAGCGGCGTGCGCGCGGTCGCCTCGCGCACGACGAAGGCGGCCAGCAGCGCGACGGAGACGGCGCCCAGCGCGACCGTGCGGCCGGCGCCCCAGCCGTACTCGGCGGCCGGCTGCACGATCGTGTACACGCCCAGCATCAGCGCGCCGGTGATCAGGACCGCCCCGGGGATGTCGGCGCCGTTGCGGAAGCCGATGCCGCGGTCGCGCGGCAGCAGGCGGGTGGCGAGCACGGCGGTCGCGATCCCGATCGGGACGTTGACGAAGAAGATCCAGTGCCAGTTGATCGACTGGGTGAGGACGCCGCCGGCCAGCAGGCCGACCGAGCCGCCGGCCGAGGCGACGAACGCGTACACGCCGATGGCCTTCGCCTGCTCCCGCGGCTCCGGGAACATCGTCACGATCATGCCGAGGATCACGGCCGAGGTCATCGCGCCGCCGGTGCCCTGCAGGAAGCGCGCGCCGACGAGGACCTCCTGGCTCTGGGCGACGCCGCAGATCAGCGAGGCCGCGCTGAACACGGCGAGGCCGGCGAGGAAGATGGTGTGGCGCCCGATCAGGTCGCCGAGCCGGCCGGCCAGCAGCAGCAGGCCGCCGAACGCGATCATGTACGCGTTGACCACCCACGCGAGGCTCGAGGTCGAGAAGCCGAGGTCGTTCTGGATGGAGGGCAGCGCGACGTTCACGACCGTGACGTCGAGGACGATCATCAGCATCCCCACGCACAGCACGTAGAGCGCGATCCACCGCTCTCGTGTCGACTGCCGCGCCTGCTCTGTCATCGCCATCGCCTCCATCGTCGCTGGGGTGTTGCAGTAGAGACCGGGGGAGCTGCGGAAACTCATCGGTCACCTCTAAGTCGAATCCGGCGGCCCCGTTCTCGACATCGGACGTCGAGAAACGCGCGCCGGTTCCGACCTGTTGGCGACAACCCCCTACCGAGAGGAGCTCACCGACGTGAAGTACATGCTGCTGATCTACTCGAACCCCGCAGTCAGCGACGCGTTCTCCGAGGAGGAGATGCAGGGCATCTTCAACGAGGTCGAGACGATCATGGGCGAGCTCCGCGAGTCCGGCGAGTGGGCCGGCGGGGCGGCGCTGGCCGACGTCTCGCGGTCCAAGACCGTGCGCGTGTGCGACCGCGTGCCCGCGGTGACGGACGGGCCGTACCTGGAGGCCAAGGAGCACCTGGCCGGCTACTGCATCTTCGACTGCGAGACGCTCGACCGCGCGCTCGAGATCGCCGCGCGCTGGCCGGATGCCCGCTACACCGCGGTTGAGCTGCGGCCGCTGATGCACGACGCCGGGACGGAGATGTGAGCAGCGTGGAGGACCTGCTGCGCGGCCTCGCGCCGCAGGTCCTCGCCGCGCTCGTGCGCCGCCACGGCGACTTCGGCGCGTGCGAGGACGCGGTCCAGGAGGCGCTGCTCGCCGCCGCCGTCCAGTGGCCTTCGCAGGGCATGCCGGAGAGCCCGCGCGCGTGGCTGATCACCGTCGCGTCGCGCCGGCTGACCGACCAGTGGCGCAGCGATCGCGCGCGGCGCGACCGCGAGGCGGCGGCGGCGAGCCTCGAGCCGCCCGGCCGGGCGGTGCCGCCGGCGGCCGACGACACGCTCACGCTGCTGTTCCTCTGCTGCCATCCGGCGCTCTCGCCGGCGTCGCAGATCGCGCTCACGCTGCGGGCGGTCGGCGGCCTGACGACGGCCCAGATCGCGGGCGCGTTCCTGGTGCCGGAGGCGACGATGGCGCAGCGCATCAGCCGCGCCAAGCAGCGCATCAAGGCGAGCGGCGGCGAGTTCCGCCTGCCGCCGGAGCCCGAGCGCGCCGACCGGCTGCGCGTGGTCCTGCACGTGCTGTACCTGATCTTCAACGAGGGCTACACGGCGACCTCGGGGCCCGACCTGCTGCGCGGCGAGCTCACCTCGGAGGCGATCCGGCTCACGCGCGAGGTGCGCTCGGGGCTGCCGGAGGACGGCGAGGTGGCCGGGCTGCTCGCGCTGATGCTGCTGACCGACGCGCGCCGCGCCGCGCGTACGCGAGCGGACGGCGCGCTCGTGCCGCTCGCCGAGCAGGACCGCGGGTTGTGGAACCGGGAGGCGATCGCCGAGGGCGTCGCGCTCGTGACCGGCGCGCTGTCGCGGGCGCCGCTCGGGCCCTACCAGGTGCAGGCGGCGATCGCGGCCGTGCACGCCGAGGCGGCGCGCGCGGAGGACACCGACTGGCCGCAGATCGTCGCGCTCTACACGGTGCTCGAGCGGATCGCGCCCAACCCGATGGTCACGCTGAACCACGCCGTCGCGGTGGCGATGGTGCGCGGGCCCGAGGCCGCGCTGGCGATGCTCGAGCCGCTCGACGCCGACGATCGCATCGCGGACCACCACCGGCTCGCCGCCGTGCGCGCGCACCTGCTGGAGATGGCCGGTGACCGGGCGGCCGCGCGCGCCGGCTACCAGGCCGCGGCGCGGTTGACCACGAGCCTGCCCGAGCGGCGCTACCTCGAGGCGCGCGCCCGCGCCCTGTAGGTCACGGCACGAGCACCACCTCATCCGGGAGCGTACGCGGCGGCGCAAAACCGCCGGGGCACGCGCGGGGGCGGCGGTGAGCCGCCCCCCGCCGCGCTCATCCGGCGCGCTTGAGCTTGCCGTTGCGCTTGGCGTAGCGCTCGCCGGCCCGGAACACGACGAGGCCGAGCGGGATCGCCAC
>JBIOTP010000128.1:0-15523 GCA_044865965.1 Solirubrobacteraceae bacterium
GCCACCAGCATGCGAGCGCCTGCCGGGCACCGGCAGGCACGACCCGGCATCCACCGGGTTATGCGCCGAACCTCCGGCCGGAACCACTAGGCGGCGCGGGCGGCGGCTCCTCGGGCGGCGGCGCGACGATCTCGTCGACCGCCTCGTCGCGGCGGTACGCGTACCACTCCCGGATCGCGATCTGGATCGAGGCGGCGACCGGGGTCGCCACGAGCGCGCCGATCACGCCGATCAGCGTCGAGCCGAACAGCACCGCGACGAGCACCACGAACGGGTGCACGTTCACGGCGCGCTTCTGGATCTGCGGCTGGATCAGCGTGTTCTCGAGCTGCTGGTAGGCGATCGAGAAGATCGCCCACACGATCGTGGCGGTCGGGAAGTCGACGAAGACCGTCACGACCGCCACCAGCACCGCGCCGATCGTGGCGCCCACCAGCGGGATCAGGTCGGCGAAGAACACGATCACCGCGAGCGCCGCGCGGAACGGCACGCCGAGGATCGTCAGCACGATGTAGGCGCTGATCGCCGCCACGGTGGCCTGGGCGAGGATCCCGCCCACGTAGGCGCCGACCGCCTTCGCCATGTGGTCGAGGGCGACGCGGATGCGCTCGCGGTGCGCCTCTGGTCGCAGCTCGAGGAAGCGGTCCACCCACAATCGCCCGCTGCCGAGCAGGAACGCGGTGAGCACGAGGATCGTGAACAGCGCGAACAGCGAGTTGACGAGCCCGAGGCCGATGTTGCCGAGCACGCTGGCGGCGCCGCCGATCTTGCCCGGCAGCTTCTCCGCCTGCTCCCGCAGCTTCTCGGTGACGTTGTAGTTCTCCTCGAGCTTGCGCAGCGTCGCGTTCTTGTTCGCGAAGTCCTGTGCGTCCTGGGCGTAGCTCGGCAGGTCCCGGACGAGGTTGTTCAGCTGCGTGACCAGCGGCGGCACGATGGCCGCGGCGATCGCGGTGGGGATCAGCACCAGCGCGAGGTAGACGATGGCGATCGCGAACCCGCGCCGCATCCACTGGTCCAGCCAGTTCACGGGGCCCGACAGCGCGATCGCGAGGAACGTCCCGATCAGCACCCAGCCGATCGGCCTGCGCAGCAGGAACACCAGGTACAGCGAGATGGCGATCCCGACCCCGATGAGGATCGTGCGCACGATCGTCCGCCACGAGTAGACGGGCAGGACCCGCACCAGCGGCGGCTCGGGCTGGCGCGGCTGAGGATCGAGCGGGACGCCCACCGCCCCTCGGTTCAAGCCGGGGCGGCCGATTCCTTCAGACCGGGCCGAGCAGCTCCGTGCGCAGGCCCGCGACGCCGATCACGCCCGGCCCGGTGTGCGTGCCGATGACCGGGCCGATCTCCGAGACCATCTCGGGGTCGCGGCCGTAGATCTCGCGCCCGCGCTCGGCGAGGCGCTCGACGACGTCGGGCGCCTGGATGTGCTGGAGCGCGAACGCGTCGCAGCCGTCGCCGCGGCGCTGCTGGAGGTGGTCGACGAGCCGCTCGAACATGCGCTGCGCCGTCCGCACCCGCTCCACCGGCTGCATCTCACCCTCGATGGTCAGGATCGGCTTGATCTTCAGCGTCGCTCCGATCCACGCGCGCGCGGCGCCGATGCGCCCGCCCCGGCGCAGGTACTCGAGCGTGTCGAGCGCGACCCGCAGCTGCCAGTCCTCGCGCTGCGCCCGGGCGGCGGCGAGCGCCTGCGCGAGCCCGCCGCCGGCGACGAGCGCGTTGTCGGCGGCGACCGCCATGAAGCCGTGCCCGGCGCAGCCCGTCCGCGAGTCGACGACGACGATCCGGTCGGGATCGGCGCCGCGCTCGACCAGCGCCTTGCGCGCCTGCTCGGCCGTGCTCACGGTGCCCGAGATGGCGCCGGAGAGGTGGATCGAGAGGATGTCGTCGCCGCGCTCGACCAGCGGCTCGTAGACGGCGAGGAAGTCCCCGACCGACGGCTGCGACGTGCTCGGCAGCTCGCCGCCGGACCGCAGGTAGTCGTAGTAGGCGTCGTAGTCGTCGATGTCCGACTCGCGGTCGGTGCGGCCGTTCCAGTTGACGTACAGCGGGACCTGGTGCAGGCGGTGGCGCTCGACCACGTCGCGCGGCAGGTAGTGCGTCGTGTCGGTGACGATCGCGACCGGCGACATCGCCGGTCAGCCTAGTGACCCTTGCCACGTGAGCGCCTACGCGCCAGCATTGTCGATCGCCGCGGGGGCGTTCGTCATAGGGTCGGAGCGCGGCGATCGGACGCCGCCCACGACCGAAGGAGGGTTCCATGAAGTACCTGCTCATCATCTACACCGAGCCCTACGACCCGACTCAGTCCTCCCCGGAGGACGTCGCCGGGGTCATCGCCGCGCACGGCGCGTTCGGCGAGGCGGCCGAGAAGGCCGGCGTGTTCGTCGCAGGCGACGGGCTGCAGCCTCCGAGCACGGCCACGACGGTGCGCGTGCGCGACGGCGAGCGGCTGCTCACCGACGGTCCGTTCGCCGAGACCAAGGAGCAGCTCGGCGGCTACTACATGCTCGACTGCAAGGACCTCGACGAGGCCATCTCGTGGGCCGAGCGCGTCCCCGAGGCCAAGTACGGGTCGATCGAGGTCCGGCCCGTGATGGACTACGAGGCGGTGGAGAAGTTCGCCAAGAGCGGCGCGGGGGCGGCCGCCTCCTGAGCGAGCCTCCGCACGTCCTGGTCGACCGCCTGTTCCGGCGCGAGTCGGGGCAGGCGGTCGCCGTCCTGGCGCGCATCCTGGGCGACCTCGACCGCGCGGAGGAGGCGGTGCAGGACGCGTTCCTGGTCGCGCTCGAGCGCTGGCCGGAGCGCGGGGTGCCGCAGAACCCGGCGGCGTGGATCGTCACGGCCGGCCGCAACCGCGCGATCGACCGGATCCGCCGCGAGCGGCGCTGGGAAGGCCGCCGGTTCGCGCTCGAGGCCGAGCTGCGCGCGCTCGGCGGCGGCGAGGACGAGGACGCAGAGCCCGTGAGCCCGATCCCCGACGAGCGGCTGCGGCTGATCTTCACGACGTGCCACCCGGCGCTCGCGGCGGAGGCGCGCGTGGCGCTGACGCTGCGCGCGCTGGGCGGACTGACGACGTCCGAGGTCGCGCGCGCGTTCCTGGTCTCCGAGCCGGCGATGGCGCAGCGGATCGTGCGCGCCAAGCGCAAGATCGCGGGCGCCGGGATCCGCTACGAAGTCCCGCGCGACGCCGACCTGCCGGCCCGCCTGCACAGCGTGCTGGCGACCGTGTACCTGATCTTCAACGCCGGCTACGGCCCGCCGGTGCGCCGGCAGCTGTGCGAGGAGGCGATCCGGCTCGGCCGGCTGCTGGTGGCGCTGATGCCCGACGAGTCCGAGGCCGTCGGCCTGCTCGCGCTGATGCGCCTGCAGGATTCCCGCCGCGCGGCGCGCGTGGACGCCGAGGGCCGGCTCGTGCTGCTGGGCGACCAGGACCGGCGGCGCTGGGATCCCGACGCGATCGCCGAGGGCTTCGCGCTGGTCACCCGCGGCTTCGCGCTGGCGGGCGACGGCCCCTACCTGCTGCAGGCGGCGATCGCCGCCGAGCACGCGCGCGGCTCGGACTGGGCCCGGATCCTGGCGCTCTACGACCGCCTGATGGACCTCGCGCCGACGGCCGTGGTCGCGCTCAACCGCGCCGTCGCGATGGGCGAGCTCCACGGCCCCGAGCGCGGCCTGGCGCTGATGGACGAGCTCGCCGCCGACCTCGGCGACTACCACCTCCTGCACGCCGCGCGCGCCGACTTCCTGCGCCGCCTCGGGCGAACCGGGGAGGCGGCGGCTGCCTACCGCGACGCGCTCGCGCGCACGGAGAGCCCCGTCGAGCGCGAGTTCCTCGAGCGCCGCCTCGCCGCTCTCGAGTCCCGGCATTCGTAAGTACGCACGGTTCCGGCGGCCGCCGATCACCGCACTGCCTCGCGCTGCGCGCTCGTCACCGCTTCGCTCGCGCCACCCGGCGACCGGTCATGTGCCCCGGCACACTTCCGGTCACCGCGCGGCGACCGCGGCGACGGTGCCGGCCGTCACCGGGCGAGCGGTGCCGCAGGCTGGGCGACCGCGGCGACGGTGCCGGCCGTCACCGGGCGGGCGGTGCCGTGCTCGGTGGCGAGCGCCCACACGAGCTCGGCGGGCGTGACGTCGAACGCCGGGTTGCGGCAGGGCGTGCCGGGGAGGGCGGCCGTGCCGAGCACCTCGTCGGCGCCGCGCTCCTCGATCACGATCGCGTCACCGCTGGGCAGGCGCAGGTCGATCGAGGAGCTCGGGCCGGCGACGAGCAGCGGGATCCCGGCGGCCGACGCCGCGAGCGCGAGGCCGTAGGTGCCGACCTTGTTGGCGACGTCGCCGTTGGCGGCCACGCGGTCGCAGCCGGTGACGATCGCGTGCGCCTCGCCGCGGCGGATGAGGCCCGCGGCGGCCGCGTCGACGAGGAGCGCGTGGTCGATCCCGAGCCGGCGCAGCTCCCACACGGTCAGGCGGGCGCCCTGCAGCAGCGGGCGCGCCTCGCACGCGAGCACGTGCACGGGGCGGCGCTCGGCCAGCTCGGCGATGACCGCGAGGCCGGTGCCGCGCCCGGAGGCGGCCAGCGCGCCCGTGTTGCAGTGGGTGAGGAGGGTGACCGGGCCGGGCGGGAGCGCGTGCTCCAGTGCGTCGGCGCCGTGCGCGGCCAGCGCGGCGCTGGCGGCCTCGTCCGCGCGGTGGATCTCCTCGGCGGCGGCGCGCGCGGCGCCCGCGAGGTCGTCCGGCCGGGCGAGCGCGGCCGTGGTCACGCGCTCGACCGCCCACGAGAGGTTGCGCGCCGTCGGCCGCGCGGAGGCGAGCAGCGCCGCGGCGCGCTCGAGCCCCGCCTTTGTCGGCTCGCGGGAGACCGCCATCGCCAGCCCGTAGGCGGCCGCGACCCCGATCAGCGGCGCGCCGCGGACGGCCAGCCGGCGAATCGCGTTCGCCGTGTCCTCGGCGCCGGTGAGCTGGAGTACGACCTCCTCGCCCGGCAGCTTGGTCTGGTCGAGCACGTGCAGCCGCCTGCCGTCCCAGCGAAGCGGCGCGGGGGCGTCGGTGCGGGCCGCGGCGGTCATCGGGCACGATGCTAGTCGTGCCGCCCGCCCCCGTCGTCTGCGACCTGCGCAAGCGCCACGGCGCGACGCAGGCGCTCAATGGCGTCGATCTCGAGGTCGGCTAGTCGTGCCGCCCGCCCTCGCCGTCTCCGACCTACGCAAGCGCTACGGCGCGACGCAGGCGCTCAACGGCGTCGATCTCGAGGTCGGCTAGTCGTGCCGCCCGCCCTCGCCGTCTGCGACCTGCGCAAGCGCTACGGCGCGACGCAGGCGCTCAATGGCGTCGATCTCGAGGTCGGCAAGGGCGAGCTGGTGGGCCTGTTGGGCCCCAACGGCGCCGGCAAGTCGACGCTGGTGAAGATCGCCTGCGGGCTGGTCCGGGCGAGCGGCGGGACCGCGGTCGTTGCCGGCGCGCCCGCCGGTTCGGCGGCGGCCCACCGCTCGCTCGGCTACCTCGCCGAGCTGTTCCGCTTCCCGGACTGGCTGAGCGCCGACGAGCTGCTCGCGCTGCACCAGCGGCTCGCCGGCGCGGACGGCGGCGCCGGGGAGCGCGCGGAGCTGCTCGGGCTGGTGGGGCTCGGCGACGAGGCGCGGCGGCGTGTCGGCACGATGTCGAAGGGCATGCAGCAGCGGTTGGGGATCGCCCAGGCGATGATCGGCTCGCCGCGGCTGCTGCTGCTCGACGAGCCGACCAGCGCGCTCGACCCCGCCGGGCGGCGGGCGGTGCGCGGCCTGCTGGAGGAGCTGCGCGGGCGCGGCGTCGCGGTCCTGCTGAACTCGCACCTGCTGTCCGAGGTCGAGCTCGTGTGCGACCGCGTGGCGATCATCGCGCGCGGCGAGCTGGTGGCCGTGGGCTCGCCGCTGGAGCTCTCGCGGGCGGGCGGGGTGGAGGTCGAGACCGCGGCCGGCGTGCGCCGCTTCCCCGACGCGCGGCGCGAGGACGTCCCGCGGTTGGTGCGCGAGCTGGTCTCCGCGGGCGAGGAGATCTACGGCGTGCGCGTGCTGCGCTCGTCGCTGGAGGACACCTACCTCGAGGTGGTGGGCGCGCGGTGAGGGGCGTCGCGATCGTCGCCGGCTTCGCGCTGCGGGAGTCGGTGCGCCGACGGGTGTTCCTCATCGTCGCGCTGCTCACGCTGCTCTTCCTCGCCTTGTACGGGCTCGGCACCTGGCAGGCCTACAAGTCGCTCGACGAGACGCAGACGGAGAACGGCGTCGACATCAAGATCGTCGCCGGCGCGATCCTGCTCGGCTTGTCGATGTTCGCGACCCTGTTCCTGGGCGCGATCCTCGCCGTGTTCCTCACCCTCGGCGCGGTCCGCGGGGACGCCGAGCGCGGGCTGCTGCAGCCGCTGCTGGTGCGGCCGCTGTCGCGTGCGACCTTCCTGCTCGGGCGCTTCGCCGCCGCCGCGACCGTGTGCGCGGTTTACGTGATCGCGGTCTTCCTCGCCTGCGCGGTGATCACCGACGCGGCCGGCGGCTGGTGGCCCGACCGCACGCTGATGCCCGCGCTCGAGCTGGGGGCCGGCGTCGCGATCCTCGTCGCACTGTCGCTCGCCGGCTCGGTCGTGCTCTCCAGCACCGCCAACGGGATCGCGGTGTTCATGCTGTTCGGCGCGGGGCTGACCGCCGGGCTGCTCGGCCAGGTCGCCGAGGCGCTGAACTCCGACACGCTCTCCGACATCGCCAAGGTCTCCTCCTGGGCGCTGCCCTTCGAGGCGCTCTACCAGGCGGCGCTCAGCGCGATCACGGCCGACACGGTGGGCTTCACGCGGCTCGCCATCGACCTGGGCCCGTTCGGCGGCGCCGAGACCTTCGGGCCGCTGCTCGGCCCGTACGCGCTCGTCTACACCGTCGGGCTCGGCGGAGCGGCGCTGTGGGCGTTCCGCCGGAGGGACCTGTGAGCGGCGCGCCGATGCCGTCGGCGCGAACGCCGACCGCTCGCGTCCCGCGGGCGGAAAACTGCGCAAGTGAGGAGGAGCCCGAACCGCCTTGCCGTGATCGGGCGAGATCGGCGTCGACGCTCGTGCAGTGCCAGCGCGCACGATCGATCACACCCGCTCGGCAATACCACCGGGTCTGTCAATTCAGTTCCATCCTGTCGAACTAGATTTACACACATCCCGCGCGGCGATGATCGATTCGCGCTCGGGCGCCATCCCGGGCTCCCCCTCACTTGCCCGCCGTTCCCCGATCCCGCCGCGCGGCGACGAGCCGCGCCCCGCACGCCGGCAACGCCCCCGCAGCGATCAGCGCCTCCTCCTCACCCCGCAGCGCGACATCCAGGTGCCAGCGGTACAGGTACGGTCCCGGGACCGGCTCGCCGACCAAGAACCACGGGGCGAGCTCGGCGCGCACGCGCGCCAGCGAGTGCAGGTGCTCGCGCATGTGGCGCACGAGCTCCTCCGGCTCCCGCTCCACGTCCT
This sequence comes from Solirubrobacteraceae bacterium, assembly GCA_044865965.1. Lineage (GTDB taxonomy): Bacteria > Actinomycetota > Thermoleophilia > Solirubrobacterales > Solirubrobacteraceae > Solirubrobacter. Next base: position 7,481 of record JBIOTP010000128.1, read on the forward strand.
CGCGGCGCGACAGCCACCACTCCGCCGCGCGCTCGTCGAGGCGCTCGACGTCGAACTCGTCGATCACGAGCGGCCCGCCTTCCCGGACGAGCCCGCCGAGCACGCGGCAGGACTCGGCCAACGGCTCGACGTGGTGCAGCGAGAGCATCGCGACCGCGGCGTCGAAGGACGCCTCGGGCTCGCGCAGCTCGTGGAGGGCGACCGCGGCAACGCCGTCGCCGCCGGGCTCGGGATCGATGGCCAAGACCTCGTAGCCGGCCGACCGCAGCGCCACGGCCAGCTCGCCCGCGCCGGCGCCGACCTCGAGCACCCGCGCCGGCGGCTCCGGCAGCGCGGCGCGCACGAAGGCGATCGCGTCAGGCGTGAGCATCCTGGCCGGGACGCACGATCCCGTGCTCGTAGGCGAACACGACAGCCTGCACGCGGTCGCGCAGGCCGAGCTTCATGAGCACGCGCGCGACGTGGGTCTTGACCGTGGCGTCGCCGACGATGAGCTCGGCGGCGATCTCGTGGTTGGCGAGGCCACGTGCGAGCAGGCGCAGCACCGCGAGCTCGCGCGGGGTGAGCTCAGCCAGCTCCGGCGGCGGCGTGGCGGCGGTGCCGCGGCGGCCGAACGCCTCGATCACGCGGCGGGTCACGGCCGGGTCGATCAGCGCGTTGCCGGCGGCGACGGTGCGAACCGCGCCGATCAGCTGCTCGGGCGGCGAGACCTTCAGCAGGAACCCGCTCGTGCCGGCCCGCAGCGCCTCGTAGAGGTACTCCTCCTCGTCGAACGTCGTCAGCACGAGGATCCTCGGCGGGTCGCCGCGGGCCAGCAGGCGGCGCGACGCCTCGAGCCCGTCGAGCCCGGGCATGCGGATGTCCATCAGCACGACATCGGGCGCGGTCCGCCGGACGTCGAGCACCTCGTGGCCGTCCGGCGCCTCGCCGACGACCTCGATGTCCGGCTCGGCCTCGAGCACGAGCCGCAGGCCGGCGCGCACCATCGCCTGGTCGTCGGCGACGACGACGCGGACGGCGGTCGCGCGACCTCCGGGGGCAACGCCGCGCCCCGGGCGGCGACGACGACGCGGACGGCGGTCACGCGACCTCCGGGGGCAACGCCGCGCCCCGGGCGACGACCCACGCGGACGGCGGTCATGCGCCCTCCAGCGGCGGCTCCGCGCGCACCGCGAAGCCGCCGCCGTCGCGCGGGCCGGCCTCGAGCCGGCCGCCGAACAGCGCCGTGCGCTCGCGCATGCCGACCAGCCCGTGGCCCGACCCGGGCGGCGCCGCCGGGTGCCCGTTGGAGCGCGCGTCGTCGTCGAGCACCTCCAGCACGAGCTCGCGCCCGTACTCCACCGTCACCTCGACGCGCGCCCCCGGCGCGTGGCGCAGGGCGTTGGTGAGCGCCTCCTGCACGATCCGGTAGGCCGAGACGTCGAGTCCCGGCGGCAGCCGGGCCGGCTCGCCCGCCACGCGCAGAGACGCGTCCAGGCCGGCGCCCCGACACGCTGTGGGCGACGGCGTCGTGGAGCTCGCGGGCGATCCGCGCCCGCTCCTCGGCCACCGCGGCGTGGGCGCGCTCCTCGCGCTCGAGCTCGACGCGCACGGCGTGGCGCTCGGCCGCGCGGCGGCGGACGTCCCGCGCGCGCACGACGCGGCCCATCCCCCACGCGAGCGCGTAGAAGCCGGTCTGCGCGAGGGCGGCGGTCACCTTGTCCATGCGGCCCGAGGCGAAGTCGGCCCACACGTAGGCGACCCCGATCGCGAGGCCTGCGACCGCGGGGCGCGCCGCGGACTGGATGCCGAGGGTGAACAGCAGCACGAGCTCGGCCACGAAGGGCGACAGCGGGTCGGAGCCGTAGCTGTCGGTGTGCACGAGCGCCTGGACAGCCACCACGCCTACCAGCGCCGGGAGCGGCGCCCGCCGGCGGGCGAGCACGAGCCCGCCCAGCACGATCCCCGCGACGATCCAGCGCAACCGCTCGTCGGCCATCGTGAACGCCTCGAGCACGCCGAGCACCGCGATCGCGGCCGCGATCCCGGCGTCGACGGCCTGTGGGCGGGAGACGTTCACGGCACGCCACGGTACCGGCGGCCGCCGGCGCCTTCACCCGCCGCGCGGGGGCTCGCGCCGTCCCCCGCGCGGCGGACCGCGCGCGCCGAGGGGCGAGGCGGCGGCCGATCGCGCCGTCCCCCGCGCGGCGGACCGCGAATCGGCGCCGCGGGCGACGACGGGCGACCGCGGCGCGCCTAGCTCGCCGGACATGCTCAGCGACCCCAATCGCTTTGGCCGCATCGCCGGCGCCACCGCGCTGATCGGCGGCCCGCTCATCACCCTCGCCGGCATGATCGCCACCCCCTGGGAGGCGGAGCCGACCACGGCCAGCTCCCACGACGCGCTCGCCGCCCACGCTGGGCAGGCGCGGCTCGCGGCGACCCTGCTGCACTTCGGCTACCTGCTGCTGCTGCCCGCCGCGCTCGCGCTGCTGCACCTCGCCCGCCGCGCGACGCCGAAGCTGGCGCATGTCGCGGGCGCGCTCGCGCTGCTCGGGCTCGGCTCGCTCCCCGGCTTGCTGGTCACGGATTTCTACGACCTCAGCGCTGGCCCAGGGGCTCCCGCGCGGGCAGTCGGTGGCGATCTCGGAGCACGCGGCCGACGGCGTCGCGATGCCGCTCGTCGGCGCTCCGGCGGTGCTCGGCACGATCCTCGGCCTGACGCTCCTCGGCGTCGCCGCCTGGCGCGCCGGCGCCGCCCGGCCGTGGGTGCCGGCCGCGATCTTCGTCGGTTGGATGCTCCCGCTGGCGTCGGGCACCGGGCTCGTCCCCGCGGCCGCCGGCGCGGCGCTGCTGGTGGTCGCGCTCGGGTCGGTGGGCGTGCGCGTGGCGCGCATGAGCGACGCGGCGTGGGCGGAGCGCCCCAGCCGCGCTCAGCGGGCGACGACGCTCGCGAAGCCGCCGAAGATCGCCGCCGAGAGCGCGGGCTGACCCGGTAGGTGGCGGGCGTCCGCGGCGCGGGCGTCCGCCTCCGTGACGCCCGCCTGGCCGAGCGCGCCGCCCCAGTCGCGGTACCAGCCGTCGAGCGCCTCGTCGTCGACCTCGGGATGGAACTGGACCCCCCACGCGCGGCGGCCGGCGCGGAATCCCTCCGCCCGGCCGCCCTCGGGACGCCCGAGCAGCTCGACGGCGCCGGGCGGCGGCTCCAGGCCGTCCTCGTTCCAGTGCAGCGCGGCCGCCCGGGCGGGCAGCCCGCCCAGCACCGGGTCGCCGGCGGCCGCCGGCAGCGGGCGCAGCTCCGGCCACCAGACGCGGCGGCGCGGCAGCCGCGCGACCGTCCCGCCGAGCGCGTGAGAGAGCAGCTGCGCGCCCAGGCAGACGCCTAGCACCGGCACGTCGCGCTCCACCGCCTCGCGCAGCAGCGCCGCCTCGGCCTCGAGCTCGCCGCCGAGCACCGACTGCTCGCCGCCCAGCGAGACGATCGCGTCGACCTCCGCCAGATCCGGGAGCGGGTCGCCCGCCCGCAGGAAGCGCTCGTCGAGCGTCGCCCCCGCGGCACGCAGCACCGGCCCGGCGTGGCCGAGGAACGCGTCCGTGAGGTTGTGCAGGACGGCGATGACCATCACCGCGCCAGCACCCGGCTCGCGATGCCGGCGATCGTCTGCTCGCCGTAGCCCATCGACGGGGGCCGCGTGAGGACGGCGAGCGCGACGCGGCTCGAGCCGCGCTCCAGCAGCGCCACCTGGTGGGTGATGCCGGGGCGCCAGCCGCCCTTGAAGAAGATCTTGAAGTGGCGGGCGCGCGCCACCGCGGCGATGCCCCAGCGCTGGAAGGAGACGATCGAGGACAGCAGCCGCCGGGCGTAGCGGCGGTGGGCGGGCGGGACGAGCCGGTCGATCTGCAGGAAGAAGCGCGCCTGGTCGGCGGCGGTGAGCTGGGCATCGAACAGCGAGCCCGCGACGGCGAAGTTGCGCATCCCCGCCGCGGCGGCGAGCCGGTAGATGCCGGAGCGCCCGACCGCGCCGTAGACGGCCTTGGCGGCCTTGTTGTCGGAGACCGTGATCATCGGCTTCAGCAGCGCCCGCTGCCGGCCGCTCAGCGGCCGCGCGCCGGCCGCGCGCAGCAGGGCCACCAGGAGCATCGCCTTCACGACGCTGGCCGACGGGAAGCGCGCGGTGCGGTGCAGCCCGCGCACGCGCCCGTCCTCGCCGACCACCGCGAACGCGACCGCGCCGCGGCGCGCGGCCGCGTAGCGCCGGGCGGCGGCGATGCCGGCGTCGGCGAACAGGGCCGGCTCGGCCAGCCCGACGGATTCCTCGTTGCGCCCGCCCGCGCGGGCCGGCGGTGAGGGGGCCGCTGCCGCCGCGACGGCGAGCGTCACGACGGCGAGGAGCCCCCTGGACAGCTCAGGACCGGTCGACGAGGTTCGTGTCGATCTGGAGCGGCGGCGCGCCCGGCTCGGCCGCCACCGGGGCGTGCTCCGGCGCGTCGGCGGGCGGCTCCACGCCGAGCGTCTGCGCCAGCTCGCCGGACTCGTACATCTCGGTGACGATGTCGCAGCCGCCGACCAGCTCCCCGCGCACGAACAGCTGCGGGATCGTCGGCCAGTTCGACAGCGCCGACAGCTCTTGACGGATGCGCGGGTCGGGCAGCACGTCGACCGCCGCGAACGGCTTGTCGAGCGCGCTCAGGGCCGCCACTGTCCGGGCGGAGAAGCCGCACATCGGCTGCTCCGGCGTCCCCTTCATGAAGAGGATCACCTCGTGCTCGGAGATGGCCTCTGCGATGGCCTCGCGGATGGGATTGGATTCGCTCACGGTGTCTACTCCGCCTTGGTGATGAGGGACAGGGCATGGATGGGCCCGCCGATCTCGGACCCGAACACCGCGTACACACGGCGGTGCTGCTCGATGCGGCTCAGCTCGGCGAACTCGGCCGCCACGACGGTCGCGCGGAAGTGGTCGCCGCCGCCGGTGAGGTCGACCACGTCGGCCGTGGAACCGGGGATCGCGGCCTCGATCCGCTGCTTGAGCTCGTCGGTGCTGGGCATCCGGTGAAGCGTAGCGGCCGCTACACTTCCTGAAGCATTGCGCTGGAGTCCTCACCGGGAGTTCTGACACAAGTGATCACCTTCACCGACAAGGGCGCCGAGAAGGTCAAGGAGTTCCTGTCGTCCCAGAGCGCGGACGTCCAGACCTCGGGGCTCCGCGTCGGCGTTCGCGGCGGCGGCTGCTCCGGCTTCCAGTACGCGCTGGCGTTCGACACGCAGCGCGACGGCGACGAGGTGTTCGAGGACCACGGCCTGCGGATCCTCGTCGACTCCCCGAGCCTGCCCTACGTGAAGGGCGCGATCGTCGACTACGTCGAGAGCCTCCAGGGCGCGGGCTTCAAGGTGGACAACCCGAACGTGATCGCCGCCTGCGGCTGCGGCTCCTCCTTCCGCGTGGCAGAAGAGGAAGAGGTCTCCGCGGTCTAACCCATGCGCGGCGCCGCGGCGCTGCTGGCCGCGGCGCTGCTTGCGGCCGGCTGCGGGGGCGAGAAGCCGAAGCCGCCGCCCAAGGCGCCCGCCGGCCCGGCGCGCGGCACGGCCGGCCCGGCTCCGGGCGGCCCGGCGCTGGCCGTCGGGATCACCGAGCAGAACCCGAGCTTCGTGTGGCCGAAGGGGGCGCACGAGGTGCCGGGCCCGTTCGCCCGCTGGCGCGACGCGCTCGCGCAGATCCACCCGGCCTACTACCGGCTGGTCGTCGACTGGTCCTCGCTGCAGCCCGAGGCGGGCCGCCCGCCGGTGTTCGACTCCCCCAACGGCGGCTGCCTGCGCGACAAGCCGCCATGCGGCGCCTACGGCGGCCTGCGCGAGATCCTCCGCGCGCTCGGGGCGCGCCAGCGCGAGGGCGGCTGGCAGGCGCTCGTGGTGCTGGCCGGGACGCCCGAGTGGGCGGCGCGGCCGGCCGGCGGCTGCGAGCGCGACGGCACGCTGCCCCGCTCGCGGCCGCCGCGCGAGGGCGACGGGATGGCGGCGTACGCCCATTTCGTCGAGGCCCTGCTGGCCGAGGCCCGCCGCGACGGCGCCGACCTGCACTACTGGGCGCCGTGGAACGAGCCCAACCACCCGTTCTTCATCTCCCCCCAGCGCCGGCGCTGCGACAAGGATGCCCGCTCGGCGGCGGTCGCGCCCTACGTCGAGATGGCGCGGACCCTGAAGGACGCGCTGGACCGCGCGCCCGGCAAGCAGGAGGTGGTGCTCGGCGAGCTGGCGGCGCTCGACCAGCGGCGCGCGAAGACGACCTCGATCTCCGAGTTCATCCGCGACATCCCCTCGGGCCTGGCCTGCGGCACGGGTGTATGGACCCAGCACGGCTACCTGGGCGGGCGCAACCCGGTCGACGATGTCGAGCGGGCGCTGGTCGGCAAGGGCTGCAAGCGGCCGGCGATCTGGATCACCGAGACCGGCGTCGGCGCGCCCCGCCGCGGCGAGAAGCGGCGGACCTCGCCCGCCTCCCAGATGCGGGCGTGCCGCGGCCTCCACCGCCAGCTCGAGGAGTGGTACCGCGACGAGCGCGTCACCGCGGCTTTCCAGTACACCCTGCGCGAGGACGACATCTTCCCGACGGGGCTCGTCAGCACCGACCTCTCGCACGACTACCCGGCGCTCGGCGAGTGGCAGGCGTGGGGCGGCGAGAAGCGCCCGCAGGCGAGCGACCCGGCGCCGCCGGAAAGCTGCGGCACGACCTCGTAGCCTCGAAGGGGATGCCCCGGCCCCGCGCAGTCCTCGTGCCGGCGCTCGCGATGGCGCTGGTGGGCGCCGCCGCGGGTGCCGCGCGGCGCATCGAGACGAGCGACCCGCCCGCGCCCGCGCCGGCGCCCGAGATCCCGACCCCGATCCCGACCCCCACCGCGACGCCCACGCCCGCCCCCGCCTCCCTCCCCGCCGCTGGGCAGGGCCTCGCGATCGGCGTCACCGAGCCGAACCCGAACCTCGTCGCGAGCCCCGGCGACCGCGCCACGCCCGAGCCGTGGGCCCGCTGGCGGGACGCGCTGGGCGCGATCCACCCCGCGTTCTACCGGCTCGTGATCGACTGGCCCTCGCTGCAGCCGCGCCCGGATGCCCCGGCCGACCTCCAGGCGCTCAACGGCGGCTGCATGCGCAGCGTCCAGCCATGCCTGGGCTGGGCGGGCGTGCGCGACCAGCTGCGGGCGCTCGCGTCGCGCCAGCGCGAGGGCGGGTGGCAGGCGCTGGTGGTGATCACCGGCACGCCGGCATGGGCGGCGGCGCCGCCCGCCGGCTGCGAGCGCCCGCTCACCGATCCGCGCTCGCGCCTTCCGCGCCCCGACGCGCTGCCCGCCTACCAGCGGCTGGTGGCCGACCTGCTCGCGGCGGCGGCGCAGGCGGGCGCCGACCTCCGCTACTGGAGCGCCTGGAACGAGCCGAACCACCCGGCCTTCTCGAGCCCGCAGCGGGGCGCGTGCGACGCGGTGAGCCCCAGCCTGGCGGCGGGCGGCTACGCCGCGCTCGCTCGCGCCCTGCAGCAGGCGCTCGTGGCCGCGCCCGGCGACCAGCAGCTCGTGCTCGGCGAGACCGCCGGGCTCCTGAAGCCGACGCCGTACACCACGACCGTGCCGGAGTTCATCGCCGGCCTGCCGCAGGACGTCGTGTGCGCCTCGACCGTGTGGTCGCAGCACGCCTACATCGGCGGCCCCGATCCGGTCGGCCCGGCGGCGACCGCGCTCGCCGCCCGCGGCTGCCCCCAACCGCACACGATCTGGATCACCGAGACCGGCGTCGGGCCGGCGCCGAGCTACCTCTCGGGCGCGCGCGAGATCACCGGCGAGCTGGAGGGCTGCCGCGCGCTGCATAGGCGGCTCGTGGGCTGGTGGAGCGATCCCCGCGTGACCGTCGCCTTCCAGTACACGCTGCGCCAGGACGACCGGTTCCCGACCGGCCTCGTAACTACCGACCTCGCCGCCGCCCGCCCCGCGCTGGCGGAGTGGACGGCCTGGGGCGGCGACCGCCAACCGGCGGCGCCGCCGCCCGACCCGGTCTGCTGAGGGGCGGCCGGCGCCGCC
>JBIOTP010000129.1:0-2448 GCA_044865965.1 Solirubrobacteraceae bacterium
GCGCGGCTTGGAGCTGCCCTAGGGATCGGTGGACGCCCCGATCACGAACAGAACGGCATCCACGCGGGCGCCGGCGCGACCCGGCTCGCCGCCGGGCGGCCGCTGCTGCGCGCCGCGGAGCGCGACCACGGCCAGCACGGCGGTGAGCGCCGCCGCGATGCCGATCGCCGCGAGGCGTCTCACCGCCGGCTCTCCTCGGCGAGACGGAGGGCCGCGTGGTCTCGCCCGACACGGGCGGCTCCCCGATGACGGAGCCGGTCGCCGGCTGCGCGGGCGGACGACCTGCGCGGCCCGGGTAGCCCCTGCCGCCTCGCGGATGCGGCCGCGCGCGTCATCGCCGCGCCGGCCCGGCGGCCGCGCCGGAGGCGTCCGTCGGCTTGGTGGCGCCGCCGCCACGGCCGGCCACGGCCGGCGCCAGCAGACAGGCGGCGATGGCCAGCGCGCGTCCCATCACACGCGGTATACGCCCCCCAGCCTCGACCGGTCCCGACCCGGCCAGCGAAGCTTCCCGCCGGCTCGCTCGGCGAACCACGAGTGGCCGGCCCGGCCGATCGAGTATCACCGGGCCCCAGATGCCAAGCGCCCGGTTTCCACGAACCCGCGCGCCGTGGCGCTCAATCCTGTTCCACCGCCACTCCAAAGCCCCCATCCGGCGCTTGCTGCTGCCGCCGCGCCGCCGCGTGACGACGGACACCCGGGCGGCGGGCGATCGGCGGTAGCGCCATCGCGATCACCGGTTGGAACCGGTCCGCGCATTCTCCCTGCTCAACACTGCCTTCACGCGGGTCTGGGCAGAATGAGGGCATGCGCAAGGCGGTGCTGATGGCGGTGGCGCTCGTCGGCCTGCTCGCGGTGGGCGGCGGCGTCGCGGTCGCGGCCTACGACCACTCGCGGCGGCAGCTGATCGCGCCGGGCGTGCGGATCGGCGGCGTGCCGGTCGGCGGTCTGCACGCCGACCGGGCGCGGGCGCGCGTGCAACGGGCGCTCGCCGGGCCGCTGGCCGAGCCGCTCGCGGTGCGCGCCGGCGCGCGCCGCTTCACGCTGCCGGCGGCGCGCATCCGCGCGCGCGTGGACGTCGCGGGACTGGTGGAGCGGGCGGTCGCCGTCAGCCGCCGCGGCTCGATCCTCACCCGCACCATCCACGGCCTGCGGGGCACGGCCGTGCACACCGACCTGCCGGTCGAGGTGACCTACTCGCGCGGCGCGGTCGACCGGCTGACGCGGCGCGTCGCCGCGGCCGTGGACCGCTCCGCCCGCGACGCGGCCGTCCATCCCGGCGCGCGCGGCCTGAGGACGGTGACCAGCCGCAACGGGATCCGCGTCAGCCGGGCGGACCTGCGCGCCGCGCTGACGGGCGCGCTCGCGCGGGCCGATCGCTCGCGGACGGTGCGCGCGAGGCTGGTGACGGTGCGGCCGAGGGTCACGACCGCGAGGCTGCGGGCCAAGTACCGCTCCTACATCATCGTCGACCGCGACTCCTTCACGCTGCGCTTCTACCGGCGCCTGAAGCTCTCGCGCACGTACCCGATCGCCGTCGGCATGCAGGGCCTGGAGACCCCCGCCGGGCTCTACGACATCCAGTGGAAGCAGACCAACCCGTCGTGGTACGTCCCCAACGAGCCGTGGGCGGGCAGCCTCGCCGGCAGGGTGATCCCGCCCGGCCCGGACAACCCGATCAAGGCGCGCTGGATGGCCTTCAACGGCGGCGCCGGCATCCACGGGACCGCCGACCGCGCCTCGATCGGGACCAACGCCTCCCACGGCTGCATTCGCATGTATGTCGAGGACGTCGTCGCGCTCTACCCGAGGACGCCCGTCGGCACGCCCGTCTACGTCGCCTGAGGCGCCCGTCACGCCCCCCGCGGACGGCGATCACGCGCTGGCCCGGGCAGCGCGCTGCTTCCCGGGGTCGCCCCAGCCGCCTCCACCAGCCCAGGCCGCCGTAGCGCCCGCTGATTCCGTGAGGGGTTCCGGTAGCAACGGCGCGGAAATGGGCGTCAAGCGTTAGACGCGGTTGGCGCCTGCACGGCTCCTGTTCGAGCGCGCGAGCGAGAGCGCGTCAAGCTTCTGCTCCGGCGCCTGCTCCTGTCCGTCCAAGGCGAGCGTGGCCGCAGCGAAGCGCCCGCGCTCGGTTCGTGGCGAATGCAGGCGTCGTCTGCCTCGTCCGGCCCGAGGCGTGGCCGCATCGCCGACCGGGTCTGTGGCGGCTTCGGCGGGCGCGTCCGCCGCGCCGCGCGCGAGGCGGCCCGAGGCCGGAGGTACTGCGTAACATTTGCGGCGAGCGCCAGGAGCTGCATGGACGTCGCCGTCGTCTTCTTCGCCGTGTTCTTCGTGCTGGTGTTCGTGGTGGCGCCGCTGCTCGGGCTCGAGGACCGGCCCGAGTTCCTGCGGCCCGAGCGCAAGGCGCGGCCGATGATCGGCAGCTGGTTCCGGGACCGTTGCCGTTAG
>JBIOTP010000130.1:0-2922 GCA_044865965.1 Solirubrobacteraceae bacterium
GCACGGGCTCGAAGCTCCGGCAGTCCTCGTTGCAAGCGACGCACGGACGCACGGTCTCGGGCCGGCCGGCGAGCACCTTGCGCGGGAGCTCGGGGTCCGCGATCAGGGCGCGCGCCATGCCGATCATGTCGGCGCCGGCGGCGAGCGCGGCCTCCATCGCGGGCGGCTCGCGGAAGGCCTGCGACACCACCAGCGGGCGATCGGTGAGCGGGCGCAGCCGCGGCAGCTCGTCGAGCAGCGGCGGGCGCTCGGTGGCCATGTCCTTCACGTAGGCCGCGCGCATGCCGACCGCGAGGTTCACGTAGCCGATCTCCGGGTGCAGCTCGGCCATCAGCTCGCCGAGCTGCTCCACGGCCAGGCCCGCGTCGTGCGCGTCGCCGACCGAGAAGCGGATCGCGATCAGGCAGTCCGGGCCGGCCTCCCGGATCGCGTCGACGATCCGCCAGACCGGCGCGGCGCGCTCGGCGACGCTCGACGCCCCGGGGTTGGCGACCGGCGACAGGAACTGGGCGAGCAGGTAGCCGTGCGCGGCGTGCAGCTCGATGCCGTCGAAGCCGGCCTCGAGAGCGTGGACGGCCGAGATCCGGAACCCCTCGACGATCGCGTCGATCTCGCCCTCGGTGAGCGGGCGCGGGGCGGTCGGCTCGCGCGGCGAGCGAACCGCGGCCGGCGCGACCGGGGACCAGTAGGTCTCGGCGCCAAGCGTCTCGCGCCCGAGGTGGACGAGCTGCAGCATCGCGGTCGCGCCGGCGGCGTGGATCGCGTCGGCCCGCGCGCGCAGCCCGGGGACGACCTCGGGCCGCCACGCCGCCGTGAAGTTCCCGCGCCGGATCGTCGAGTCCTCTGAGGTGACGGTGCCGCCGACGATGACCATCGCGGCGCCGCCGGCGGCCACCTTCGCCCAGTACTCCGCGTCGCCGGCGACCGGCAGGTTGTCCGCCACCGCGCCGCTGCCGTGGGCGGTCGCGACGAAGCGGTTGGAGAGCCGGACGGAGTCAGAGAGCTGGAGGGGGTCGCCGAGGGAGGTCATATGCGATACTCTAGCTCGAACTGAACTCATGTCAATTCGATCGATAGCGTGCGCGGCGAGACGCGGGCCGATCCGACGGCGCGGCGAGACGCTGGGCGGATCTGATCGCGCGGCGAGACCCGGGGCGGATCTGGCCGCGCGGCGCGACGCGGGGAGGACGACGCGATGATCACCAGCAGGGCGTTGCCGCCGGTCGCGGAGGGCCTGTTCACCGGCCCGCCCGACGCCCCGCGGCTCATCGGCTCCGAGTGCGCCGCCTGCGGCGCCGTCGCGTTCCCGCGGCAGGCCTCGTGCCCTCGCTGCACGTCGCAGGACGTCCGCGAGCGGCTGCTCGCGCGCCGCGGGACGCTGTGGACCTGGACGATCCAGGGCTTCCCGCCGAAGTCGCCGCCGTACGCGCCGGCGGAGTTCGAGCCCTACGGCGTCGGCTACGTCGAGCTCCCCGGCGAGGTGCGGGTCGAGGCCAGGCTGACGGCGGCCGACCCCGCGCGCCTCAACATCGGGATGCCGATGGAGCTCACGCTGATCGCGGTGCCGGGCCGCGACGGCGCGCCGGTCGCCACGTTCGCGTTCCGCCCGCTGGAGGACGAATGAGCGACGACGTCGCCGTCATCGGCCTCGGCATCCACCGCTTCGGCCCCCATCCCGGCGTGTCGGGGCTCGAGATGGGCGCCGCCGCCGCGCGCGCCGCGCTCGCGGACGCCGACGTGCGCTGGGAGGACGTCGACTTCGCCGCCGGCGGCTCGGACGCGTCCGGCAACGCGGACACGTCCGTCGCCGCGCTCGGCCTGACCGGACTGCCGTTCATCAACGTCAAGAACGGCTGCGCGACCGGGGGGTCCGCGCTCGCCACCGCCCACGCCATGCTGGCGGCGGGCGGTGGCGAGCTCGCGCTCGTGCTCGGCTTCGACAAGCATCCGCGGGGCGCGTTCGATCCGCTGCCCGAGGACTGGGGGCTGGGGAGCTGGTACGGCGAGACCGGGCTGATGCTCACGACCCAGTTCTTCGCGATGAAGATCCAGCGCTACATGGCCGAGCACGGCGTCAGCGCCTCGACGCTCGCGAAGGTCGCGGCCAAGGCGTTCCGCAACGGCGAGCGCAACCCCAACGCGTGGCGCCGCACGCCGCTGTCGGAGGACGAGATCCTGTGCTCGCGGATGCTCTCGCACCCGCTCACGCAGTACATGTTCTGCTCCCCCGGCGAGGGCGCGGTGGCGCTCGTGCTCGCGCGCGGCGCGCGCGCCCGCGCATCGCGGCGCACGCCCGTGTACCTGCGCGCGGTGACGTTCCGCACCCGCCGCTACGGCACGTTCGAGGTCTTCAGCCCGTCGATCGCCGTCGAGCCGGCCCCCTCGCCGACCACCGAGGCGGCGGCGGCCGCCTTCGAGCACGCCGGGATCGCGCCCGCGGACGTCGACGTCGCCCAGCTCCAGGACACCGAGTCGGGCGCCGAGGTCATGCACATGGCCGAGACCGGCCTGTGCGAGCACGGCGAGCAGGAGGCGCTCGTGCAGAGCGGCGCGACCGAGGTCGGCGGGCGGCTGCCGGTCAACACCGACGGCGGCTGCCTCGCCAACGGCGAGCCGATCGGGGCCTCCGGCCTGCGCCAGGTCCACGAGATCGTGCTGCAGCTCCGCGGCGACGCCGGCGACCGCCAGGTCCCCGGCGACCCGCGCGTCGGCTTCACCCAGGTCTACGGGGCGCCGGGTGTCAGCGCCTGCACCGTCCTGGTGCGCTGACCCCTTGCGCATCGCGCTCGCCATGAATATGATTTGAATTCAGTTCTGTAGATACGAGTTGGGAGCGTTGCGATGAGCGTGCAGACGGTGACGGAGCCGATCCAGTACGAGGTGGAGGGGCCGGTGGCGACGATCTGGCTGAATCGGCCGGAG
>JBIOTP010000131.1:0-14293 GCA_044865965.1 Solirubrobacteraceae bacterium
GACGAGACCGAGACCGACCTGTTCGGCGAGCAGGCCGTCCTGTGCGGCGGCGTGACCGAGCTCGTGCGCGCCGGCTACGAGACGCTCGTGGACGCCGGGTACGACCCGAAGCTCGCCTACTTCGAGTGCCTGCACGAGCTCAAGCTGATCGTCGACCTGATGTACGAGAAGGGCATCACCGGGATGCGGCACTCGATCTCCAACACGGCCGAGTACGGCGACCTCACCCGCGGCGCCCGCATCGTCGGCGCGCCCACCCGCGAGGCGATGAAGGAGATCCTCGGCGAGATCCAGTCCGGCGCCTTCGCCCGCGAGTGGATCGCCGAGAACCGCGCCGGCCAGGAGAACTTCCAGCGCCTGCGCGCCGAGGGCCAGGGGCACATGATCGAGCGCGAGGGCCGCGAGCTGCGCTCGATGATGTCGTGGATCGACACGGAGTTCGAGGAGGGCTGAAAGCGTCCGCGGCGGGCGATAGCGTGCCGACCGATCATGAGCCTGGCCGCCTACCAGCGCGCGGAGACCGTCGCCGAGGCGGAGCGGGCGCTCGACGCGCTCCCCGACCTGCCTGAGGTCGGCGACCTTTATGACGATCTGGCGGTCGCCGCCGTCGAGGCGGATCGCGACTACTGCGCTGCCGCCCGGCTCCAGCGCAAGGCGCTCGAGCACGGCTGCACGCACGCCACGCTCGGCCGCCAGATGCTCGGCTGGTACCTGCTCCGGGACGGTCAGCACGCAGCGGGGGAGGCCGAGTTCGCCGCGCTGCTCGCGGATCTCGGCGAGGACCCACAGACCCTCTACACGCTGGCCAGCGCGCGCTTCGACACAGGGCAGTGGGACGAGGCGCTCGTCACGTTCGACCGGGCGCTGGCCGCGGCGCGGGCGCGGGGCGACGCGGTGCTGGTCGAGGAGGTGCTCGCCGAGCGGCGCTACTGCCGGGCGGAGCTCGGCCTGCCTCCCGACGAGGATGACGCGATGACGCCCGATCCTTCGCCGCACCCCGAGGAGATCGCGGTCGCGCTGGCCTGGTTCCCGCGCGACGAGCACGCGGAGGCGCTCCGGCGCTGGCCCGAGCTCGGCGAGGATCTCGCCGACCCGGACGCCTACTGCGCGGCGATGGAGGCGCGGTTGCGTGAGATCTCAGCCGCGACCGCTCGCAATCCCGCGGTCGCGCCGTTGCGGGTCGCGGCGCTTGCGGAGTTCGCGGACGAACGCGGGCTCGATCCGGACAGCGGCGAGGCGCGGTCGCAGTGGGCGGCCGAGCTGCAACGCCGGGGCGAGGCGATCGCCTGGCCGCCCGGTCGCAACGAGCCGTGCTGGTGCGGTAGCGAGCGGAAGTACAAGCGCTGCTGCGGCGGGCGCGGACGCTAATCTCAGCGCGTCCTCCCAACGTCAGGATCCGTCCGCATGCCGCCGAATCCGTACATCAAGCAGTACCTGATGACCGCCGGTCCCACGCCCGTCCCGCCGGCGGTCTCGCAGGCGATGGCGACGCCGATGCTCTACCACCGCGCGCCTGCGTTCGTGGCGCTCTACGAGCGCGTGCTGGCCAAGCTGCCGAAGGTCTTCCAGACGACCAACGACGTGCTCACCTTCGCCGCCAGCGGCTCGGGGGCGATGGACTCGGCGGCGGCGAACCTGGTGCGCCCGCAGACCAAGGCGCTGGCGTGCGCGGCGGGCAAGTTCGGCGAGCGCTGGATCGAGCTGTGCGAGGCCTACGGCGCCGACCTCGTGCGTTACGAGCCGGGCTGGGGCGAGCGGCTGGATCCGGCGGAGATCGACCGGCTGCTCACCGAGAACGACGGCGTCGAGGTCGTGTTCGCCACGTTCAGCGAGACCTCGACCGGGATCGTCAATGACGTGCAGGCGATCGCCGAGGTCACCAACCGCCACGGCGCGATCCTCGCCGTCGATGCGATCTCCGGCCTCGGCGCCGCCGAGCTGCGCCAGGACGAGTGGGGGATCGACGTCGTCGTGGGCGGCTCGCAGAAGGCGCTGATGATCCCGCCGGGGCTGGCGTTCGCGTCGGTGTCGCAGAAGGCGCTCGACTTCGTCGAGGCGCGCCCGGGCGGTCGCTACTACTTCGACTGGGTGAAGACCGCCAAGTCCCAGCGCAAGGCGAACTCGCCGTTCACGCCCGCGGTGTCGCTGTTCATGGGCCTCGACGTTGCGCTCGACCTGATCGAGGAGGAGGGCATGGACAACGTGTTCGCCCGCCACCACCTGCTCGCGCGCGCCACGCGCGCCGGCGTCGTCGCGCTCGGGCTCGAGCTGTTCGGCGACCCCGACGAACGCTCGACGGTCGTAACCGCGATCGAGCTGCCCGGCGACATCGACGGCGGCAAGGTGCCGGGCGCGCTGCGCAAGCTCGGGATCACGGCCAACGGCGGGCAGGACCACCTCAAGGGGCGGATCCTCCGGATCGCGCACTGCGGCTACTTCGGCGCCTTCGACATCCTGACGTCGCTGTCCGGGCTCGAGATGGTGCTGTCCCAGCTCGGCCACGAGGTCGAGCACGGCGCCGGCGTGGGCGCGGCGCAGCGCGTGTTCCTCGAGGCCGGAGTCCCCGCCGCGGCATGACCCTCGCCGAGCCCTGCCGCGTCCTCGTAGTGGAGAAGATCGCCGAGTCCGGCGTGGCCATGCTCCGCGAGCGCTTCGACGTCGACCTCGGGCTCGACTGGACGCGCGACGAGCTCGCCGAGCGCATCGGCGCCTACCACGGGATCCTGATTCGCTCGGCGACCAAGCTCACCGCAGACCTGATCGAGCGCGCCGACAACCTGCGCGTGATCGGCCGCGCCGGGGTGGGCGTCGACAACGTCGACGTGGCGGCCGCGACCAAGCGCGGCATCGTCGTCGCCAACGCGCCTGAGGCCAATACGGTGGCCGCCGCCGAGCACACGGTGGCGCTGATGCTCGCGCTCGCGCGCAACATCCCGCAGGCGCACGCGTCGCTGACCGCCGGCCGCTGGGAGCGCTCGCAGTTCGGCGGCACCGAGGTCGAGGGCAAGGTGCTCGGCATCATGGGCTTCGGCCGCATCGGCCAGCTCGTGGCGATCCGCGCCCGCGCCTTCGGCATGCGCGTGATCGCGTTCGACCCGTTCGTCTCCTCCGAGCGCTTCCGCGAGTTCGGCGCCGAGAAGGCCGAGTCCAGCGGCGACCTCTACGCCGCCGCCGACTTCATCACGCTCCACCTGCCCAAGACCGCCGAGACGCGCGGCACGCTGAACGCCGAGGCGCTCGCGCAGTGCCGGGACGGCGTGCGGATCGTCAACGTCGCCCGCGGCGAGCTGGTGGTGGACGAGGACCTGAAGGCGGCGCTCGACTCCGGCAAGGTCGGCGGCGCCGCGCTCGACGTGTTCGCCCAGGAGCCGATCACCGAGCACCCCCTGTTCGGCTACTCCAACGTCGTCGTAACACCGCACCTCGGCGCCTCCACCGCGGAGGCGCAGGACCGCGCCGGCGTGCAGACGGCCGAGCAGGTCGTGGCGGCGCTGACCGGCGGCGTGGTCTCGACCGCGGTGAACATCCCGGCCGTCTCCGCGGAGGACATGGAGGTGCTCGGCCCGTACCTGCCGCTGTGCCGCCGTCTCGGCCGGCTCGCGATGGCGCTGGCGGAGTCCTCGAGCGTCGAGCGCGTCGAGGTCGAGCACCTGGGCCGGATCGCCGAGCGCGACACGCGCCTGCTGACGCTGTCGGTGCTCGACGGGCTGCTGGCGGGCCACACCGAGGAGGAGGTCAACCTCGTCAGCGCGCCGGCGCTGGCCGAGGAGCGCGGGATCAACGTGTCCGAGCGCCGCGAGGTCGCCGCCCGCGACTACTCGGACCTCGTCCGCGTCAGCGTGGAGGCCGGAGGCCGCCGTTCGCGCGTGGTGGGCACGACGCTGGGCCGCCTGCACCGCCCGCACCTGCTGGAGGCGTGGGGCCAGCGCTTCAACCTCCAGATCGACGACCCGCACCTGGTGCTGTTCCGCTACTCCGACGTGCCGGGGATGGTCGGCCGCGTCGGCACCGCGTTCGGCGAGCACGGGATCAACATCTCCGCCGCCGCCGTCGGCCGCCAGGCGCCGGGCGAGGACGGCGGGCGCAGCGACCTCGCCGTGATGGCGGTCACGACGGACGACGCTGTGCCCGACGACGTCGTCGCCCAGATCGCGGCCTCCGAGGGGTTCGTCAGCGGCCGCGCGGTCAGCCTGCAGGTCTAGGCCGAGCTCTACGCCGGCACGGCGGCCGCCTCGGCGTCCGGGGCGGCGACGAAGTCGCGCTGGCGGATCAGCGCGAACGTGGCCGCGCCGGCGGCGAAGGCGACGATCGCGCCGACCAGCAGGATCTCGTTCAGCCCGTCCACGAAGCCGCCGGCGGCCGCGCGCGCAGCCAACGCGTCCCCGCCGGGCAGGTGCGCGGCGAAGATCGAGCCGAGCGCGGCCACGCCGGTGGCGATGCCGATCTGGCGGAACGTCGAGTTGATCCCAGAGGCCATCCCGGCCCGGCTGGGCTCGACCACGCCGACCGCCGTCGAGGCCAGCGGTACGTTGACCAGCCCGGCGCCCACGCCGGCCACGATCATGCCGGCGAGCAGGTGGGTCCACTCCGACTCGACGGTCAGGCCGCGCATGAGCAGGACCCCGGCGCCGATGAGGACGAAGCCGGGTGCGATCAGCAGGCGGATCGGCACCCGCGCGCTCAGCCGCCCGGCGATGCCCGCGGTGAAGAAGATCGCGAGCGTCAGCGGCAGGAAGCGCACGCCGGCCTCGAGCGCCGACAGGCCGAGCAGGGTCTGCATGTACAGGACCAGGTAGGTCAGCAGCGAGAAGAGCGACGCCGAGATCGCCCACGCGGCCGCGAGGCCGCCGCCGAACGTCGGCACGCGCAGCAGCCCGAAGTCGAGCATCGGCTCGCGCTGGAGGAGCTCGACGGCGACGAACGCCGCCAGCAGGACGGCGGCGGCGGCCAGCGACGCGACGACCGTGGTGGATCCCCAGCCGTCGGCGTTGCTGCGGATGAGCCCGAACACGAGCGCCGCCAGGCCGGAGCTGAACGTCACGAAGCCGAGCCAGTCGGGCCGGCGGGCGCGCGGGTCGCGCGACTCGTCGACCCGGCCGAGCGTGACCGCCAGCGCGGCGACGCCGATCGGCACGTTCACGAAGAAGATCCACCGCCACGACAACCCGCTGGTGATCGCGCCGCCGAGCACCGGCCCGATCGCGATGGCGATCCCGGTGACGGCTCCGAAGATCCCGAACGCGGTCCCGCGCTCGCGCCCGCTGAACGCCTGCGCGATCAGCGCGAGCGACGTCGCGAACATGATCGCGCCGCCGACGCCCTGCGCGGCGCGGGCGAGCGAGAGGAACGTCGCGCCGCTGGCCAGGCCGCACAGCAGCGAGCCGGCGGTGAAGACGACGATGCCGGCGGCGAACACCCGCCGGCGCCCGAGGAGGTCGGCGACCGAGCCGGACGTCAGCAACAGGGCGGCGAGCGAGAGCGCGTATGCGTCGATGACCCACTGCAGATCCGACAGCGAGGCCCCGAACGCCTCGCGGATGTCGGGCAGCGCGACGTTCACGATCGTGATGTCGAGCAGCAGCATGAAGACTCCGGTGCATACGGCGGCGAGGGTCCACCACTTGCGATCCACGGCCGTCTCCTTCCAGCGTGATTTCTGAGTTGAAACTCAGGATATACCTATTCCTGAGTCTGTCAACAGGAAATTGCTAGGCTGCATGAATGGTCGAGGAGGAGCCGGCACCAAGGCGCGGCCGCCCCCCGGCGGGCATCCGTGAGGCGATCGTCGTGGCGGCGCTCCAGCTGATCGAGGAGCACGGCCTCGGCGGGCTGACGACGAAGGCCATCGCCACGCGGGCGGGCGCCTCCGAGGCCAGTGTCTACTACCACTTCAAGGACAAGGTGGGGCTCGTGCAGGCGGTCATCGAGGAGGGCCTCGAGCCGCTGCGCGAGATCGACGCGCGCGTGTTCGCGCGCGTCGCCGAGCGGCCCCTGGTCGAGGGCCTCGACAGCGTCTCCGCGGCCTTCGAGCGCTTCTTCACCCGCGTCATGCCGGTGTTCGCGGCGATCCAGACGAACGCCGAGCTGCGGCGCGAGTTCGGCAAGCGCATGGCCGCGCAGGGCCTCGGCCCGCACCGCGGCGTCGCCGCGATCGCGAGTTACCTCGCCGACCAGCGCGAGCGCGGACGCGTGGATCCCGGCGCCGATCTCGAGGGCGCCGCGCTGATGCTGATCGGCGCCTGCTATCTGCGCGTGTTCACGCGCCATATGCTGGGCGAGCACGGCGCCCCGCTGCCGAGCCGCGAGCACGCCGTGCGCGCGCTCGCCGAGCAGCTCGCGCCGCGAACCTAAACGGGGTCAGACCCCGTTTAGGTTGGCGCCGACTGCTTGTGGGGCCTGACCCCGGCCGCCCGGGGGTTCAACTGGCGGTGGCCGGGCGCGCGGGCGAGGTCGCCGCGCGGGCGGCGTCGGCGAGGCCGGCGACGAAGCCGGGCTCGCTCTTGGCGCCGAGCGTGCGCTCGAGCGCCGCGACGACGGCCGGGTCGTAGCCCTGGGCCTCCTCGTGCAGCAGCGCGAGCGCGCGGTCCGGGGTCCACGCCGGGCGATAGACGCGGTCGGAGACCAGCGCGTCGTAGACGTCGCAGACCGCGAGGATGCGGGTCTCGAGGCTCAGCTGCTCGGCCTTCAGGCCGCGCGGGTACCCGCTTCCGTCGAGGCGCTCGTGGTGGTCGGAGACCAGCCGGCGGACCTGCTCCGGGAAGCCGCCGAGCTCCTCGAGCAGCTTGCGCCCGTCGGCCGGGTGGCGCTTGATGGCCGCGAACTCGTCGTCGTCGAGCGGGCCGGGCTTCTGGAGCACGTCGAGCGGGACCGAGAGCTTGCCGATGTCGTGCAGCAGGCCGCCGACGGCGAGGTGGCGGCGGGCGTCGGCGGACAGCTTGAGCTCCTCGCCGACGCGGGCGGCGAGCATGGCGACGCGGCGGGTGTGCTCCTCGGTGGAGGCGTCGCGCTCGCCGAGCGAGACCAGCAGGGCGCGCACGCGCGGCCCGAGGTAGGCCTCCTCGGAGGCGACGAGGTCGGTGGAGCAGAGGTCGCCGACGAGCGGGCGCGAGGCGCCGGCGCGCTTGATGTCGAGCGCGGCCGGGATCGCCACGGCGGCGACGGCGGCCAGCTCGAGGCAGTGGCCGAGCGCGAAGCCGACCGTCCCGGCGCCGAGCACGAGGTTGGCGAACATGGTCAGGCTGAGCCAGACGCAGCCGACGGCTACGACCAGGTCCGCGCCGCGCCGCGTCAGGGCGTGGGTGCGGACGGCGCGCACGACGAGGATCGTCAGGCACGCAAGCCCGAGGACGAGCAGCACCACCGCGGGCGGGGTCCCCGGCCGCGGGACCTTCGGCACCGCCTGCGGATCGAGCATGCCGAACGTGCCGACGGCCAGCACGGCGGCGAAGAGGCCGATCTGCAGCGCGACCAGCGGGCGGACGCGGCGCGTGCGCCGCAGCCCGGGCAGCGCGGTCAGCGCCAGCACGACGGCGCCGGCGGGGACCGAGAGGCCGCCCGCCAGCGCGATCGTGCCGTTGGGGCCGACCAGGAAGCCGGGCGTGGAAAGCGCGTGGACGGCGAACAGCGCCGTCATCGTCGAGAACGCGGTGCCGAGCAGCACCGAGCGCCCGTCGCCGGCCTGGGCCCCGGCGAGGCTCAGCGCGACGGAGGCGGCGCTGGTGAGGGTGGCGGCGGCGCCCACGAGGCCGAAATGCACGATCGCCGGCATCCCGAAGGGGTCCGAGCCGACGTGGATGAAGACTGCCGCCGGGATGGCAGCCGCGAGGAGCATGACGGCGGCGACGATCCGCGTCCGTGACATGCCCGGGGTTATCGGCCCGCACGGCGCGACGGTTGAGCCCCAGTTGCGGAGATGTGGCGCGACGCCGTCACCGACCAGTGAGCAGCAGTGGTCTTGACCACCTGCCGAAGCCATGGCATGGTGCGCGGCCTGATGGAGGCCGATCTCGATCGGCGCCCCTCCAGCAGTGCGACACGCCGGAGCGGCTCTTCGACCACCCCGCCAACCTGTTCGTGGCCGCGTTCATCGGCTCGCCGGCGATGAACCTCGTCGCGGCGGCCGTGGAGGACGGCGAGGCGCGCTTCGGCGCCTGCCGCATCCCGCTCCCGCCGGACTCGCCGCTGCGCGGGCACCCGCGGATCGTGCTCGGCGTGCGCCCGCACGATCTCGAGCTCGCCGCCGGCGAGGGCCCGCGCCTGCGCGCGAGCGTCCAGGTGGTCGAGCGGAGGACGAGAGCGCGTCCTTCACCGTGGTCACCGACGCGCGGGCGCCGGTCGAGGTCGGCCAGGCGATCGAGCTGAGCGTCAATCCGCGCCGGCTGCACGGCTTCGACGCCGGCACGGGCGGGGCGCTGGGCGCGCCCACCGTGCCCCAAGCGGCTCCCGCGCCGGTGGGAATCACCTAAAGACCGGCTGATCGCGGCCGACAACCCCGAGCGTGGCGTCGCGGTAGTGGCGCAGGCCACAAAGCCGAACAACGCCGCTCGCGGGGGTCGCAACGCAATGAGGTTGAAGGTGCAGGGCAAGCTATACGGGCTCGCGGGCGGACTGCTGGCGTGTCTCGTGCTGATCGGCGCGCTGTCGATCACGAGCCTCGGCGGGGTCAACCGCCTGGGCGGATCGATGTACGGCGACCGCGTCGTGCCGCTGGTCCAGATCGGTCAGGCGCGCGCGCTGCTGGGCGACATCGACAGCCAGATCCAGCGCAACATCACGAACCCCGACGGCAGCAAGTACGCCGAGATCTCCGACAAGGACGCCGCGGGCATCGAGGCCGAGGTCAAGAAGTACGAGGCGACGTCCGTCGTCGACGCCGAGAAGCGCGGCCTCGCCGACTACCACGAGAACTGGGACGCCTATCGCAGCGCGTATGAGCAGGTGCTCGAGGCCGCCCATAAGGGCGACATGGCCGAGGCCACGCGGATCTACTTCGCGAAGGCGGCGCCGCTGTACGCCGCCGTCGACGGCGAACTCGCGAAGCTCGGCGAGATCAACGAGCACGAGGCCTTCAAGCTGGACGAGTCGATCGCGGCCAAGTACCACTCGGGCCGCACGCTCACGATCGTCGTGCTGCTGCTGGCGCTCGCCGCCGGCGCCGGGATCGCGTTCCTGGTGTCGCGCGGCATCAAGTCCGGCGTGACCCAGCTCCTGACCCGCTTCCGCAGCCTCGACGAGCAGGACCTCACCGCGCTCAGCGCCGGCCTCGGCGCGGTCGCCGAGGGCGACCTCACCGTGCCGGTGGAGCCGGTCACCGAGCCGATCGCCGACTACGGCTCCGACGAGATCGGCGAGCTGTCGGCGACGTTCAACGCGATGCTCGAGAAGATCCATGGCGGGCTGGAGAGCTACAACGGCATGCGCGCCGAGCTCAGCACGGTCATGGGCCAGGTCGCCGCGGGCGCCGGCTCGGTGTCCTCGGCGTCGCAGCAGATGGCCTCCACCTCCGACGAGGCCGGGCGCGCGGTGGGCGAGATCGCCAGCGCCGTGAGCGACGTCGCGCAGGGCGCCGAGCGCCAGGTGCGCATGGTCGAGTCGACCCGCGAGGCCGTGCTGGAGGCCGCCCGCGCCGCCGGCGCGAGCGCCGACACCGCCCGCTCGACGGCCGAGGCCGCGGGCGAGGCCCGCAAGGCCGCCCGGGACGGCGTCGAGGCGGCGGCGAGCGCGACCGCGGCGATCCGCCAGGTCGCCGACTCCTCCGCGCAGGTCGACGCCGCGATCCGCGACCTGTCCGAGCGCTCCGAGCGCATCGGCGGGATCGTGACCACGATCACCGGCATCGCCGAGCAGACGAACCTGCTGGCGCTCAACGCGGCGATCGAGGCCGCCCGCGCCGGCGAGCAGGGCCGCGGCTTCGCGGTCGTCGCCGAGGAGGTGCGCAAGCTGGCCGAGGGGTCCCAGGCCGCCGCCGGGCAGATCGCGTCGCTGATCACCGAGATCCAGGCGCAGACCCAGCAGGTCGTGGGCGTCGTGGCCGAGGGCACCCGCCGCACCGAGGAGGGCGTCGCCACGGTCGAGCAGACCCGCGAGGCGTTCGAGCACATCGGCGCCGTCGTCGACCAGATGTCCGAGCGCGTGACCGACATCGTCACCGCCGTCGAGCAGATCTCGGCGGAGGCGCAGCGCGCCGAGAACGACATCACCGAGGTCGCCTCGGTGGCCGAGGAGTCCTCGGCCTCGGTCGAGCAGGTCTCGGCCTCGACGCAGCAGACCAGCGCCTCGGCGCAGGAGATGGCCGCGTCCGCCCAGTCGCTGGCCGGCACCGCCGAGGAGCTCGACGCCCTCGTGCGGCGCTTCAAGGTCGCGAGCTGACGATCCGGCTCAGGGAGTGCTGCGCGCGGTGTCCCGCCGCGCCAGCACTCTCTGGCCCAGCACGTTCAGGCCCATCAGGGCCAGCACGACGATCAGCAGCATCGTCGCCAGCACGTTGACCTCGGCGGGCACCCCCTGGCGGGTGGCGCCGAAGATGAACAGCGGGAACGTCTGCGTCTGGCCGGCGTTGAACGACGTGATCACGTAGTCGTCGATCGACAGCGCCGCGGCCAGCATCGCGGCCGCCGCCACGCCCGGGGCGATCAGCGGGAGGGTCACCTTGCGGAACGTCGTCCACTCGGTCGCCCCGAGGTCCATCGCCGCCTCCTCGATGTGGCGGTCCATCCCCTCGAGCCGGGCCTTCACCGTCACCACGACGTAGGACATGCAGAACATCACGTGCGCGATCACGATCGTCGCGAAGCCGGTGTTCACGTTCAGCGTCAGGAACAGGGCGAGCAGCGCCGCGCCGAGCACGACCTCGGGCGAGGACAGCGGCATGAAGACGAAGAAGTCCACGGTTCCGCGCCCGCGGAAGCGGTAGCGGACGAGCGCCATCGCCATGAACGTGCCGAGCGCGGTGGAGATCAGCGTCGCCAGCAGCGCGACCTCGAGCGACGTGGTGAGCGCCTTCGCCAGGTCGGGATCGGCGAACGGGTGCTGCCAGTGCCGCAGCGTGAAGCCCTGCCACGTGAAGTTGAACCGGCCCTTGTTGTCGTTGAACGAGAACAGGACGACGATGAAGACCGGGATGAACAGGTAGAGCAGCGCGAGCGCCGCCCAGATCCCGAGCACCCAGTTGCGGACCCGATCCGCCGCCCGGGCGCCCTGGGCGCCCCGCGGCGGCGCGACCCCCGGCTCGACCGCGGCGCCGGTCTGCGGTGCCGCCTCGATGGTCATCAGATCGCCGCCTCGGTCAGGTTGCGCGCGCCCAGGAGCCGCGCGTAGAGAAAGATCCCGACCAGGATGAACAGCATCAGCGTGAACGACAGCGCCGCCGCGGTCGGGTAGTCGAGGATGTTGAGGAACTTCGACTGGATGACGTTGCCGATCATGAACTGCTTCGGGGTGCCGAGCAGGGCGGCGTTGATGAAGTCGCCGCAGGCCGGGATGAACGTCAGCAGCGAGCCGGCGAAGATGCCGGGCAGCGCCAGCGGCACGGTGACCTTGCGGAACGCCGTGACGCGGCTCGCGTAGAGGTCGGCGGCCGCCTCGATCAGCCGCCGGTCGATCTTCTCCAGCGACACGTAGACCGGGAGCGCCATGAACGGCAGGAAGTTGTAGGTGATGCCGGCGATGACCGCCGTCCGCGTCGCGAGCAGCCGGCCGTCGTCGCTCAGCAGCCCGACGTCGCGGAAGCGGTCCACGACCCAGCCGTCGTCGGACAGGATCAGCTGCCCCGCCACCGTCCGCAGCACGTAGGACATGAAGAACGGCAGGATGATCAGGAGCAGCATGAAGCTCTTCCAGCGCCCGGCCTTGAACGCGATGAAGTACGCGAGCGGGAAGGAGATCACGAGGCACAGCACGGTCGCGATGCCCGCGTAAAGGATCGAGCGCCCGAACTGCGTCTTGTAGGTCGAGATCGCGTCCCAGTAGGTGTGGAACGCCCAGGTCAGGTCGTAGCCGTGCTCCGGGTCGCCGCTCATCAGCGAGACGCTGGCCTGGTTGAGCAGCGGGTAGGCGAAGAAGATCAGCAGCCACAGCAGGCCGGGGCCCAGGAACAGCCAGGGCAGCAGACGGCGGCGCGTGTTGAGCGACATCGCTAGGCCCCCGTCACCTGCGCCATCGCCTGCTTCATCGTGCGCTCGTCGGTGTCCGACAGCGCCGGATACGGGTGCAGCTTGGCCCGGATCTCGTCCGACGGGAACACCAGCGGGTTGTTCGCGAGGTCGGGATCGTCCTTCTCGACCAGTTCCTTCACGCCCTTCACCGGCGACAGGTAGTTCACGTAGAGCGCGATCTTCGCCGCGATGTCCGGCTCGTAGACGAAGTTGATCATGGTCTCGGCGGCGTACGGGTGCTCGGCGTTCTGCGGGATCATCATGTTGTCCGTGAAGGTCATCGCGCCCTCTTCGGGGTAGGCGAACCGCAGGTCGGGGTTGTCGCTCTGGAGCTGCACGAGGTCGCCCGAGTAGGCCAGCGCGACCCACACGTTGCCCTTCGCCAGGTCGGTCGTGTAGTCGTTGCCGGTGAAGCGGCGGAACTGGCCGGCGTCGTTGGCGGTCTTGATCTTCTCGATCGCGCCGAGGAGCTGGTCGATCTTCGCGCGCGTGGCGTCGACGCCGTCGCCCAGCAGCACCGTGCAGGCCGAGTCGTAGGGCTCGGAGAGCATCGTCACGCGGCCCTTGAAGGCGGGGTCGAAGAGGTCCTTTATCGAGGTCAGCTCGCGGCCCGTCTTCTTCGGGTTGTAGCCGATCCCGGTCGCCCCCGACTGCCACGGCGCGGTGAACTGCCGCTTCGGGTCGTACGGGATGTTCTTCAGGTTGTCGACGAGGTTGGCCGTGAAGTTCGGGACGTTGCGCTTGTCGAACGCCGTCACGTAGTGGTTGCGGACCCACTTGACGACCATGTAGTCGGTCAGCGTCACGATGTCGCGCCCGATCGGCCTGCCGGCCTGAAGCTGCTGGCGGACCTTGCCGAAGAACTCGTCGTTGTCGTTGATGTCCTCGACGTACTTGACGTGGCCGCCGTAGCGCTTGTCGAACGTCTTGAGGACCTTCTTGTCGATGTAGAGCGGCCAGTTCGAGAACGTCCAGTTGCCGATCGGGACCTTCGGGTGGGTGACCGTCGGCACCGGCGTGGCGTTCTTCTGTGCCCGCTCGAGCGTGCCCTCGATCCCGCAGCCGGCCAGCAGCGTGGCCAGGCCGAGCGAGCCGGCGCGCCCGAGGAAGCGCCGGCGCGAGACCGCCTCCTCGAGCACGCGCTCGAGGTCAGTCATGCGCGACCCCGAACGTGTGCTGCGGGGCCCAGCACAGCTGCACCTCGCGCCCCACGGCCAGCGCCTCGGGCTGGCCGCCCTCGGTGTTCTGGGCGAAGACGGTCAGCTCCTCGCCGCCCGCGGTCTTGACGAGGTACTGGATCGAGATGCCCAGGAAGGCGGCGACGACGATCGTGCCGCGCAGCACGTTGGCCCCGTCGGGTTCGGGCCGGCCGGCGGGCACGAGCGTGATCTTCTCCGGCCGCACGCCGACGCGCACCGCGTCGGTCTGGTGGGGGCCGATGCACGAGGGGGGCACGCGCAGCGTCGCGCCGTCGTGGGTCTCCACGCGCGCGAGGCCGTTCTCGGCCGCCTTCACGCGCGCGTCGACGAGGTTCGAGATGCCCAGGAAGTTCGCCACGAACTCGGTTCGGGGGCCCTCGTAGAGCTCGGCGCCCGTGCCGGCCTGCTCGATCCTGCCGCTGTTCATGACCGCGATCGTGTCGGCCATGCTCATGGCCTCCTCCTGGTCGTGCGTCACGTGGACGAACGTGATGCCGACCTCCTGCTGGATCCGCTTGAGCTCGATCTGGAGCTGCTTGCGCAGGCGCAGGTCGAGCGCGCCGAGCGGCTCGTCGAGCAGCAGCGCGCGCGGACGGTTGACCAGCGCGCGGGCGAGCGCCACGCGCTGCTGCTGGCCGCCGGAGAGCTGCGCCGGCTTGCGCTTGGCGAGGTGGCCGAGCTGGACGAGGTCGAGCGTCTCGGCGACGCGCCGGCGCACCTCGTCGCGGCCGACCTTGCGGCGCTCGAGCCCGAACGCGACGTTGCGCTCGACCGTGAGGTGCGGGAACAGCGCGTAGGACTGGAAGACCGTGTTGACGTCGCGCCGGTAGGGCGGGTGGTCGGTGACGTCGGCGCCGCCGAGGTAGACGCGGCCGGCGGTGGGGTCCTCGAACCCGCCGACCATCCGCAGCGTCGTCGTCTTGCCGCAGCCCGACGGGCCGA
>JBIOTP010000132.1:0-4409 GCA_044865965.1 Solirubrobacteraceae bacterium
ACCACATCGGCGTGCACAAGGGCGTGCCGCTCGGGCCGCAGCCGATCGAGCACACGCGCACGTTCGACATGGACGGCGCGGCGGCGAACTTCCCCGACATCAACTTCGTCATCTTCCACGTCGGGCTGCCGTGGCTGGACGAGGTGCTGTGGCAGATCGTCCGCTTCCCGAACCTGTTCGCGTCGATCGCCGCGACCGTGAACTTCGTCTCCCGCCAGCCGCGGGTGTTCGCGGAGATGCTCGGGAAGATGATGTGGTGGTGCGGCGAGGACAAGATCATCTACGGCGGCGAGGCGCCGATCTGGCACCCGCAGTGGGCGCTCGAGGCGTTCTGGAACTTCGAGCTGCCGCGTGACATCGTCGAGGAGCGCGGCTACCCGCAGCTCACCGAGCAGGCGAAGCGCAAGATCCTGGGCGGCAACCTCGCGCGGCTGCATGGGATGGACGTGGAGGCCAAGCAGAGGGAGCTGGGCATCGGCTAGTCGAGACGCAGGGCGGCGACGCCCGGCGTCGACAGGACCCGGCCGTCGGCCAGGATCGTCAGGGCCTCGTACTCATCGAGGCCCGCGGTCCACGCCGGCCCGTCGAGGCCCATCGCGAACGCGGCGGTGGCGTAGGCGTCGGCGATGCCGAGGTCGGGCCCGAGGACGGTCACCGAGAGCACGCCCGCGGGCGGCCGGCCTGTGCGCGGGTCGAGGATGTGCTCGCCGCGCTCGTAGGCGCCGGAGGTCGCGACCGCGAGGTCGCGCGCGGCCAGCACCGCCGCGGTGCGGTCGCGCAGCAGCGGATGCTGCACCCCGATGCGCCACAGGCGGTCGCCGCACACCCGCACGTCGCCGCCGGCGTGGATGCAGAGGTTGCGCGCGCCCGCGGCGCGCAGGATCGCGGCGGCGCGTTCCACCGCCCAGCCCTTGACGTAGCCCGACGGGTCGAGGGGGCCGCGGGCGCGGACGTCGAAGCATCCGCGCGTGTGCGCTCTGAGCCGCTCGCAGCGCGCGAGCACCGCGCGCACCGCGGGCGCCGCGTTGCGGGGCGCGAGCGTGCCCGCCTCCAGCCGCGCGATCTCGCTGTCGGCGCGGTACGTGCTGAACGTCGCGTCGACCCACCGCAGCCACGCGAAGGCGCGGTCGACCGCCACGCCCGGATCGCGCACGTCGATCCCCACCGGGATCCCCATGACCTCCTCAACCGCGCGCACGGTCGATCGCCGCCTGCAGCGCCTCCCTGTAGCTCTCGCTCGTGTACGTCGCGCCGGTGACCACGTCGATCTTGCCGCTGCCGGCCTTCAGCGCCTCCTCACGCAGGATCGGCTCGGCGCGCGCGTTGATCGCCTCCGTGCGCGCGTTGGCGCCGGTGAGGTCGACGGTCTCGACGCGCGTGAGCTCGCCGCCGGTGAGCGTCACGCGGACCGAGATCACCGAGAACGGCGTCGTCCTCGTCTCCGTGGCCGAGCGCCCCGGGCCGTGCGCCGGCTTGGCGCTGACCCGCCGCACCGGCGCCGGCTCGGGCGGCGCCTTGGTCACCGGGATCGCCGGCGGCCGCGTGCGGACGTTCGCGAGGAGCACGACTACGGCGGCGGTCGCGATCGCGACCGGCACGGCGCGCCGGATCATCCGAACGCCTCGCTCACGATGTGCCGCGCGGGCACGCCGGCGCGGCGCAGGCTCGCCCGGGCCGCCTCCGTGAGGCTCCGTGGACCGCAAACGTAGACGTCACGGCTCGCGATATCGGGCACCAGCGCGCGCAGGTGCTCGGGGGAGAGCAGCCCGTCCCCGCCGCGCGCGCCGAGCACGTAGTGGACGTCCGCGCCGCGGCGCCGCGAGAGCTCGTCGAGCTCCGCGCGGAACAGCACGTCGTCCTCGGACGGCGCGCGGTAGATGACCGCGATGTCGCCGGGCTCGCCGGGCGTGTCCTCGAGCAGCGCCCGGATCGGCGCGATGCCCATCCCGCCGGCGATCAGCGCCACCCGCGGGCGGCGGCGCGTGAAGCCGCCGTACGGACCCGCGAAGATCACCCGCGTGCCCGGCGCCAGCGCGGCCAGGCGCGCGGTGTAGTCGCCGAGGTGCTTGACGGTGATGCGAAGGCGGCGCCCGTCCGGCGCGGCCGAGAGCGAGAACGGATGCGCCTCCCACCAGTGCCCGCGCGCGAGGAAGCGCCAGTGCAGGGACTGCCCGGCGCGCACGCGCAGGTCGTGCAGGCGTTCGCCGCCGATCTCCAGCGAGACGACGCCGGGCGCCTCGTGGATCACGCGCTCGACCCGCAGGCGGTGGCGCAGCGACCGCGCGACGGGGAGCACGATCCGGAAGGCGATCAGCGCCGCGAATGTGGCCGCGTACAGGGCCCACCAGTAGGCGCGCGCCACGGGCTGGCGCTGGAACTCGTGGCCGGTGGCGAGCTGGTGGCTGAAGGCCAGCGCGATAGCCGCGTACGCGCCGAGGTGGACGGCGTGCCAGACCCGGTAGGGGAGCCGCCGGCGCGCGATCGCCACCGACGTGACGACGACCGCGATCAGCGCCGCGAGGCCGATCCACGCGAGCGCGACGCCGGAGTAGCCGCCGAGGAGGTCGCCGGTCTCGCGGGGCAGCGAGACGCCGTCCTCCAGCGCATAGCCCGCGGTGACGAGCGCCGTGTGGGCGACGAGCAGCGCCAGGCAGGCGGCGCCGTTGCGCCGGTGCCACGTCCCGACGCGGTCGAGCCCGACGCCGTCGAGCACCGGCAGCCGCGCCAGCAGCAGCAGCTCGACAAGCGCCAGCAGCGCGCCGAGCAGCCCGGTCACGCGGCCGGCGCTGGTCAGCGCCCCGGCCACGTCGTGGACCTCGCGCAGCCCGCCCTCGCGCCACCACAGCCCGACGACCGCGACGGCGTTGGCCGCCACGAGGACGAGTACGTCCCAGCCGCTCACCCTGCGCGGGCTCATCACTGCCATCATGCCGCGCTCGCGACGGCTCCGAGGTGAGTAGGTGACGGCGATCACGGATCACGAGAGCACCAGGTGGAGCACGCGAACGCGACCGCCGCGCTCGCGTTCGTGGAGCGGTTCGTCTAGAAGTCCGGGGTGAGGTGCCCGAGAGCTTCCTGAGCCTCCTCACCGGGTCCTTCGCCACCCCGGCGGCCGAGAACCCGACCGTCGCGATGATCGAGGCCGTCTACCGCCACCATGGGGTGGACGCGCGCTACATCAACTGCGACGTCGCGCCCGAGGCGCTCGGCGACGCCGTCCGCGGCGCCCGCGCGATGGGCTGGGCCGGCTTCAACTGCTCGATCCCGCACAAGGTCGCCGTGATCGAGCACCTCGACGGGCTGGCCGAATCGGCGGAGGTCATCGGCGCCGTGAACTGCGTCGTGCGCCGCGAGGGCCGCTACATCGGCGAGAACACCGACGGACAGGGCTTCCTCGCCGCGCTGCGCACGGTGGTCGACCCCGCGCACCGGTCGGTCGTGCTGCTCGGCGCAGGGGGCGCCGCGCGCGCGATCGCGGTCGAGGCCGCGCTCGCGGGCGCGGGGCCGATCACAATCGTCAACCGCAACCGCGAGCGGGGGGCGGAGCTCGTCGGCCTCCTCAACGCGACGACCTCCTGCGGCGCGGAGCCGGCCGCCTGGGACCGGACATACGCGGTGCCGGAGGGGACGGACATCGTCGTCAACGCGACGTCGGTCGGCCTGTTCCCCGACGTCGACGCCCGGCTCGACCTCGACCCGGGCAGCCTGCGGGAGGGGATGGTCGTCGCCGACGTCATCCCCAACCCGCCGCGCACGGCGCTGATCCGCGATGCCGAGGCGCGCGGCTGCACCGTGCTCGACGGGCTGGGCATGCTGGTGAACCAGGGCGTGATCAGCGTCCGGCACTGGACCGGGATCGACCCCGACCCGGCGGTCATGCGCCGGACGCTGGAGGAGGTCCTAGATCTGTAGCGGCGCGCGGGCCTGCAGGCGGCGCAGGCTCGCCTCCAGCCACGTGGCCTCGAGCGCGCCGTCGGGCGCCCACAGCTCGACGATCGCGCTCGGGTCGCGCCCGGCCTCGCGCAGCGTCGCGAGCATGCCGTCGAGGTCGAGCAGGCCCTCCCCGAGCGGGCAGCCGGACAGCGTGAAGCCGACCCAGCCGTCCCGGCGCGCGAACGCGAAGTCCTTGACGTGGAGGTTGAGGACGTGCGGCGCGAGGCGAGCTTCATCAGCCGGTGATGTTCTTGATGCTCGCCCGGATGCAGTCCTCGTCGAAGACCTTCTTCCAGGCTGGGGATGAGCAAGACGCCGATCGGGGTCGCTCTGGAGCGGCTCGACCGCGACGGGCTCGTCGAGATCCTGCCCCAGCGCGGGGTGCGCCTGCGCGAGCTGAGCGAGGCCGAGATCGTCGACTACTACGACTTCCGGATCGCGCTGGAGAGCTGGGTCATCCGCGGAGCTCGACGCCG
>JBIOTP010000133.1:0-3333 GCA_044865965.1 Solirubrobacteraceae bacterium
CTCGCCGCTCTCGTCCGCGCCCGCCGGCTGGCCGGAGCCGTCCTCCTGGCGCCGGAGGACCGGCCGGAGGCCGGCCCGCTGCCGTCACGGCGGCTCCGGCGCGGCGCCGCGCGCTTCGGGGATGCGCGCGCCGCCGGCGCGTACACGCTCTTCGCCGCCGGGCGCGCCGTGGTCCGCTCGTCGCTCGGCGTGCACGCGATCCGCGACGGCGACGTGCTGATGCTCGGTGCCGGCCCGGAGCTGTGGGGCCGCCTCGACGCGTTCTGGGCGCTCGAGGCGATCGCGGGCTTCCTCGCCGAGCGGCTCGGGCGCCCGCTGGTCAGGCTGCCGCCGATCGGCTGCCTGCGCCTCGACGATTTCCCGGGCACCGCCGAGCTCCAGCTCCGCGGAGCCGCGCACGCGGACCCGCGCCAGGCCCGGCGCGCCCGCGCGCTGGTGCGGCAGCTCGAGCGGGCGCGCGCGCGGCTCGTGGTCGCCGTGGCGGCGCGGGCGCTGCGCGAGGAATCGGAGGTGCCGCTCGACGCGGTCTGGCCGGGCGCGGTGGCGGCGCTGGCCGACGGTGCGCGGCGGGGAGTGCTCGAGCCGGCCTGCCACGGGCTGCTGCACCTCGACCCGGCGGCCCGCGCGGAGGGCCGCGTGGACCCGCGCGAGTTCGCCCGGCTGGACGCGGCCGAGGCCGGCCGGCGGCTTGAGCTCGCGACGGCCTGGCTCGCCGAGAACGTCGGGCTGCCGCGGAGCTTCGTCGCGCCGGCGTGGGGCTACGGGCCGGGCGCACTGGCCGCCGCGAACGAGCGCCGGCTGCCCGCGTGGCTCCCTCCGGAGCCGGGCCCGCTGCTGCGCGGCGGGCAGGTGCACGAGACGCTCGCGATCGGGCTGCCCGGCCTGCATCGGCTCGACTACGCGCCGCTGCGCCGGTTCGCCGCCGTGGGCCTTCCGCCGACCGTCGTCTTCCACGGCCGCCTGCTCGACGACCGGCTCACGCGGTTGCGCGCCACTCGCGACCTGGCGGGCGCCGCGCGGCTCGCGTGGCGCCCCGACCTGCCGCGGATCATGCGGATGAGCGGCATTCGCTGGGTCGGCGCCGCCGAGTTGGTCGAGGCGCTCGCGCGCCACGAGACCCTCTAGCTAGCCCAGCAGCTCGGCCGCTGCGTCCATCAGCAGCGCGGACTCGGCCTCGGCGCCGCCGGCCACGCCGGTCGCGCGGCGCACGCGGAACGTCAGCTCGCCGAGCGACGGCGCGAGTGTGGCAAGCCCGAAGCGCTCGTCGACGCCGCACGTGTGCAGCTCGGCGCGGACGCGCGCCAGCGCCGCGGACAGCCCGGCGAGCAGCTCCCGGTCGCCGCGCTCCGCACCGCGACGCAGCGGGCCCAGCTCCCAGGTCCACAGATCGAAGAACGGCGTCCCCTCCGCGCGCGCCCACTCCCAGTCGTACACGCGCAGCCGCGCGCCGCGCTGCGCGAGGTTGCCGCGCCAGAAGTCGCCGTGCACGCCGCAGCGGCGCACCTCGACGCCCTCGAGCGCGCGCAGCAGCGAGCCCGCGCGCGCGGCCACGGCCTCGACGGCGCGCGGGCGCGCCCGGCCCCACGCATCGCGGACCGCGTCCAGCGCCGCCGCGGTGTCCGCCGGGCTCCACGGCGCGAGTGCGCGGGTCGTGCCCTCCTGGAACGCGCGCAGCCAGCGCAGCGCGGCGTCCGGCGGGCTCGCCGCGCCGGTCGCCGAGGCGAGCGGATCGACGACTTGGACGACGACGTAGTCGCCGGCCACGATGCCGGCGAGGAGCGGCGCGAGCGGCAGCGCGTCCGTCGCCGCGCCGGCACGCCCCAGCCGGTCGCGTAGCGCCTCGACGATCTCCGTCTCGTGCCGCAGCCGCTCGGTGAACCGGCGCTCGGGCATCGCCTTCACGACGAGGTCGGGCTCGCGGCTCCCGCGCGCGAACACGAAGCAGGCGATCTTCGAGTTGCTCTGCCCGGTGGGGGAGTACAGGGCGAGGCGGACCCCGTCCGCCGTGCCTCGCACTCCGGCGAGCGCGTCGGTCACGAGCCGGCTCGGCCGCCCCCACAGCAGCCCGCGCGCGCGCAGCGCGCTCCACGTCGCCGGTCCCGGGATGCGGCGCGCCGGCGCGTCGCCGAAGGTGTTCTGCAGCCAGGTGGCCGCGGCCGGCAGCGCGACGTCGGCCGCGAACTGCGGATGCTCGACGCTCGGCCACACGGTGTACGCGCGCACGCCCAGCAGCCGGCCGGCCAGCGCGCCGGTCACCGCGGCCGGGCGCCGCGCGGTCCGGCGGCCGCCGTCGGCGAGCAGGCGCAGCGCCGGCGACCACCCGC
Source organism: Solirubrobacteraceae bacterium (assembly GCA_044865965.1). Classification (GTDB taxonomy): domain Bacteria; phylum Actinomycetota; class Thermoleophilia; order Solirubrobacterales; family Solirubrobacteraceae; genus Solirubrobacter. Next base: position 2,325 of record JBIOTP010000133.1, read on the forward strand.
TGCCTCCTCGGGTTACGATCAGGGCATCCTAGGGAGGCGCCGCTGAACATCCTCGTCGTGTCGCCCCGGATGCCTGCCGCGGGCGGCAAGGGCGACCAGTTGCGGGCCTTCCAGCTCGCCCGGGCACTCGCGGTCCGGCACGCGGTGGAGGTCGTCACGACCGCCGCCGGCACCGGCGCGGAGCAGGATCTCGGCCCGGGTACGCGGCTCGTCGTCCAGCGCGTCACCGCCGCCGCTCGGCTCGGCGGCGCGCTCGGGGCGCTGCTCCGCGGCCAGCCGGGTCAGGTGGGATGGATGACGCCGCCGCGGGCGTGGCGGACGGTCCGGCGCCGTGCCGCCGCTGCCGACGTCGTCCTCGCGCTCACCGTGCGTGCCCTCCGCGGCCCGCTGGACACGGCCGTGGTCCTCGATCACGTCGACGCGCTGAGCCTGAACATGCGGCGCCGTGCGAGCGGGCCCGAGCCGGCTCCGGTCCGCTGGGCCGCGCGCGCCGAGGCGGTGCTCCTGCGGCGCTGGGAGCGGCGGTTGAGCCGATGGGTCGCCGTCCAGGCGGCGATCTCCCCGGTCGACGCGCGGGCGCTGCCGGCGCCGCCCGAGGTGCACGTGCTGCCCAACAGCGTGGAGCCGGCCGCCGGGCCACCGCCCGAGCCCGGCGCGCGCGACATCGACGTGCTGCTCACGGGCAACATGGCCTATCCCCCGAACGCGGATGCAGCGCGCTGGCTGAGCGGCAGCGTCGCGCCGGCGCTCTGGCGCCGCCGCCCGGGCGCCTCCGTCTGGGTCGTGGGACGCGACGCCGGGCGCCTCGCGCTGGATCCCCGGATCGAAGTGCGCGGGGACGTGCCCGATCTCGGCGACTACCTGCGCCGGGCGCGGGTCGCCCTGGCTCCGCTGCGGATCGGGACCGGCAGCCCGAACAAGGTGCTCGAGGCGATGGCAGCCGGGGCCGCCGTGGTCGCGACCCCGGCGGCGGTCGCCGGATTCGGCTTCCCGGCGGGCGTCGTGGGGG
>JBIOTP010000134.1:0-4187 GCA_044865965.1 Solirubrobacteraceae bacterium
TCACGGCGGGCCCCCGGCGATTCGTCGAATTGCAGCGGGTTCTGCCCGGGATCTCGACCGAGCAGCTCCGCTCGCGGCTGAACCGGATGGTGGCGGACGGGCTGCTCACGCGCCAGCGCTACCGCGAGGTGCCGCCGCGCGTCGACTACGAGCTGACCGAGCGCTCGCGCGAGCTGATCCCGGTGCTCGGAGCGCTCGCGCGCTGGGGCTATGACTGGACGTGGAGCGCGCCGCGGCCCGGCGAGGACGTCAACGTCGGCGCGGTCTTCCGGCTGGCGCCGGGGCTGCTCGAGCCGCCGGCTGGGCTGGAGGGCACGGTCGAGCTGATCGTCGTCGCGGAGGGGGACGCGCCGGAGCGCCAGTACCTGATCACGCTGGGCGACGGCCGCGCGGAGATCTCGGAGGTCGGCGGCGCGCAACCGTCGGCGTCGGTACGCGGCACGGTGGCCGCGTGGGTGCGCGCGCTGGGGCCCGAGGGCGCCCACGACTCGCTCGAGATCTCCGGCCGCCGCGGCCTCGCGGAGGCCGTGCTCGACGGCTTCGCCCGCGCGGGCACGCGACGGGCCGTCGCCGCCGCTTGAGGCGCGCGTTGTCCCGCAGGCGAACGCGGCGCCCGGAAGCGTTCCAGGTCCGCACGCTGACCCTCGCCCCGTCGGCTCGCGGTCTGCACAAAGACATTCAGGGAAGCCCGAGTGCTTTTCGCACCCTAGCGACGTCGAGACCGTCGACGCGCACGACCTTGTCCCGGGCGGCGTGCCCCCGCACGACGGTCACGCGCGAGGGCGCGACGCCCGCCAGGCGGGCGATGAACGCGCACAGCGCGGCGTTGGCCTTCCCGTCCACCGGCGGGGCCGTCACCCGGACAACGACGGCCCCGGCGCGCTCGCCGACCACCTCGTCGCGTCGCGCGCGGGGTTGCAGGCGGACGGGCAGCGTCGCTGACGGCAAGTGCCCGGGGTGGGACTCGAACCCACACGCCCATCAGGACAATCGGGTTTAAGCCGATCGCGTCTGGCCAATTCCGCCACCCGGGCCGGACCGGATCGTAGTGCGCAGCCGCGCGTGAACCTTTATCAACGCCTCCTACCCTGAGGATTAGCCGCAACTTCCCCGCTCGCGAACGGTTCTGCGAGTGGGTTCCACTCGGCCTGCTCTCTCACACGCGTTGGAAGCCTCTGCCCTTCAGCACGCCGGCGTCGCCGGTCTTCACGGCCGTTCGCCGCTCCTGCGCCTGCAGTCCGACGAGCGCCTGATCGCGCTGATCCGGCGCGGCAACCATCACGCGTTCGAGGCGCTGGTGGCGCGCTACCAGTCGCGCCTGCTGGCCTTCTGCCGCCACATGCTCGCCTCGCGCGAGGACGCCGAGGACGTGCTGCAGGAGGTGTTCGCGGCCGCCTTCAACGCGATGCTCGCCGACGAGCGCGAGATCAACGTGCGGCCGTGGCTGTACCGGATCGCCCGCAACCGCTCGCTCAACCACCTGCGCCGCGCGCAGGCGATCGGGATGGACTCGATGGACGTCCACCTGTCGGACGGCGGGCTGACGACGGCGGACAAGGTCCACCGGCGCGAGGAGTTCCGGCTGCTGATCGCCGACGTGCAGGACCTGCCGGAGACCCAGCGCACGGCGCTGCTGCTGCGCGAGATCGACGCGCTGTCGTACGACCTGATCGCCGAGGCGATGGAGACGACCGTGCCGTCGGTCAAGTCGCTGCTCGTACGCGCGCGCGTCTCGCTGGCCGAGGCCGCCGAGGCGCGCCTGCTGTCGTGCGAGCAGGTGCGGTTCGAGCTCGGCGAGGTCGCCGAGGGGCTCAAGCGCACCAGCGCGCCGGTCCGGCGGCACCTGCGCCACTGCGAGCGCTGCACGACGTTCCGCAAGCAGCTGCGCCAGACCAACCGGGCGCTGGCGGCGCTGTACCCCGTGGGCCCGCTGTTCCTGCTCAAGAAGTCGCTGCTCGCCCATCTGGGGACGACGGCCGCGGCGAGCAGCGGCTCGGCCGCCGCGTCCAGCGGGGCGGCGGTGGCCGGCTCGGCCGCCGGGAACGCCGCACTGCAGGCGGGCCTGAGCACGATGGCCACGAAGGCGGCCGCCGGCCTCGCGGCGGCGGCGATCGTCACCGCCGGGGCGGTCGAGGTCAAGCACGCCGCCCGTCCCCATGCGCACCGCGCCACCGTCATGGCGCGCGCGCCGATTCCCGCGCCGGCCGCGACGGCGGCGCCGACCACGGCGCCGCTGCCGGTCGCCTCGCGGCCGCAGCCGACCGCCGAGCGCCGCGCCGAGCGCAAGCCCGATGCGAAGAAGCGCGAGCCGGCGGCCGACCGCGAGGCCACCGAGCCCAAGGCCACACCGACGCCGACGTCCACCGCCGACCCGACCGAGCAGCGCGACGGCGACACGACCAAGCTGCCGACGGACACCGAGGGCTCCGCCCAGCCCGGCGGCGGCACGCTCTCGCCGCCCCCGGCGTCGCCGCCGCCCGCCCAGAGCGGCCCCGTGCTCGCCGGGGTGCCCACCGAGCCCTCGCCGCAGCCGTCGGCGTCGCCCTCCCCCTCCCCGTCCCCCTCGCCGTCGCCGTCGCCGACCCCGTCGCCGTCTCCGTCGCCGAGCCCGACGCCCTCCCCCTCGCCGTCGCCGAGCCCCTCGCCGACGCCGAGCGTCTTCCCCGGCCCGTAGCGCGCGTCAGTGGATGCGGGCGCCGAGCGGGACGTCCGCGTCGGGCGCGAGCAGGATCACGCGGCCCTCGGCGTCGGAGGCGCCGCACACCAGCACCTCGGAGCGCACCGGCCCGATCTGGCGCGGCGGGAAGTTCACGACGGCGACGACCAGGCGGCCCTCCAGGTCCTCGGCCGCGTAGTTCTTGATCTGGGCCGACGAGCGCTTCACGCCGATCTCCTCGCCGAAGTCGATCGTGAGCTTCCAGGCCGGCTTGCGCGCCTCGGGGAAGTCCTCCACCGCGACCACGCGCCCGACGCGCATGTCCACGGCCTGGAATTCCGCGATGCCGATCGTCACGGCGCCTCGGTGCCGAAGCGGAACGTCCGGTAAGGCAGCTTCACCAGTCCCCGCACGCCGACGTCGCGCGCGTTGCCGGCGCCGGCCTCGGGCGTGGCGAGCAGGAGCAGCCGGACGCCGTCGCGGGCGCCCGGCACCGGCTGGGGCAGCAGCACCACGCGCCCGTAGAGCCGCGGGCGGCGGCTGGCGCGAAACGCCATCGTGTAGCCGGCGACCTTATTGATGCGCGCCTTGCCCTCCTGCACCGGCTCGAGCCCCGGGAAGCGCCGCCGCAGTGCCGCCAGCTCGCGGTCGGCCACGATCGGCAGCACGCCGCCGACGTCGCCTGTGTAGGCGGGCAGGCGCAGCGGCTCGACGACGAAGGAGTCCAGCAGCCGCCCGCCCGAGCGGCGCTCGAGCCGCAGGAGCTCGCCCGCCCGCGGCGGCAGCTCGTGCATCGCGGCCGGCCGGCGCAGGTTGAAGGCGACCGGGCGCTCGCGAACGATCGGGACCTCGCCGCTCGCCGAGTGCAGCGCCGAGAACAGCAGGGCGGCGGCCGCGAGCGCGGCCAGCCCCAGGAGCGCCCAGCGCGCGGCCGCCGGCAGGCGCGCGAGCTCTTCGCGCAGCGTCGGGCGATGCTCGGGTGCGACCAGGCCGGACAGGCGCGGGATTCTAGGCGGCGGCCGGCAGGCCGATCGCCTTCAGGCGCCGCTCCAGCGCCTTCATCGCGAACGCGCGGGTCTCGGAGACCGAGACGCCGAACAGCAGCGGCTCGTCCTCGCCGCCCTTGAACCACTTCGGACGCAGGACGCCGTCGGCCGCCGGCGCGACCTCCACCAGCGCGCGCTGGATGGCGGCGGCGTGGCGCGGATCGCGGCGCACCATGTCGCGCAGGAACCGCGCCCCGAACGCGACGTGGCGGTGCTCGTCGCGCGCGACGAGCGTGAAGCCGCGCACGAAGCCGGGCAGCGTCCCGGCCCGCTCGTTGTAGTCGATGATGAAGTGCTGGCCGGTGAGGGCGAGCATCCCCTCGATCACCATGTGGTAGAGCGCCACAGCCTCGACCAGCACGTCGCGATCGCCGGGCTCCTGACCGAGCCGGTCGACCCGGCTCTTCAGCAGGTCGTCGAACAGGGTCCGGAAGGCATCGTTGATGTGCTGATCGAGGGCCGCGAGCCGCTGCGGCAGCTCCTCT
>JBIOTP010000135.1:0-2451 GCA_044865965.1 Solirubrobacteraceae bacterium
AGCTGGCCGTCCTGCTCGCCCGCCTCGTAGATGGGCACGACGTTCGCGTGGTCCAGCGATGCGGCCAGCCGCGACTCCTTGAGGAAGCGGCCGCGGAACCGCTCGTCCTCGGCCAGTTCGGGCGCGATCAGCTTCAAGGCGACGGGGCGCTGAAGCGACAGGTCGGTCGCCCGATAGACGACGCCCATCCCGCCGCGGGCGACCAGCGATTCCACTCGGTAGCCGGCGAAGATCGTGCCGGGGGCGAACGCGACGGTCATCGCCCGCTCGCGGTCAGCGACCAGGTGAAGCGGGTTCGGGTGTCGTCCGGCGCGAGGCCGCCCGGCGCCGGCCCTCGTCGCACGAGCACGATCGGCGCGGGAGGGGTCGCAGCGAGTCGCGTGCGTACCTCGCCAGGCCCTCTTCGCGCCAGCGATCGGAGAGGCCCACGACCAGCAGGCCGGCGTCAGCGGCGAGCGCGCCGATGACCTTCCGACCGGGACTCGCGAGCAGCGGCTCGGCCACCACCCCTGCCCGGCGCTGGACGATCAGCGACGCGTCGGCGAGCAGCCGGCTCGCGTCGCGGCCGTCGGCCCGCTGGTCGGAGGCGGCGCCGATCAGGCGCAGCGGCGCCCCCGTGGCGCGGGCGACCCAGGCGCCGAGCTCGAGCGCCGCCCAGTCATGCCGCGCGGCGCCGAAGGGCACGACCACGGGCCCGGCCCGGAGCGAGCCGCCCGCATCGACCAGCAGCGCCACGTCGCACGGCGCCTGCTCGAGGACGGCCCCGGCCTCGCCCTCCATCGGCGAGCGGCCGGCATCCATGAGCAACAGGTCGACGTCCTGTCCAGCGGCGAGCCGGACGACGTCCTCGCCTGGCGTCGGCGACGAGAACGCCGCGGTCCTGACCGCGACGCCGCCGGCGCGGAGCGCAGCGGCTCGATCGGCGAGCGCAGCCGTCGCGGCGCCGACCTCGGCCGCTTCGACGACGCAGGCGACGATCAGCTCCCGCGGCGGGTCCGAGCCCGCCAGCGGCGCCGCGAGGGACAGGAGCGCCTCCAGGCCGGCGAGCGACCGGGGGAAGACGAGCAGCGATCGATCGGGCGCCGGCGCCCGGCTCGGCTTCGATCCCTCAGGCGCGAGCTCGAGCGCCGGATCGTGCTCGAGGATCGCCCGCTCGAGCCGCGTGAGCTCCCCGCCCGGCTCCAAACCAAGATCCTCCGAGAGCTCGCGCTGCGCCACCCGATAGGCGCGCAGCGCCTCGGCCTGGCGACCCGAGCGATACAGGGCGAGCATCAGCCGACAGCGCAGCCGCTCCCTCAGCGGATGCTCGGCGACAAGCGCCTCCAGCTCACCGATCAGGTCCGCGTGGTGACCAGTCGCGAGATCGGCGTCGATCCGCGCCTCCATGGCAGCGAGGCGCAGCTCCTCCAGACGCGCGATCTCGGTCTGGACACAGCACTCGTACGCGAGGTCGACGAGCGCCGGCCCGCGCCAGAGCCCAAGCGCCTGGCGCAGCTTCTCGCGCGCGCTCCTCGGATCCGCCCTCCTCGCCTCGCCCAGCAGCCGCTCGAAGCGGGCGAGGTCGAGCTCGGACGGATCGACATGCAGCACGTAGCCGGGAGCGTGCGTCGTGAGCCTGCCCGGGCCGAGCTCCTTGCGTAGCCGTGACACGTAGACCTGGATGCTCTTGGCGGCCGTGGCCGGCGCCGCGTCCCTCCACAGCTCAGCGATCAGCTGGTCGGCCGACACGAGCTGGTTGGCGTGTAAGAGAAGGATCGCCAACAGCGACCGCTGCTTTACGCCGCCGAGCGACAGCGAGCGCTCGTGCTCGGCAACCTCAAGTGGGCCAAGGACCCGGAATTGCATCTGCGATCAGCCGCGGTTCCCAGACGACACTACACCCGGCTCGCAAGTCCGCGCTCGGATCTACCGCCGTTTACCGCTCAGCACCGCGGACGTCAACCGCGGGGGCGCAAGGTGTGCAGCGAAGACCGCACCGGGCGGCCTCGACCAAAGGAGCCACCATGAACCACCATCGCTTCACCCGCTCCGCGGCGCTTGGCCTCGCGCTCGTCGCGCTGGCCGCGCCGATCCCCGGCGCGGCGAGCGCCGCGCCGATCCCCGACGCGCAGACGCGGCTGGACATGCGATCCCCGGACACGCGCGACGCCGTCCAAGCCGCTCAGGCCCCGCAGGACATGCGATCGCCGGACTCCCGCGACGCCTCCACAGGCCGCGGCACCTACAACAGCCCCCAGGTCGTGATCGTCAAGGCACGGCCGCAGCCGCAGCCGGCAGCCGCGAACGGGATCGACTGGGCCGACGCCGGGATCGGAGCCGGGAGCCTCCTCGGGCTCAGCCTGCTCGGACTCGGCGGTGCGCTCTTCATCGTGCACCGCAAGCGCACCGCCCGCGCCGCACCCCCAGTCGCCGGCCTGTGACCCAGCCACAATCCGCCTGCCGCGGCTCAAA
>JBIOTP010000136.1:0-22375 GCA_044865965.1 Solirubrobacteraceae bacterium
GCATGATCTCGAACGTCACGCCGGTGATCTTGATGTCCATCTGCAGCGCGGTGATGCCGCGCTCGGTGCCGGCGACCTTGAAGTCCATGTCGCCGAGGTGGTCCTCCACGCCGGCGATGTCGGACAGCACGATGTAGTCGTCGCCCTCCTTGATCAGGCCCATCGCGATGCCGGCCACCGGGCGCTTGATCGGCACGCCGGCGTCCATCAGCGACAGCGAGGAGCCGCACACCGACGCCATCGAGGACGAGCCGTTGGACTCGAGGATGTCCGACACGACGCGGATCGTGTACGGGAACTCCTCCTGGCCCGGGATCATCGGCACGAGCGCCCGCTCGGCGAGCGCGCCGTGGCCGATGTCGCGGCGCTTCGGCCCGCGCATGAAGCCGGCCTCCCCGACCGAGAAGGGCGGGAAGGTGTAGTGGTGGAAGTAGCGCTTGGAGGTCTCCAGCCCGAGGTTGTCCAGGCGCATCTCCTCGCGCGTGGTGCCGAGCGCGACGACCGACAGCGCCTGCGTCTGCCCGCGCGTGAACAGCGCCGAGCCGTGCGTGCGCGGCAGCGGCTTGACCTCGATCGCGATCGGCCGGATCTCCTCCGCCGAGCGGCCGTCCGGGCGGCGCTTGTGGACCGCGATCCGCTCGCGGATGATCTTCTTCTCCAGCGCGTCGAACGCGAGCTGCGCGCGCTGGCGGTACTCGGCGTACGTCTCGGCGGCCGGGTCGCCGGAGTACTGGGTGAGCACCTCCTCCTCGACCGCCTTGGTGGCGTCCTGGCGCTCGAGCTTGTCCTCGATCGACGTGGCCTGGTCCACTGCCGGGCCGTGCGACTCGGCGATCTGGCGCGCGAGGTCCTCGTCGACCTTCGGCACCTCGATCTCCTGCTTGGGCCTGCCGGCCTTCTCGGCCAGCTCGCGCTGCACGGCGCACAGCTTCTTGATCTCCGAGTGCGCGATGTCCAGGGCGTCGAGGATCTCGGCCTCCGGCACCTCGTTGGCGCCGGCCTCGACCATCAGGATGGCCTCCTCGGTGCCGGCCACGACGAGGTCCATGTCCGCCGCCTGGAGCTGCTCCTCCGTGGGGTTGCTCACGAAGTTGCCCTCGACCTTCCCGATCCGGACGGCGCCGACCGGCGCCGGGAACGGGATGTCGGAGACCATCAGCGCCGCCGAGGCGCCGTTCATGGCCAGCACGTCGTAGGTGTGGACCTGGTCGACCGACAGCGTGAGGCCGACGAGCTGCGTCTCGCGCCGCCACCCCTTCGGGAACAGCGGGCGCAGCGGGCGGTCGATCATGCGGGCGATCAGCGTCGCCTTCTCCCCCGCGCGGCCCTCCCGCTTGAAGAACGAGCCGGGGATCTTCCCGGCCGCGTACATCCGCTCCTCGACGTCGACCGTGAGCGGTAGGAAGTCGACGTCGCGGAGGTTGCCGGCCGTCGCCGTGTTCAGCACGATGGTGTCGCCGGCGCTCACCACGACCGCCCCCGAGGCCTGCTTGGCCATGCGCCCGGTCTCGAAGGCGATCTCCGTCCCGCCGATCGAGGCGGAGACGCGGTGCACTTCAGACATATGTCCCTTTCTCAGCCCGCCTCTCGTTCGGCGGGCCCTCTGCATCGTCTTGACGCTTCGGTAGTCGTTGGCAGGCATGTTAGTAGCCGCACATGAGGGGAGCGCTGCTGGGTAGGGTGCCCCTCGATGGCCGCGCGCATCGTCGTCTTCGGCGCCACGGGCTACACGGGACGGCTCGTCGCCGAGCGGCTCGTGGCGCAGGGCGCGCGCCCCGTGCTGGCCGCCCGCACCGAGTCCCGCGTCCGCGAGCTGGCCGAGCGCCTCGGCGGGCTGGAGTGGGAGCGCGCCGACGCGCTGCGCCAGAACTCCGTGTTCGGGCTCGTGCAGGACGGCGACGTGCTGGTCTCGACCGTCGGCCCGTTCGTGAAGTGGGGCGAGCCGGCGGTGCGGGCCGCGATCGCGGCCGGCGCGACCTATCTGGACTCCACCGGCGAGCCGGAGTTCATCCGCCGCGTGTTCGGGGAGTTCGACGTCGCCGCCGAGCGCGCCGGCGCCGCGCTGCTGACGGCGATGGGCTACGACTACGTCCCGGGGGCGCTGGCGGGCGCGCTGGCGCTCAAGGAGGCCGGCACGGACGCCGTGCGCGTCGACGTCGGGTACTACGCGCTGGGGGCGTTCGCCGCCTCGCTGTCGGCCGGCACGCGCGAGTCGCTGGTCGGCGTCACCCTCTCCGACGGCCACGCGTTCCGCGACGGCCGCATCCAGACCGTCCGCACGGCCGAGCGCGTCCGCTCCTTCAAGGTCAGCGGCCGCGCGCGGGCGGCGATCTCGGTCGGCGGCAGCGAGCACTACGCGCTGCCCGCGGCCTACCCCGGGCTGAGCGAGGTCAACGTGTACCTCGGCTGGTTCGGCCCGCTCGCCCGCCCGCTGCAGGCCGGCGCGCTGGTCGGCGAGTACGTCCAGCGCCTGCCCGGCGCCCGCGCGGCCATGCGCTTCGCGGGCGAGCGCGCCGCCGGCATGGTGCCCGGCCCCGAGCCCGGCACGACGCCCGGCGGCGGATCGTGGATCGCCGCCGAGGCCTACGACGCCGGCGGGCAGCGGCTGTCGGAGGTCCACGTCTCCGGCGTCGACGGCTACGAGTTCACCGCGCGCTTCCTGGCCTGGGCGGCGGCGCACGCCGCCGCCCACGGCGTCAACGGCACGGGCGCGCTCGGCGCGGTCGAGGCGTTCGGGCTACGCACCCTCGAGGAAGGCTGCCAGGCGGCCGGGCTGGAGCGCGTGCGGTGAGGCGGGACCGGCGAACGGCGGGCATCGAGGAGCGCGCGAAGGCGTGGGCTGAGATCGACCAGCAGGTGACCGCGCAGGCCCCGGCGATCCCGGGCACCTGGCAGAACCAGCCGATCGTGCGCTCGAAGGACGTCGCCGGCGTCGTCAACGCCGTGCTGACCGGCTACGACTTCACGTTCACGTCACTCCGCTAAGGCGGATACGTGGGCGCCGCGCCGGGCGTGAGCGCGTCCATCGCCTCCTTGAGGTTGCCGCCGGCCATCTTGGTCGGGTGCCCCTGGCCCCGCGGCGCGATCACGTAGTTGGCCGCCAGCAGCGCCCAGACGTCCTGCCCGAGCTTGAGCGACTTGGGCACCGTCCCGACCTTCTGCGAGTCCGGCGTCCCCGTCCAGAGCCCCTTCGCCTTTACCGTCTTCTCGAACAGCGAGGTGTAGAGCGGGTTGTACAGCTCGCTGCCCGCGGTGAAGAAGCCGCGGAAGCGCATGCTCGACTTCAGGTACTCCTGCTGCTTGCCCACGTCGGGTTCCGCGCTCAGCCGCGCGATGTCGACGTCGATCTGGTCGTTGACGAAGGAGATCGCGGAGGGCAGCTCCTGCTTGGGCCCGTTGATCGCGTCGAAGAGCACCACCTCCGACAGGCCCTTGAGGTCGTTCATGCGCTCGGCCTGCCGGTCGGCGGCCTTGTCCTTGTCGCTCCCGAGCAGCCCGGCCGCCGTCCCGCCGCCGCCGCTGTACGCGCCGAACACGACGCGCCGCGGCTTGACCTGGTCCCAGCCGGGCACCGTGTGCAGCGCCTCGACGATCACCGCGTGCGCATCGCCGCCGCCGAACTGCGCGAACACCGACCCCTGCGGCATGACGGCGGCGATGGTCGGCGGCAGCTGGCCCTCGATGTCCTCCGCGACCTCGTCGCGCACGGCGTCCTTGAAGGCGAACCCGACGGGCGCCGACTTGTCGTCGGCCGTCTTCGATCCCTCGCGCCAGCCGATCCCATGGCCGTGCAGATGGAACAGGACGTCGATCTCCGCCGGCGGGGTCTTCAGCAGGGCAGTGGGCACGAGCACGAGGCCCCGGTTGAACGGGCTCTCGGTCGTGTGCTCCGTAGCCTTCATCCAGCCCTTCTTGCCGTGCGACTCGACGAACTTGACGTCGTCGGTCGCCGGCAGCCCGGTCGAGAGATCGCCGATCGGGAAGCGTGTGAAGCCCTTCGAGTCCTTCTTGTCCTTGTTGATCGCGACCGCGTCCGGCCAGCCCACCCGGGCCCGCTGGAGGTAGGCCGTGACGCTCGCGTTGCCGCCCGCCAGCCAGTCCGGGGGCACGGGCGAAGGCGGCGCCTGCGCCTCCTCGCGCCGGTGCTCCGGAGTGCGCTCTAGGCGGCGGTGGTTCGGCACCGCCGCAGTCTCTCAGTTCCCGTCAGGAGACTGTGAGCTTTCCTTCCATCCCGTTCTGGCGGTGCTGGCCGACCGGGCAGTAGTACTCGTACTCGCCGGCCTTGAGGTCGACCGTGATGCTGGCGTCGGACTTCGTGATCGTGTCCGTCGACTTCTCGACGCCGTTGCCCTCGATCTCCACCGCGTGCGGCACGGACGCGGGGTTGGAGAACTTGATCGTGACCTTGCCGGCCTTCGCGGTCAGCTCGGTCTTGTCGAACTTGATCGAGCCGTCGGCGGGCGCCGCGAGCTCGAGCGTCTGACCCCCGCCGCCGGAGGAGGAGCCGCTGCTGCCCCCGCCTCCGCCGCCGCCGTTGTCGTCGCCACCCCCGCAGCCGGCCAGCGCAAGCGCGAACGCCACTGCCAGGAGTCCCATCCGTCGCATGGCCCTTCCTTCCCATCGCCTACGAAGAGGGATACGCGGAGATCGTTCGACGGTTCGCCCAAGTGGCCGCGGCCACTTAAGCGAGCTTGCCGTCGAGCACGTCGTGGGCGTACATCTTGCCGTCCGCGCCGCGGGCGCGTCGGACGACCCTGATCTGGTCGTACTCGCCGCGCCGGACCGCCGTGGTCAGGATCACGTATGCGTAGCCCCGCCGGTCGACTCGGAACGTGCCGGCGCTCGCGGTCAGCCGCTTGCCGGCGCACAGCACCTCGTACACGTCGCCATCGTGGGTGGGCAGGTTGTAGACCCACAGGCGCACGATCGTGCCGCTCTCGGTCGGCACGAGCGCGACCTTGGCGCGCGCGCCGGGCGCGGTCTGCGTGCCGTGCAGCGCCAGCCCGTACTTCGCCGGGCGCAGGCTCGGGCCGCCGTGGAAGCCGAGGGCGAGCAGCAGCACCGCGACCGCCGTGGCCGCGCCGGCCAGCCCGCTCGCGAGCCCTAAGACGATCCGCGGCCGCCAGCGCCGCCGCGGCGCCGGCGCGGGCCGCTCGCGCGCGAAGCGATCGAGCACGCGCTCCTCTATCGCCGGCGGCAGCGGGTCGTCCTCGGCCGCGTCGGCGACGACCGCGAGGTCGAGCAGGTCCCGCAGCCCCGCGATCTCCTGGTACTCGGACGCGCAGGTGGGGCATTCGGCGAGATGCCCGCGCACGGCGGCCATCCCCTCCGGATCCAGGCTGCCCAGGACGTACGCGCCGAGATCCTTGTGGACGTGCGTCACTCTCGCACCCCTATCTCCTCCAGAACCAGCCGCAGTGAGCGCAGCGCGTACCACGTGCGGCTCTTGACGGTGCCCTCGGGCAACCCGAGGCGCTCGGAGATCTCCCGCACGGACAGCCCCTGCACGTGGGCGAGCCGGATGACCTGGCGATGCTCGGGCGTCAGGCGCCCGAGCGCCGACGCCACCTGCCAGCCGAGCATCGCGCGCTCGATCGAGAGCCCCTCGGGGTCCTCGCCGTCGCGGGGCTCGTGCAGGGCCAGCGCCGGCCGCACGGAGGCGCGGCGGCGCAGGTCGATGATCGCGTGCCGGGCGATCTGGTAGAGCCATGTGCGCACGCTGCCGCGCGCCGGGTCGTAGGCCTCCGCATGCCGCCAGGCACGCGTGAAGACCTCCTGCACGACCTCCTCCGCGGCGCCGCGATCGCCGAGCGCGTTGAGCGCGAAGCCGTAGAGCTCCCCCGCGTAGGAGTGGTAGAGCTCGCGCAGCGGCCCCCCGGTGTCGTCCGAGCAGATGCGGGCGATGAGCTGTGCGTCGGTGGACATCAACCTGCGGGGGGTACGTGAGCGTCCGGATCCGGGTTCGATCCGGGCGCGGGTGGGGTCATGGTAGGCGCCGCCAGCGCGCGCCAGAAGGCGTCCCGCGGCCGGCCCGCGTACGGCTCGCCGTCGACGAACGCCGTGGGCGTGGTGACCACCCCGGCGCGCACCCCGCCGCGGAAGTCGGCGCGCACCCGCGCGACCACCGCCTCCGAGCGGCGGTCGGCGTCGAAGCGCGCGAGATCCAGGCCGAGCCGCTCGGCCCGCGCCCACAGATGCGGGTCCTCGAGCCGCCCTTGGTCGTCGAACAGCGCGTCGTGCATCGCCCAGAACGCACCCTGCCCGGCGGCGGCCTCGGCCGCGCACGCGGCCGCGTGCGCGCGCGGATGGCTGCCGCGGACGGGGAAGTGGCGGAAGCAGACGCGCACCTCCAGCGCCCGCAGCCGTACCTCGAGCGCCGCGCAGTACGGGCATTCGTAGTCGCCATACACGACCACCGCGCGGCCCGCGCCGCGCACGTGGTCGTCGGGGCCGATCGGGGGCAGCGGGGCGGAGTTGAGGCTCAGAGCGCGTCGAAGATGAGGTTGGCGCCGGGCAGCTCGCGCGGCGAGGGGGCCTGATAGCTCCAGCGCACGACGCCGTCGGGCCCGACCAGCACGAGCGCGCGCTGCGCGAAGCCGCCCGGGTGATAGACGCCGAACGCCCGGCAGGCCGCGCCCTTGGGCTCGAAGTCCGAGAGCTGCTCGATCGCGATGCCGAGCTGCTCCTTGAACGCCGTCTGCGAGTAGGTCGCGTCGCAGGAGACGCCGTACAGCGTCGCGCCGCGCTCGGCGAAGTCCTCGAGAACCTCGTTGTAGACCGACAGCTGGTCCGTGCAGACGGGCGAGAACGCGTACGGGTAGAAGACCAGCACGGTGGTGTCGCCGAGCAGATCCTCGCGCGTGAACGTCGCGCCCTCCGCCGTCCTGAGCGAGAACTCGGGCGCGGGCTGCCCGGCCTCGATCACGGCCTAGCGACGGAGGCCGAGCTCGCGGATCAGGGAGCGGTAGCCCTCCAGATCCTTCTTCTGCATGTAGTTGAGGAACCGGCGGCGGCGGCCGACCAGCATCAGCAGCCCGCGGCGCGAGTGGTGGTCGTGCTTGTGCTCGCGCAGATGCTCGGTGAGATGGTTGATCCGCTGCGTCAGCAGCGCGATCTGCACCCGGGTGGCGCCGGTGTCGGCCTCGTCGCGCCCGAAGCGCGCGACGATCTCCTGCTTCTGCTCGGTGGTCATGCTCATGTGCGGCCGTGCAGGGTAGCAGCCATGACCCGGTCCCTGCCCCCGTGCTTGGCGGCGTAGAGCGCCTCGTCGGCACGCCGAAGCAGCTCCTCGGGGGACTCGCCGGCCCACGTCGCGACGCCGACGCTGACCGTGACGGGCACCGGCGTCGGCGCGCCGGCGACCTGCTCGCGCAGCTGCTCCGCCACGTGGGCGGCGGCGCGCGCGCCGGTGTCCGGCAGCAGCGCCAGGAACTCCTCGCCGCCCAGGCGCCCGAGCTGGTCCTCGGCGCGCAGGCGGGCGCGCATCGCGTGCACGGCGGCCAGCAGCACCTCGTCGCCCGTCTGGTGGCCGTGCGTGTCGTTGATCTGCTTGAAGTTGTCGAGGTCGACGATCGCCACCGACAGCGGGTGCCCGTGACGGCGTGCGCCGCTGACCGTGCCGGCGAGGTGGGTCAGGATCGCGCGCCGGTTCAGCAGGCCGGTGAGGTTGTCCTCGCGCAGCAGCGCCTCGAGCCGGCGTCCCTGCGCGACCAGCTCGAGCTGGAGGTCCTTGGTGCGCGCGGCGGCCTCGACGCGCGCGATCACCTCGCCGTCCGCCACCGGCTCGACGAGATAGTCCTGCACGCCCTTTTGCAGGCCCTCCCGCACCGCCTGCGCGCCCAGGCCGGCGTGCTCGACGAGCACCACGGCGGTCGCGAACGCCCGCGGGTCGCTCTTGATCGCCGCGAGGACGGGCGCGGCGAGCTCGCCGCCGAGCAGCGCCACGTCCGGCGCCTCGGTGCGGAAGCGATCGATCGCGGCCTGGCGGCCGTCGGCCTGGATCACGTCGTGGCCGGCGTCGGACAGCACGCGGCCGAAGCGCTCGCGCTCGGACGCGTCCGGGTAGGCGAGCAGCACCCGCATGGGACACGCGTACCCGCGTGGGTGGGACCCCTCACCCTCCGGCGATGCGCTCGGTCTCCTCGACGTCGCGGTGCATCTGCTCGACCAGCGCGTCGACCGAGTCGAAGCGCCGCTCGCCGCGCAGGCGCTCGATGAACTCGAGCCGCAGCTCGCGACCGTAGATGTCCTCGTCGAAGTCGAGCAGGTAGGCCTCGACCAGCAGCCCGCGGCCGGTCACGAACGTCGGGCGCACGCCGATCGACACCGCCGCGGTCCACTCCCCCAGACCGGGGACGATCGCGTGACTCGCGTAGATGCCGTGGTCGGGCACGACGAGCTGCGGGTCGGGGATCAGGTTCGCGGTCGGGAAGCCCAGCGTGCGGCCCCGCTTGTCGCCGGGGGCGACGGTCCCGCGCATCTCGAACGGCGCGGCGAGGAACCGCGCCGCGTCGCGCACCGCGCCGGTGGCGACCAGCCCGCGCACGTGGGTCGAGGAGACGATCTCGCCGTCGAGCTCGACGAGCTGCACGACGCGCGTCTCGAAGGCGTCCTGCGCCTGCAGCAGCGCCGCGTCGCCGCGGGCGCGGTTGCCGAAGCGGAAGTTCTCGCCGACCGACACGTGCGTCGCACCGAGCTGGTCCACCAGCACGTGGTCCACGAACTCCTGCGCCGTCTGCGCGGCGAAGTCGCCGTCGAACGGGATCACCACGAGCTCCTGGACGCCCAGCGCCGCGATCAGGTCGGCCTTGGTCTCCAGCGTCGTCAGCAGCTTCGGGGCCGACTCCGGAGCCACCACCGCGCGCGGGTGCGGCTCGAACGTGAGCACGGTGTCCGCCCCGCGGATGACCTCGCGGTGGCCGACGTGCACCCCGTCGAACTCGCCCACCGCGAGCCTGCGGGGACGGCGACGGGCGTCGGGGAGCCAGATGACGTCCATGGTGGGGACCACTTAGCCGCGGAAGCCTACGATGGGCTTCAAGCGGCCGTCCGGGCGCGGCTCGGCGAGCGCGATCAGGCCGGCGCCGTCGCGGAGGCGCACGAGCCCCTGCGCGCGGCCGTGGACGGCGGCGCCGTGGGACGCGCGGCGCGCGGACTCGCCGGTCAGCTCGACGGCGGGGAGGAAGGCGAGCGCATCGTCGAGGCCGACCATCCGCTCGGGGTCGGCGTCGCCGACGTCGAACGGCCCGATGCGCGTCCGCCGCAGCTCGAGGCAGTAGGCGTCGCCGAGGCCGGCGATCAGCGAGCGGACGTAAGTGCCGGACGAGCACTCGATCGTGAAGCCGGCCCGCTCGCCGTCGCGCCAGCGCCGCTCGAAGGCGTAGACCTCGACCTCACGTTCCGGCAGCGAGACCGTCTCGCCCGCCCGTGCCAGCGCGTACGCCCGCCGCCCGCCGACCTTCACCGCCGAGTAGGCCGGCGGGCGCTGGCGGATCCGGCCCGTCGGCAGCGTCAGCGGCTCGGCCGGCTCGCGGCCGGGCGCGATCTCGCCCTCCACGTCGCCGGTGGTCGACGTCCACCCCAGCCGGGCGACCACCTCGTAGCGCTTGGGGAGCGCCATGAGGAAGCGCTGGACGCGCGTCGCGCGGCCCACCAGCACGAGCAGCAGGCCGGTGGCGAACGGATCGAGCGTGCCCGCGTGGCCGACCCTCACACCTCGGCCCAGGCGGCGGCGCTGCCCGTCCACCACATCGTGCGACGTCACGCCCGCGGGCTTGTCGCACAGCAGGATGCCGTCAAGCCGTGATTCACCGATCATCGTGGATGCCTCGGTGTCGTCCGGCTTATAACTGGTCGGCAAGCTGCGCGCGCAGGAACTCGACGAGGTCGGGGAACTCGAGGTCAGTGGAGAAGCCGGCCGCGCGGCGGTGGCCGCCGCCGCCGCCGGCGCGGGCGATGCGCGAGACGTCGATGCGGTCGTCGGTCGCCCGCAGCGACACCTTGCGCTTGGGCGCGGCGTCGGAGAGCTGGTCGCGCACGAGGCCGGCGACCGCGGTGCCCTCGACGGAGCGCAGGTGGTCGACGACCCCCTCGGAGTAGCTCTCGTCGGCGCCGGTCGACTGGTAGTCCTCGCGGGTGAGGTGCGTGAGGGTCAGCAGGCCGCCGTCGAAGCGCTGCACGTTCGTCAGCCCGCGCGCCAGCAGCTCGAGCTTGCCCTGCGGGATCCCCTCGTAGAGGCGCCGGTAGATCGCGTGCGCGTCGACGCCGCCGCCCTCCATCAGCGCCGCCGCCATCTCGTGCGCCCGCGGGCCGGTGTTCTCGTACATGAAGCGCCCGGTGTCCGTGACCAGGCCGACATAGAGCGCCTCCGCGACCGCCGGCGTGGCGGCGACGCCGAGCCCGTCCATGAGGTCCCAGACGATCTCCGCCGTGCACGATGCGCTCGGGTCGACGTGGTTGATCGTCCCGAAGCGCGTGTTGTCGTGGTGATGGTCGATGTTGATGATCACCGCGCCGCCGTCGTCGCGCTTGAGCTGCTCGGCCGGCGTGCGGTCGATGTTGCCGCAGTCCAGGAACACCAGCGTGCGCTGGCAGAGGTCCTTGGGCGGCTCGGTCGCCAGGCCCTCCAGCCGGATGAAGCGATACTCGTAGGGCAGCGGGAACTCGTCGGCGGGCAGGAACGCGACGGCGTCCTTGTCGAGCGCCGCCAGCACCTGCTGCATCGCCGCCAGCGAGCCGACGGCGTCGCCGTCGGGCCGCTCGTGCGTGGTCAGGCAGAATCGGTCGGCGCGCCGGATCGCCCGCAGCACCTCCTCGCGCGACGGAAGCGAGCCGTTCTCGCCCATCACTCGCGCCCTTCCACTGCCTCGCTTCGCTCGTCACCGGCGGCGGCTTCGGCTTCGGCTCGCAGGAGCTCCTCGATCCGCATCCCGCGGTCGGCGGTGTCGTCGTAGACGAACTCCAGCGTCGGCGTGTGCTTGATTCGCAGCTCGGCGGCGACGCGGCCCTGCAGGAAGCCGTGCGCGTGGTCGAGCGCCTCCAGCGACCGCCGCCGCTCCCCGGGGTTGCCCAGCACGGACACGAAGACACGCGCATGCCGCAGATCGGGGGCTGTCTCGACAGCTGTCACGGTGACGAATCCGACCCTTGGGTCCTTCAGCTCTGAGGTGATCGCGCCGGAGAGAACCTCCCTCATGGCCTCGTCGACCCGGCGCATGCGGTCGGGCGTCATCCTATTGCCTCGAGGTCGCTCCACGAGGCGAGCCGCCGCTCGATCCACACGCCCTGCGGGAAGCGGCCGTCCAGCGCGCGCTGCACGGTGTCGGCGGCGGCCTCCGCGAGCGCGGCCGAGCCGGCCGCGATCGCCACCGCGAGCGTCGTGCGCTGCCAGGTGTCCTGGCCGCCGACCTCGGCGACCGAGGCGCCGAGGCGCTCGCGCAGCAGCGCCTTGACGCGGTTGAGCTCGGCGCGCTTGCCTTTCAGCGAGCCGGCTTCCGGAAAGTGGAGATGGACCCGGAGCAGCATGACGAATGCGCGCTCCTCGGAAGTCACGATCCGGAGTTGGGGGGAGGGTGGGCCGCCGTTGTCTTCTTATGAGAGCGTACGCTCGACCTGGCGGGTCTCGTAGACCTCCATCGTGTCTCCCTCCTCCACGTTGGCGTAGTTCGCCAGCACCACGCCGCACTCGAAGCCGGCGGCGACCTCGCGCACGTCGTCCTGCAGGCGCCGCAGGGAGCCGACCTCGCCGTCGTGGATGACCGCGCCGTCGCGGATCAGCCGCACCTTGCCGCCGCGCGTGATCTTGCCCTCGGTGACCATGCAGCCGGCGATCGTGCCGACGCGCGAGGCGTGGAAGATCTGGCGCACCTCGAGCGCGCCGACGATGTCCTCGACGGTCTCCGGCGCCAGCATGCCCTGCATGGCGTCGCGCAGCTCGTCGAACGCGCGGTAGATGACCGAGTAGGTGCGGATCTCCACGCCCTCGCGGTCCGCGATGGCGGCGGCGTCGCCGACCGGCCGGACGTTGAAGCCGAGCACGATCGCCTCCGAGGCGGCCGCGAGGTTGATGTCGGACTCGGTGATTCCGCCCACGCCGGAGTGGACGACCGCGACCTGGATCTCCTGCTGCGGCAGCTTGGCGATCTCGTCCTGGAACGCCTCCAGCGAGCCCGACACGTCGGCCTTGAGGACCAGGCTGAGCTCCTTGAGCCCCTCGCGCTGCTCGAAGATCGTCTCCAGCGACCACTTCTTGCCGCCGCGGCGGGCCTGCTGCTCGAGCTTCAGGCGCGTCGCGCGCTCGTTCGCGAGCGCGCGCGCCCGGCGGTCGTTCTCCACCACGCGCACGTACTCGCCGGCCTCCGGCACGCTGTCGAAGCCGAGCACCTCGACCGGCTCTGACGGCACGGCCTGCTTCACGCGCTTGCCGGTGAAGTCGTTCATCGCGCGGACCCGGCCCCAGTGGGCGCCGGCCACCAGCGCGTCGCCGACCCTCAGCGTCCCGCGCTGGACGAGGACGGTCACGACCGCGCCGCGCCCGGGGTCGAGCTTGGACTCGATGACCACGCCCGACGCCTGGACGGCCGGGTTGGCCTTGAGCTCCTCGACCTCGGCGAGCAGGAGGATGCCCTCGAGCAGGTCGTCGAGCCCCTGCTTGGTCTTGGCCGACACGTCGACGAACATCGTGTCGCCGCCCCACTCCTCGGGCTGCAGCCCGAGCTGGGTCATCTCGGTGCGCACGCGATCCGGGGCGGCGCCCTCCTTGTCGATCTTGTTGACCGCCACCAGCATCGGCACCTCGGCCGCCTTGGCATGGTCGACAGCCTCGCGCGTCTGCGGCTTGACGCCGTCGTCGGCGGCGACGACGATCACGGCGATGTCGCCGGCCTGCCCTCCGCGGGCCCGCATGGCGGTGAACGCCTCGTGGCCCGGCGTGTCGAGGAACGTGATCGTGCGGCCGTCCTGGTGGACCTGGTAGGCGCCGATGTGCTGGGTGATGCCGCCCGCCTCGCCCGCCGCCACCTCGGTCTGGCGGATGGCGTCCAGCAGCGACGTCTTGCCGTGGTCGACGTGGCCCATGATCGTGACCACCGGCGGACGCGGCTGGAGGTCCTCCTCGGCGTCCTCGAACGCGACCTCCGCCTCCGCCTCGTCGGCGGCGTGGACGATCTCGATCTCCTTGTCGAACTCGTCGGCGATCACCTGGATCGCGTCGTCGGACAGCGTCTGGGTGAGCGTCGCCATCTCCCCCAGCCCCATCAGCTTCTTGATCACCTCGGGGACGGCGACGCCGAGGTACTCCGCGACGTCCTTGACCGTCGAGCCCGAGTTGACCTTGATGACGTCGGCGCGCAGGCTGGTGACGTCCTGCGGCGTGGGCTCCTCGTAGGTGCCGCGCCGGCGCCGGCCGCCGCGCCGGCGGGGCGGGCGCTGCGGCGCGTGGGCGGGGCCGCCGCCCGGGCCGCCGCTCGGACCGCCGCCGGTGCCCTGGCGACGGGAGGCCTGGGAGTCGATCACGACGCGGCGCACGCCGCCGGCGGCGCCGGGGGTGCGCTCGCCCTGCAGTGAGGAGCGCGTCGGGCGCTGCCGGCGCTCGGCGCCTGGTTGCTGGGCCTGCGGCTGCTGCGGCGGCTGCTGCTGCTGCTGGCCGTCGCGGCGCGGGGCGGCCGGCGGAGCCCCGCCGTCGCCCGGCGGCTGCCGACCGTCGCCCGGCGGCTTGGGCTTGGGCTTGGGCAGGTTGTCGGGGCGCGGCGCGCGCGCGGTGCCGTGGCCGAAGCCGGCGCGCGGCTGGACCGCCGGCTGCGGCTGGCGCGGCACGCCGTCGGTGGCCTCCTTGGGCTTCGGCTTGCCGGTCAGCGCGGCGTCGGCGAGCTTCTCGTCCACGGCGGTCGCTGCGGCCTTCACCTGGAGGCCGTACGCCTGCAGGCGCTTGAGGACCTCCTGGGTGGGCATGTCGTACTGCTTGGCTAGCTCGTGGACGCGCTTCTTGGCCATCTATCTATGAAGTCTACGGTGTCCTCGGGGATCGAAACCTGCGCCCTGAAGGCGCGGTTGAAGGCGCGACGGGCCGTCGCCGCCTCCCAGCATTCGCGAGTCTCGTGGAGCCAGGCGCCGCGCCCGGGTAGGGCCCGGTCGGGATCCGGCACCACGCGCCCCCCCACGGTAGCGAAGCGGACGAGATGCGCCTGGGGCGCGCGCGCTCCGCAGCCGATGCAGCGGCGCTCAGGGACGTGACTCTTACGCCCCGACGCGGTCGCTGTCTTTGTTGGCAAGCGCCTGGTGCGCGTCCAACCCGCAGTAGCGCGAACCTGGAAGTGCTGCGTTGGGGCACCGCCTGCCATTGGCGAGGATCGCGGCGCAGCGCCCGCCGGTCTCCTCCTCCTCGTAGCCCGAGTCCTGCTCTTCCTTCGCGAACTCGGTCTCCGAGCGGATGTCGACCCGCCAGCCGGTCAACCGCGCGGCGAGCCGCGCGTTCTGGCCCTCGCGCCCGATCGCCAGCGACAGCTGGTCGTCCGGCACGATCACCGTCGCCTGCTTGTTCTCGTCGTCGACGAGCACCTCGCGCACCCGCGCCGGCGAGAGCGCCTTGGCCACGAAGCGGGCCGGCTCGTCGTTGTACGGGATGATGTCGATCTTCTCGCCGCGCAGCTCGGATACGACCATCCGCACGCGCGAGCCGCGCGGGCCCACGCAGGCGCCGACCGGGTCGACGCCGTCGGCGTGCGAGACGACCGCGATCTTCGAGCGATAACCGGGCTCGCGGGCGACGCCGGTGATCTCCACCAGGCCGTCGGCGATCTCCGGCACCTCGAGCTCGAACAGCTTCTTGATCAGCTCCGGGTCGCGCCGGGAGACGATGATGCTCGGCCCCCGGGTGGAGGACGAGACCTCCTTGATCACGGCCTTGATGCGCTGCGAGTGGTCGTAGCGCTCGCCATCCACCTGCTCGGACTTCGGCAGCAGCGCCTCCACGCGCTCGCGCAGCTGCACGAGCGTGTAGCGGGAGTCGGACTGCTGAACGATGCCGGTGATCAGCTCGCCGACGCGGTCGCGGTACTCCTCGAACATCATGTCGCGCTCGGCCTCGCGGATCCGCTGCAGGATCACCTGCTTGGCGGTCTGCGCGGCGATCCGGCCGAAGTCGTGCGGCGTGACGTCGCGCAGCTCGATCTGATCCTCGAAGTCGGTCAGCCGCGCGGGGTCGATGTCGGGCGCCTCGGGGACGATGATCTCGCCCGTCTCCGGGTCCACGCGGCGCTCGAGCGCGCCGGTGGCCTGCTCCTCGGCCTCGTCCAGCAGCTGGTCCTCGAGGTCCGGCGGCAGCAGGAACTCCTCGACGATGAAGTCGCCGGAGTCGCGGTCCATGCGGACGCGGGCGTAGCGCGCCGCGCCGGGCTGCTTCTTGTAGGCCGACAGCAGCGCGTCTTCCAGCGCCCCCATCAGCTTCTCCTCGGAGATGCCCTTCTCGCGCCCGAGCGCCTTGACTGCTTCGACGATCTCTGCGGACATGGGCCTCAGTCTCCCACGAGGTTCGAACGATGGATGTCGGTGTAGGCGATCGAGACGACGCCGGTGTCGGCCGCCACCGTGATCTCCTCGTCGGTGGCGCCCAGCAGCTCGCCGGTGAACGAGCGGTGGCCGTCGTGGCGCTCGCGTGTGCGCACGCGCGCGCGACGGCCAACGTAGCGGCGGAAGTGCTCTGGCTTGCTCAGCGGCCGCTCGGTCCCGGGCGAGGAGACCTCGAGCGCGTAGCGGTCGCGCACCGAGGCGAGGTGGTTCGTGACCCGCTCGCACAGGTCGAGCGAGACGCCCTGGGGATGGTCGATGAAGACCCGCACGAGGCTGCCGTTGACGAGCTCCGCGAGGAGCACCTCGACGCCCGGCTCAACCTTGGCCAAGCGGGCCTCGATGTCGGTCTGGATCGTGCTCATCTCACCTCCCTCGTCAACAAAAAAGCGGGCTCTTCGCCCGCTTCCCAAAATGGCCTTCGGCCGCGAAAAGCTGTGCATTCAGGGTAGCAGCGTCAGGCCGCTTTGCGCGCCCTGTCGCGATAGATCCGATAGTCGCGGCGCTTGGGGTTCATCGTCGCGGCCAGCGTGAGCGGCTTGCGCGCCTCGGCGCTGCGGCCCAGCTGCATGAGCGAGCGGCCCAGGCAGAACAGCGCGTAGTCGTTGGTGGGGGCGCGTTCGACGACCGCCTCGAACTCCGCGCGCGCCTCCTCGAAGCTCCCTGAGCGGAAGTACGCGCGGCCCAGCGCCTCGCGGATCGAGGTCTTCTCCGGCTCTAAATCGCGGGCCTTCGCGAGCGGCACGACGGCGGCGTGGAAGCTCCCGTCCTCCAGCAGCGTCAAGCCTCGCTGATAGAGGTCGTACACGTCGTCCATCTGGTCGAGTGTAGGGGCGCCGGGGGCCGCTGTCACCGGGGCGGCAGCGCCCACCACGCGCGCAGGCGGCCTCCCAGCCCGCCCCCGCGGGCGAGCTCCGCACGCAGGCCGCGGCGCTGCGCGCGCGTCGGCGTGCCGGGGCGGCCGCGGTACCGCGCCTCGCGCAGCGCGCGCACGTAGCCGGCGGCCGCGGGCGTCGCGGCGAAGCGCAGCTCGAGCGACTGCAGCGTGGTCCCGGGCGCCGGCTCGCGGCGGGTGCGACGCAGCGCCCGCTCCAGCTCCGACAGCGCGGGCCGGGCGCCGGCGCGCCGGCGCTGGACGAGCGTGGCGGCGAGCGCGAGCAGCGCGAGCGGCGCGGCGAGGATCAGCACCATCGCCCAGAGCGGCCGGCCCGGCGCATCCGTGTTCGCGTCGGAGCGCGAGGACGGCAGGTCGCCGCCGAGGTTCGGCGGGCGCGCGACGGCGCTGTTGGGCACGGTCGCGTTCTCGTTGGGCTGGCTGCGCGGCGGCGCCGCGGCCGGCGTCGGGTCGAACGTCACCCAGCCGTAGTTCGGGTAGTAGACCTCGACCCACGAGTGCGCGTCGAGGTCGCGGACCACGTACTCGCCGGTCTTGGAGTCGAACGCGCCGGACGTGAAGCCGGTGGCGACGCGCGCGGGGATGCCCGCCATCCGCATCAGCAGCGCCATCGCGCCGGAGAACATCTGGCAGTAGCCGGTCTTGGCCTGGAAGAGGAAGCCGGGGAGCGTGCGGGCGGCGGGGGGCGGCGTCTCCGTGTAGGAGTAGCCGTCGCCGAGGAAGGCGAGCACGCGCTGGACGTAGTCCTCCGGCGTCTTGGCGCCGCGCTTGAGGCGCTGGGAGAGCGCCCACACGTCGCCGAGCGGACCGTCCTCGAGGCGCCGCACGACGTCGGCGCCGCCGGCGGTGGGCGCGCCGGACTCCATCAGGTCGAGCGGGACGCCGAACGCGGGGACGGTGACGTTGGTGGCGCTCCCCCCCGGGAGCGCGACGTTGAACGTCCGGTAGATCCGCAGGTCGCTCGGGTAGTCGGTGCCGGCCGCGCGGCGCTGGGTCTCGATCGGGCGCGGGGCGTAGACCTGGGCGGTGTACGTGTCGCCGCGCCGTAGCGTGCGCTCCGCGTCGTAGGCGCCGTCGAGCGTCTGGATCCCGGACACTCCGCGCAGGTTCACGCCCGACGCGTAGCCGGCGGTGATGAACGTCTCCGAGCGCAGGTTGCGCACCGCGACGCGGATCGTCTGCGTCCACTGACGCAGCGCCGTGCGGTTGCTCGGCAGCTCGCCGGGCGCCTCCACGCCCGGGTCCACCCGGCGCCAGCGGCTGCCGTCGAAGTCGTCGAGGTTCTCCGCCTTCCAGTAGGCGACCTGGCGCGCCTTGACCCGCAGCAGCTCGCGGCCGTCGCGCGGCCAGTTCAGCGGCCCGTAGCTGTGGTCCCAGCTGAACGCGGTCGACTTCGAGGCCGACGTCTCCAGCGCCCACGTCTCGTAGTCCCACCACGGCGTGTCGCGGTTCAGCGTGGGCGCGGCCACGAGCGCCAGCAGCGTCGCGACGAGCGCGAGCGTCGCCGCCCCGACGGCGTCGCGGGCGCGCAGCTTCTCGAGGCGCAGGAAGGCGACCATGAGCAGCGCCAGCACCGCGCCGCGCAGGAACTCGCCGCGCAGGTCGAGCGCCACGATCGGCACCACGTAGAGCGTGACCAGCACGATGTGTGCGCTCAGCGGGCGGCCGAGCGTCCGCCTGCGCGGCCAGAACGCGAGCAGCGCCGCCAGCAGGACGAGGACGCTGCCGCCGAGCGGGATCACGAGCCGCACCCACGGGTCGACGCCCTGGTAGGGGACGCGCACGCCCGGCAGGTCGGAGATGCCGCGGGCGATGCCGCCGGTGAGCTCGTCCCAGCGCGCGGGGCGCAGGAGGGCGTCGTCGACGCCCCCGGCCAGCAGCGCGAGCGCGAGCAGCGGGGGCACGGCGGCGAGCGCGCCGAGCGGGCGCCAGCGGCCCGGCAGCCGCCCGGCGGCGAGCATCGCGAACACGGCCGCGAGCCCGACGCCCACGACGAGCCAGCCCCGGCCGGGCTGCGCCGGCTGCATCAGCGCCATCCAGTGCAGCGCGCCCCACGCGGCGAGCGCCGTGAACGCGAGCCCGCGCGCGACGGGCACCGACAGCACCGGCTCGCCGGCCCCCGAGCGCACGCGCGCGGTCACGCGGGCCGAGCGGGGGACGGCGGCCGCGGTCACGCGGCCCCCTCCAGCGCGGCGACGGCGGCCGCGCCGCCGGCGCGGCCGGACACGTAGGCGCGGCAGCCGGCCACCTCGAGCACGGCGCGGCGGTTCGGCAGCGAGCCGGGCACGACGACGAGGCAGCCGCCGGGCGTGCGGCCGAGCCCGCGGGGCGCGCGCTCGACGGGGCGGGCGGCGACGTAGACGACGAGGCCACGGCGGTTCTGGGCGGCGCTGAGCGCGGGCCCGGCGGCCTCGTCGAGCAGCGCGAGCCGGACGTGGGCGGCCGGCCAGGCGAGCAGGTCGTGCTCGATCACCGCGGCCCGGCGGTCACCGGGCAGCAGCAGCGAGCAGCCGGTGCGGCGGGCGAAGTGGACGGTCAGCGAGGCGGCGGCGCGAACGGCCGCGTCGAGCGCCTCCTGCGACGCGGGCGCGCGCGGGTCCAGCAGCACGAGCGGCCGCGAGTCGGCCTCCGAGATCAGCTTGCGCTCCATCAGCCCGTGGCCGCGGGCGAGCGCCGGCCAGTGGATGCGCGACGCCGGCGACCCCGCGCGCCAGGGCCGCAGGCCGTCGATCTCCGTCTCCGCGGCGGCCAGCAGGGTGGCGCGCGCGTGTGCGGGCGTGGCGTCGCCGCCGCCGGCCGTCACGTTCACCGGGAACGTCCGCGGCAGCACCAGCACCTCGTCGGTCGCCGGCCCGGCGATCACGCGCTGGGCGAGCCCGAACGGGTCGCGCAGGACGAGCGCGGGCGGCGCGAGCCGCCGGCGGCCGCGGCGCCCGAACGTCACCTCGATGCGCACGCGCGCCTCGCGGCGCCCGGCGGGCAGCCGGATCGGCTCGGGCAGCAGCGGCTCGTCGATCCAGCCGGGCGGCAGCGTGAACGACCCCGAGCGGGCGATGATGCGCACCTGCAGCGGCTGCTCCTCCATCACCGAGCGCACGCCGATCTCGCGCCGGATCGTCGCGCCGTGGGAGCCGATCCCGATCCACGCGGCCGCGCCCGCGCCGAGCAGCAGCAGGGCCGAGCCGGTGACGTAGAGCGGCTCGGCGTCGAACGTGCCGGCGACCACCAGCAGGAGGGCTCCGAGCGCCGCGCAGCCGATCGCGGACCGCATGGATAGAAGTCTCCTAGTGGTTCCGCGCGCGGGCAAGCGCGCTGTCCAGGGGGTCGCTGGCGCCGCCTGGCAAGGACGCAGGAAGGGTGCAATGGCAGCGCCCTTGCCCCTGACGAGGACACAGCCAGGCGGTGATCAGCGGCCGCCTGGCAGTGTGCGTGTTCGCGGGCGGGACCACTAAAGCGCCGGGGTCGCGGCGATGGCGTCGGCCACGATCTCGCCGCGCTTCACGCCGGCCGCCTCCGGCACGAGCATGATGCGGTGGGCGAGCACGGCGTCGGCGAGCCCCTGGACGTCGTCGGGCAGCGCGTGGTCGCGCCCCTGCACGAGCGCCCGCGCCTTCGCTGCCCGCAGCAGCATCAGGCCGGCGCGCGGCGACGCGCCGAGCTCCACCCGCGAGTCCGCGCGCGTATGGCGCAGCAGCGCCACGATGTAGTCGCGCAGCGCCTTGGAGGCGTGCACGCGATGCGCGGTCTCGACCGCCTCGACGACCTCCGCGCGGTCGATCACCGGCTCGAGGTCGAGCACGCTGTCGTGCGACTCGTGGCCGGCGAGCATCCCCGCCTCGGCGGACGGCTCGGGGTAGCCGAGCGAGAGCCGGACCATGAAGCGGTCGACCTGCGCCTCGGGCAGCGGGTACGTGCCCTCGTACTCGACGGGATTCTGCGTCGCGAAGACCATGAACGGCCGCGCCAGCTCGTGCGACATCGCGTCGACGGTGACGTGGCGCTCCTGCATGCACTCGAGGAGGCCCGACTGCGTCTTCGGCGAGGCGCGGTTGACCTCGTCGACGAGCACGATGTTCGCGAAGATCGGGCCGGGGCGGAACTCGAAGCGCGCCTCGCGCTGGTTGTAGACGTTCGTGCCGACGATGTCGGCCGGCAGCAGGTCGGCGGTGCACTGCACGCGCGCGAACTGGCAGTCGATCGAACGCGACAGCGCGCGCGCGAGCGCGGTCTTGCCGACCCCCGGATAGTCCTCGACGAGGATGTGGCCCTCGGCGAGCAGCGTCACGACGACGTGCTCGAGCACCTCCGCGCGCACCTCCACGGCGCGGCGGATGTTGTCCTCGACGCGCCGGGCGATGGAGACCGCGGCCTCGATCTCGGCGGGGGCAAGGCCTCCCGGGGCGGCTTCCTCGAGCGGTTCCATTCAGGGGCGCACTTTCATGTCGGATGATGAACGGCGGTTCAAGACGGTGTCCAGGATCGCGGCCGCGATCCGGTCCTTCGAGGCGCGCGGGACGTGGCGCTCGTCGCCGGGCGTGACGATCCACACCTCGTTGTCGGCGGCGTCGAACCCGATGCCCTCGCCGCCTATGTCATTCACGACTATGGCGTCCAGTCCCTTACGCTCGAGCTTCTCGCGCCCGTAGGCGAGCGCCCCCTCGCCGTGCTCGGCGGCGAACCCCACCAGCAGCTGGTCGGTGCGGCGACGGGCGGCGAGGCGGGAGAGCACGTCCGTTGTACGGGTCAGGCGCAGGTTCAGTTCCCCGCCCGTCGCATCCTTCTTGAGCTTGCCGGCCTGGGCGTCCGCGGGCCGGTAGTCGGCGACCGTGGCGGCCATCAGCAGCACGTCGCAGGCGTCGAAGCGGGCGTCGCAGGCGGCGGCGAGCTGCTCGGCGGTCTCCACGTCGACGTACTCGATGCCCGGCGGGCGGGCGATGGACACGTTGGCGGCGACGACGGTCACCCGCGCGCCGCGGCGCTCGGCCTCCGCGGCCAGCGCGAGGCCCATGCGCCCCGAGGAGCGGTTGCCGACGAACCGCACGGCGTCGATCGGCTCGCGCGTGCCGCCGGCGGTGACGAGGACGTTCAGTCCGTCGAGGCTCCCGCCTCTGTGCAGCACGCGCTCGACCGCCGCGAGCAGCTCGGGCGGCTCGGGCAGGCGGCCGATCCCCCACTCCCCGGGCGAGCCCAGCGCGCCCGTGCCGGGCTCGAGCACGATCACGCCGCGCTCGCGCAGCGCGGCGAGGTTGGCCTGGGTGGCGGCGTGCTCGTACATCAGGTTGTTCATCGCCGGAGCGACGATCAGCGGTCGCCGGCAGGCCAGCGCGGCGGCGCTGAGGAGGTTGTCGGCGAGGCCGTGGGCGAGCTTCGCGAGCGTGTTCGCGGAGGCCGGCGCGATCAGGAAGACGTCGGCGCGGTCGACCAGCGCGAGGTGCGACAGCGGCGCGTCCTCGGGCGCCGGGTCGCCCGGGAAGGCCCCCCGCAGCGGGTCGGGCTCGAACTCGCCGATCAGGACGGGGGCGCCGGTGATCCCGGAGAACGACGCGGTGCCGACGAAGCGCGTGGACGCCTCGGTCTGCACGACGCGCACGCTGTGCCCCGCCTTGGTGGCCAGGCGCGTGAACTCCAGCGCCTTGAAGGCCGCGATCCCACCGCAGACTCCGAGCAGGATCCGCGGCACGCCGCTAGCTTCGGTAGCGGTAGGCGACCTTCCCGTTCGCGACCTCTTCGAGCGCGATGGTCAGGTAGTTCTTCGAGGCCGTGTCGACCATCGGCGGCGGGAACTCCTCGAACGTGCCCTCGCCGAGGTTGTGGTAGTAGGAGTTGATCTGCCGCGCGCGCTTGGCGGCGACGATCACGCTCGCATACGGCGAGTCGACATGTTCGAGCAGGCGGTCTACGCGGGGTGAGATCACGCGT
>JBIOTP010000137.1:0-2640 GCA_044865965.1 Solirubrobacteraceae bacterium
CAGATCATCAACCCAGGTGCGCACCAGCACGATCGCTCCCGCGCGCATCGCCGCCGGCAACGCGATCGCCCCGCGCTCGGGATCCGGCGTGAGAACCGTCCGCCAGGTCTCCCCGGCCGTGACCCGCAGCCGCAGGATCCCGCCCATCAGATCGCGCCGCACCTCTCGGCTTGAGAGCACCGTCCGGTGCTCTCGCAGCCGCGCCGTGACCTCGGCCTGCTCGCCCGCGCGATCACGGACCAGCCGGTAGAGCGCGTCGAAGCTCGACAGCTGCGCCGCCTGCAGCAGTAGCGGCACGTTCGCGGGCCACAGCCCAGCGGCGCGCAGGCCGGCCGCGACGGTGCCGAGGTGGATCTGCACGAGATCGGCGTAATAGCGGGCGTTGCCCTCGCCGGCTCCGATCGGCGCCACCAACCGCGACACGACCGCGCCCGTGTCCTCGCTCCACAACGGATTCCACCGCTCCGTCGCCGGGTCGCGCGGATCGAAGACCACCAACGGCCGCCCCACCCACCGGGCGGCATCGCGCAGATCGCGCTCCAAGCCGCGATCGCCCTTCGGATCGGTGGCCAGCACCGCGACCCCATCAGCCACGATCCGCGCCAAAAGCCACCGGCGCGCGCTGACCGTCTTCCCCGACCCGGTCGCGCCCACGATCAACAAATGCCGACCCTCACGGCGCGGCACGAGCCCGGCGCCGTCGCGGGTCATCGGCACATTCGGCTCCCCGCTCGGCCACGCGCGCTCACGGACCAACTCGCCCTGTCCCACGATCCGCGTCCGCTCGCCCCGCTCCCGGTGTTCTGCGTCTGAGTGCCTGTCCGAAATCCGCCGTTTTTTCACGCCACGTGGTTTGACGTGCGACGATCCGGGCCGGGAGTCAGACAGGGCCCCCGAGGAGGAGCATGTCCGGAGCAAAGGATGCCAAGCCCGGCGGCCGGCGCAAGCGGCCGTTGTCGGCGGAGGAGAAGTACCAGATCTGGCAGCAGCTGCTGACCGGCGAGCTGACGCAGCGGCAGGCGGCCGAGCGGTACAACGTCGATCCGACGACGATCATGCGGATCCGGCGGGTCGCGCGGGAGTCGGTGCTGGCTGGCTTGGCGCAGTCCAGGCCGGGGCGCCGCGACGGCGCGGCCGATGCGGAGCTGCAGGCGGCGCGGGCGGAGATCGCCCGGTTGGAGGAGACGGTCAAGGAGCAGGCGATCGAGCTGGTCGCGTTGCGGGGAAAAACGCGCTCGGGCTGGTAGGCCGCATCCCCGCCCGCGTTGACGTCGCCGTCAAGCGCAGGCTGCTCGAGCTGCTTGACGGGATGACCGTGGGCGGGTGGACGTTGGGGCGCGGCTGCCGGCTGCTGGGGCTCGATCAGCGTCGGGCGCGCCGCTGGCGGCAGCGCGCGCAGGCCGGGGAGCTGGCGGACCGGCCCGGGGGCGGACACGCGGTTCACGGCCTGCTGCCCGAGGAGGTGGCCAAGATCCTCGCCTTGGCCGAGCGGTGGGGTGAGATCGACGGCTCGCATCGCAAGCTCGCGCACCGCGGCTCCTATGAGGGCGATGTGTGGGTGTCGCCGTCGAGCGTGCTGCGGGTGCTGCTCGCGCACGGCCGCGCACTGCCCTACCGGCCGCCGCGCTCGCTGTCGGTCAGGGCGCCGTGGCCGGAGTGGGTGGACTACAAGCCCCGCCAGGTGTGGGGCTACGACCTATCCAGCTTCCCGGCCGCCGGCACCGACGCGCTGGCGATTCTCGACCTCGTGTCGCGCAAGTGGATCGACACGCTGCTGTGCCCGGAGGCGACGTCGCTGCAGGTCAAGCTGCTGTTCACCCGCGCGCTGGAACGCGAAGGCCTGATGCAGCAGGTCCTCGCCCAGGCCGACCGGCCGGCCGAGGAGCGCCGCCCGGTGCTGCTGGCGGTGTCTGACAACGGCGCGCAGATGACGTCGGGGTCGACGCGCGAGTTCATGGCCCTGCACGCGATCGCGACCCACTACGGCCGCCCCGGCACGCCGACCGATCAGGCGCACATCGAGTCGCTGTTCGGGCACGTCAAGTACGACTGGCCGCACCTGTGCCAGCTCGCCGACCCCGCTGACCTGGCACGCGAGCTTGACGCCGTCCGCGACCAGTACAACCGGGTGCGCCTGCACGCCGGCATCGGCTACGTCACCCCCGACGACGAGCACGAAGGCCGCGGACCGCGGATCCGCGCCGCCCGCCGCCGCGGCCTCGAACGCGCGCGCGCCGCCCGCATCGCCTACCACCGCTCGCTGAGGCTCGCGCTATGACCGCCGCCGTCATCCCGGGCAGGTCCCCTGCCCAACCTGACCGCCGCATCAGCGCAGCGGCGCCGGGCTGTCAAGAGCAGCCCGACAGGGCCGAGCAGAGCTCGCCGCGCAGCGGTGCTCTTGACCGCCCGGCGACGCGCAGCTACGCCGTTGCCCACGGCCCCCGACTGACCTACCATCAACAGCCCACCGCCATGACCCCGACCCCCGAAACCGGCTGCGTGAAACACGCCCGGATTTCGGACATTCAGTCAGACACACGTCAGAGCGCGAAGCGCTTGACGGCGGCGGGGCACCGACGCTTACCCGCCACACCAGCGCCGCCCAACGCCCGAACACGCGTTTGGCCTTTGGTCGTTCGG
>JBIOTP010000138.1:0-18219 GCA_044865965.1 Solirubrobacteraceae bacterium
TGGAAGTGGAACATCAGGTCGTGCTTCTCGCAGGCGTCGAAGCACTCGTCGGCGAGCGCGAGGGTCTCCTCGTCCCACTGGTTCGGGTCCGGATTCCCGCCCAGCAGGAACGTGGTCTTCAGCGCGACGACGCGCGTCTCGCCCGCGAGCTTCAGCGCCTTGCGCGTCATCTCCGCGTTGCGCGGCAGGAACGAGACCCAGATCGCCGCCAGGATGCGATCGTTGCCGGTTGCCGCGTCCATCACGACCTCGTTGAGGTCGAACGAGATCTCGTGCACGGGCACGCCGTAGTTGGACATCGTGAGCGCCCGCTCGATCTTGAACTCGTCCATGTGGCGCTTGACGAAGTCCTTCGGCGTCGGGTGGTCGTAGACCGTCGGTTTCACCGGATGCTCGAGGTCGTAGTACTTCCACGGCGGGATCTCGCCGATGTGGCAGTGGGCGTCGATGATCTTCTGGGGGTGGGTGGCCACTGTCATCGCCTCCCGAACAGGTCGCGCGCCTGCTCGATGCGCGCCTCCCATTCCTCGCGGGTGTCGTACGTGCGCTCGGGCGTGAGCGGCGGCCGGTCGAGCAACCAGGCGCCGTCGGCCGGGTCGAGCTGGACGACCTCCAGCTTGTAGCGCGGCCGCCCGGCATCGAGCGGGAGCTCGGAGGAGGCGTGCAGCGCCCGCCCGCTCGCCACGTGCATCTCGAGCCGCTGCATGCCGAGCGGCGTGACGTCCTCGAACAGGACGACCCACTCGGCGCCGGTGCGCCGGGCGTCCTCGAGCCGCCGGCGCGCGATCTCCTTGCCGTGCTCGCGCGTGACCTCGCGGTGGCGGTGGCAGAACGCGGCGTCGCGCACCGCCTCGAGGTCCATGAGCACGAGCAGCGGCGGCGCCGAGCGCGAGACGACCTCCGTGACCACGTCGCGCCGCTCGCGCCATGCGGTCACCAGGTCGTCCTCGGTCCGCACGTCGCCCAGCTCCCCGGCGACGGCGCGCACGACCTCGATGTACTGCTCGTACAGCGAGGCGTTGACCATCACGGAGGGGTAGATCCGCGCCTCGGCGCGCCGCCACGCCGCGACGGCCGCCTCGCGGTCCAGCACCAGCATCGCGCCCTAGACGGTCCAGGTGTTCAGCTGGAACGCCTTGTCGCGCCAGGCGGTCAGCGCGGCGTCCAGCACGTCCAGCGGGTGAAACGGCCTCACGCCGTCCATCAGCAGGTTCTCCGGGAAGCCGTACAGCGCGCCGGACGCGAAGCGGCAGGCGTACACGTTGGCACCCTCGTCGATCAGCGTGCGGATCTGGTTGTTGATCGCCATGTGGCCCGGGAACGCCTCGTCGCCGACCTTCGGGAAGCCGCGCGAGCCGGACGCCATCAGCACGCCGGGCCCGTACAGCACCAGGTGCGTCTCGAACCCCTTGCGGCGGATCCGCGTCGTGGTGAGCAGGTTCACCAGCCCCACCGAGCCCTCGTAGGGCACGGTGTGCATGAACGTGTACGCCTTCTCGCCCGGCTCCGCCTGCACATCGGGGAAGACCTTCTCGGAGGTGTCGAAGAGCTCGGTGCCCTTCTCAGGCAGCTGGATGTCCCCGGACTTCGGCACGATGGCCCTCCTCTCGGCGTCGACGACCCATCTCCGATCGTGAACGCGACAATACGATCCGATCCCCGAGGCGTCAAGCCGCGGAGTCGGGAAAGCTCGCCGTCACGCGGGATACGAACACTCGGGAGGGCTTGACTGCGGCGTATACCATAGGAAACGCCATGGCTGCCACGAGGACCACGGCCCTGCCGCACATCGAGCGCACGGTGTCGGAGATCGGCGCCAAGGTCGCGCGCGCCCGAACCGAGCGCGGCTGGTCGCTGGCCCAGCTCGCGCAGCGCGCCGGGCTCTCCACGGGCGCGGTCCACAAGATCGAGAAGAGCGGCATGACGCCGACGATCGCGAGCCTGATGAAGGTCGCGGCGGCCCTCGGCAAGAGCGTCTCCTACTTCGTCGACGAGCCGGACGGCGCGCGCGACGTCACCGTCGTGCGCGGCGAGGAGCGCTCCCGCGTCTACACGTCCAAGCAGGGCCTCGAGCTGGGCAACCTGTCGGGCCGCTACGGCGGCTTCCTGATGGCGGGCGCCGACGCCGTCGTGGAGCCGTGCGCCGACAGCGGGCCGGTGCCGATGAGCCATCCCGGCGAGGAGCTCGTGGTGCTGCTGGAGGGCGAGATGACGTTCACGATCGACGGCGAGACGCACGCGCTCGCGGCCGGCGACTCGATCCACTTCCGCACCACCCGCGCGCACTCCTGGGCCAACCCGTCGGACCGCCCGGCGCACGCCATCTGGTTGGTAGTCCGAGCCTCGTAAAGTGGCCCCTTCGGCGAGTCCCCACGCACTTGGGCGGGCGCAGCCGGCGCCTGGGGGTGTCCTCGTCAGGGGCAAGGGCGCTGCCCTTGCACCCTTCCTGCGTCCTTCCCAGGCATCCGCCTGCATCCCGCCCAAGCACGCGCGGACCCACCGAAGGAACCACTAGCCGTGCGCATCGTCGTCGCCATCGGTGGCAATGCGCTCATCCGGGCGGGCGAGGCGGGGACGTGGAGCCAGCAGCTGCGCAATGCGCGGACGGTCGCCGAGCACGTCGTCGCGCTCCACACGGCGGGGCACGAGCTCACGCTCACCCACGGGAACGGCCCGCAGGTGGGCGCGCTCGCGCTCCAGCAGGAGCTCGGCGCCGCGGAAGTGCCGCCGCTGCCGCTGGACGTGCTCACCGCGATGACGCAGGGCCAGATCGGCTACCTGCTGCAGACGGCGATCGCCGACGTCGACCCGGGCGTGCCCACCGCCGTGCTGCTCACGCGCGTGCGGATCGACCCCGTGGAGGCGGTGACGGCGCCGCCCGTCAAGCCCGTGGGGCCGTTCTACTCCGCCGCCGAGGCTCGGCAGCTGGCGGCGGAGCGCGGCTGGGACGTCGTCTTCGACGCCGGCCGGGGGTGGCGGCGGGTCGTGCCGAGCCCGCGCCCGGCGGCGGTCATCGGCAGCGAGCACGTGCGCGCGCTGCTGCAGGCCGGGACCATGGTGATCGCGGCGGGCGGCGGCGGGATCCCCGTCTCCGGCACCGACGGCGGCCTGGCCGGCGTCGCCGGCGTCGTCGACAAGGACCGCTGCTCCGCCGAGCTCGCGCTCGCGGTCGATGCCGAGCTGCTCGTGCTGGTCACCGGCGTCCGCCGCGTCGCGATCGACTTCGGCACGCGCTGGGCGCGCGAGCTGGCGAGGATCACGGTCTCGGACGCGATGCGCTCGCTCGCGCAGGGCGAGTTCCCGGCGGGCAGCATGGGGCCCAAGATCGAGTCGGCCGAGCGCTTCGTCGAGCACGGCAGGCGCGCGGTGATCACGTCCGCGGAGGCGCTGGTGGACGCCGTCGACGGCCGCGACGGCACGTGGATCGTCCCGGACGCGGTGACGGCATGACCTGGCACGTCCGCGTCGTCCACGACCGCTACGTCGACAGCGTTCGCCTGATGCGCGTCGCCGGCGGCGCGCGCGCGCGGCCGGGCGTGCGCGCCTGCGAGGCGCTGATGGGGACACCGGCCAACCTCGAGCGGCTCCGGGCGCTCGGCGTGAGCTGCGAGGCGGCGCCGACCGACGTCGTGATCGCGATCGACGGCGACGCGGCGGAGCTGGACGCCCTCTCCCGCGAGCTCGACGGCGGCCCGCCCGCCGGTGGGCCGCCGTCGCCCGCCGGCGAGCCGGCCGAGGACGCGCCGCGGTCGCTCCCGGCGGCGGCGGAGCGGCTCGCTGAGGCCAACGTCGCGCTGATCTCGGTCCCCGGCGAGTACGCCACGCTCGAGGCCCACCGGGCGCTGACCGCCGGCCTGCACGTGTTCCTGTTCTCCGACCACGTCCCGGTCGCCGACGAGGTCGCGCTCAAGCGCCGCGGCGCCGAGCGCGGGCTGCTGGTCATGGGCCCGGGCTGCGGCACGGCGATGCTCGGCGGGGTCGGGCTCGGCTTCGCCAACGTCGTGCGCGCGGGCCCGGTCGGCATCGTCGCCGCCGCGGGCACCGGCGCGCAGGAGGTGGCGGCGCTGCTGGACGCCGCGGGCACCGGCGTCTCGCAGATCGTCGGGGTCGGCGGGCGCGACCTGTCGGCCGCCGTCGGGGGGCTGATGTTCCGCGAGGGCATGCGGCTGCTTGCCGCCGACTACGACACGGAGACGCTGCTGCTCGTGTCCAAGCCGCCCGATCGCGCGGCGGTGCGGACGCTCGGCGCGGTCGACGTGCGGGGCAAGCGCGTCGTCGCCGCGTTCGTGGGCTGGGACGGCGGCGACACGCCGTTCGAGGTCCACCCGACGCTCGACGCCGCAGCCTACGCGGCCGCCGAGGTCGCGCCGCCGGACGCGGGCGCGCTGGAGCCGCGGCCGGCGCCGCCGGGCGGCCGCCTCGTCGGGCTCTACTCCGGCGGCTCGCTCGCGCACGAGGCGATGACGATCCTCGGGCCCGGGCACGAGATCCTGGACCTCGGGGAGGAGAAGTACACCCAGGGGCGCCCGCACCCGATGGTCGACCCGACCGTGCGCCTGGAGCTGCTGCGCGGGGCCGCCGGCGACGACGGCGTGGGCTGCGTCCTGCTCGACGTCGTCACCGGCTACGGCGCGCACGCCGATCCGGCCGGAGCGCTGGCGCCCGCGCTCGCCGAGCTGTCCCGCGACCGCCCGGTGATCGCGCGCGTCTGCGGGACCCGGGGCGATCCGCAGGACGCCGGCGCGCAGGCGGCCGCGCTCGAGGACGCGGGCGTGCTCGTGGCGCCGTCCAACGCGATCGCCGCGCGCCTCGCCGGGCAGGCCCTGACGGGGGTCGCGGCGTGACCCGCGCCGCACGCCTCACCCAGATGGGGGCGGCGGCGTGACGCGCGTCGCGATGCTCACCTACTCGGTCAAGCCGCGCGGCGGCGTCGTCCATGCCGTCGAGGTCGCCGAGGCGCTCGCGCGCCGCGGCCACGACGTCGAGCTCGCCGCGCTCGCGCGGCCCGGCGAGGAGCTCTACCGGCCGACCGCGCTGACGCTCCACGTGGTGCGCCACCAGCCGACCGAGGCCGGCTTCGACGAGCGCATCCAGGGCATGATCGCCGCCTACCGGGACGGGCTCGCGCCGCTGCTCGAGCGCGGCGGCTACGACGTCGTCCACGCGCAGGACTGCCTGTCGGCCAACGCGGCGCTGGCGCTGCGCGACCGCGGTGTCGTGGAACGCGTGATCCGCACCGTGCACCACGTCGACGACTTCACGTCGCCGTCGCTGGTCGCCTGCCAGGTGCGCTCGATCGTCGCGCCCGACCAGCTGCTGTGCGTCTCCGAGCCGTGGGTGCAGCGGCTCGAGGCGGAGTTCGGCGTCTCCGCCTGGCCCGTCGGCAACGGCGTCGACCGGCGCCGCTTCCGCCCGCCGCGCGACGCCGCCGAGCGCGCCGCCGACCGCGCGGCGACCGGGTTCGGCGAGCGCTATGCGGTGCTCGCGATCGGCGGCATCGAGCCGCGCAAGGGGTCGCTCACGCTGCTGGACGGCTTCGCGGCGCTGCGGCGGCGAGAGCCCGGACTCGACCCCCTGCTCGTGCTCGCCGGCGGCACCACGCTGTTCGACTACCGCCACGAGATCGCGCGCTTCGAGGCCCGCCTCGACGAGCTCGGCGTGCGGGAGCACGTACGCGTGCTCGGTCCGTGCGATTCCCGCGATATGGAACGCCTGTTCCGCGCTGCGGACGTGTTCGCATTTCCGTCGGTGAAGGAGGGCTTCGGGCTCGTCGCGCTGGAGGCGCTCGCCGCCGAGCTGCCGCTCGTGGCCTCCGATCTCGACGTCCTGCGCGGCTTCCTGGCCCACGGGGAGAGCGCGCTGCTGGTGGGAGTCGGCGACGCCGAGGCGCTGGCCGCGGCGCTCGCGCGCGTCGCCCGCGACGGCGGGCTGCGCGCGCGGCTGCGGGCCGGCGGGGCCGCCGTGGCCGCCCGCCACACGTGGGAGGCCGCGGCGATCCGGCACGAGCGCGCGTACCGGCGCTTGAAGCTCGGCGACGCGAGGGCGGCATGAGCAGCCCTCCGCACCCTCCGCTCGGCGACGGGAGGGCGGCATGAGCGGCCTCAGCGTCACCGCCACCTGGCGCGGCGGCTACGCCGCCCGCGTGCAGATCCGTCAGCACCGCGTGTTGGTCGACGAGCCGCCCTCGGCCGGCGGCGACGACGCCGGCCCCATGCCCACCGAGCTGCTGTGCGCGGCGCTCGCGAGCTGCTTCTGCCTCGCGATCGCGCACGTGGCGGGCAAGCGCGGCGCCGAGCCGCCCGGCCTGGAGGTGACGGTGACCGCGGAGCGCGCGGGCTCGGAGCTGCGCTACCACAAGCTCGTCGTCACCGCGCGGGCCGGCATGCCGGAGGACGAGCTCGCCCCGCTGGTGCAGCGCGCCCGCCGCTTCTGCTGGATCTCGAACATCCTCTCCACGCCCCCCGACGTGGAGTACCGGTGCGAGCCGGGTGATCGCCTGGAGGTGCCATGAGCGAGCGTGTGATCGTGATCGGCGGCGGCGGCGCCGGAACCGCCGCCGCGACCATCGCCAAGCGGGTGAATCCCGGCCTGCGGGTCACCCTGTTCACCGAGTTCCCCGACATCGCGTACTCGCCCTGCGGAATCCCGTTCGTGTACGGCCGCGAGATCCCGCGCTTCGAGGACCTCTTCCTGTCCACCGTCGAGCGCTACATCGAGGACGGGCTCGACATGCGCATGGAGACCGTGGTCACCGACATCGACCTGGACCGCGGGACCATCACCGCGCGCAACACCCACGAGGGATTCGACAAGCTGATCGTCTGCACGGGCTTCGTGTGGGAGAAGCCCAACGTCCCCGGCGCCAACCTCGAGGGGCTGCACTACGTCAAGGACATCCGCGCGGCGATGCTGTTCGACGAGCAGCTCGAGGGCATGAAGCGCGTGGCGGTGATCGGCGCGACGCCGCTGGGCGTCGAGATGGCCGGCAACCTCGGCCATCGCGGGCTGCAGGTCGACTTCGTCGACGAGGGCCCGTGGGTGCTCTCGGAGGTGCTCGACCCGGACATCGCCGAGCCCGTGCACGACTCGCTGACCAAGCGCGGCGTGACGCTGCGGCTCGGCACGCGCGTCGAGGGCTTCGAGGCCGCCGACGGCAAGGTACGCGCGGTCGCCACCAGCGCCGGCGAGCTCGAGTGCGACGCGGCGATCGTCTGCCTGCACAAGGAGCCCAACGCGGTCCTCGCCGAGGCGGCCGGCGTGAAGACGGGCACCACCGGCGGGATCGTGGTCGACGACCACATGCGGACGAACAAGGACGCCGTGTGGGCGGCCGGCGACGTGGTCGAGGTCCCGCACGGGCTCTCGATGATCCCGATCCGCGGGCTGACCGGCTCGCACGCCTACGCCCAGGGGCGCACGGCGGCGTTCAACGCCGCCGGGCGCGACCACGCCTACGACCCGGTCTGGGTCCCGTGGGGCATGGTGGCCGGCGACTACACGATCGGCGGCTTCTCGATCGGCGAGACGCTCGCGCGCGCGATGGGCGTGCCGTACGTGCTCGCCAAGGGCGTCGGGGTCTCGCGCGCCCGCTACTACCCGGGCGCCACGCGGACCCACGTCAAGCTGCTGGCCGAGCCCGACACGCACCGGCTGATCGGCGGCCAGATCCACGGCGGCGAGGGCGTAAAGGAGCGCGCTGACTTCCTCGCGTTCGTGGCCAAGCGGGGGGCGACGCTCGAGGACATCGCCTGGATGGAGAACATCTACTCGCCGCCGATCGGAGCGCTCTTCGAGCCGATGGCGATCGCGGCCCAGAACGGCCTCGCGGCGATCGAGTCATGACCCGCGCCCAACGCCTCAGGGCCCAGCTGCGCGAGCGCTCCGAGTACTACCTGCGGATGGCCGCGATCCGCGACCTGGGCAGCGGCGTGCCGGGAACCGTCGCGCCCTACCGCACCGGCGGCGGCCTGTTCTGGCGCTTCGTCTTCGTGCCGGTCTACCGCCGGCTGCCGTGGGCGGTGAAGCGCCGGGCGATGGAGCGCCTGCGCATGACCGCCCGCGGCTGGACGCCGCCCGACCGCCGCCCCGGCGAGCCCTGGCGCTGGACCGGCGGTACATAATCCTTGGACCGGTGGGACGAGTCGCGCCCGCCGGACAACGCATAGCTTCGCGGGACCACACGCGAACCGAGGAGGCGAGAGGTGTCCCTGATCAACGAGCCGCGTCCGACGGCGCTCGGGCCGCCGCTTGCCCTGCCGGTGTCCGCCGACGAGGCGCCCGCGGTCCACGACGTCGTCGTGTTCGCGCAGGAGCACGGCGTCCAGCTCGTCGACCTGAAGTTCACCGACCTGCCGGGGACGTGGCAGCACTTCGCGGTCGCCGCCCGTGAGCTGGGCGAGGGATTGCTGACCGACGGCGCCGGCTTCGACGGCTCCTCGATCCGCGGCTTCCAGGAGATCAACGAGTCGGACATGCTGCTCGTGCCCGATCCGGCGACGGCGCTCATCGACCCGTTCCACGAGTTCCCCACGCTGTCGATGATCTGCGACGTCCGCGACCCGATCACCGGCGAGAGCTACTCGCGCGACCCCCGCCACGTGGCCCGCAAGGCCGAGGCCTACCTCGCCTCCACCGGCATCGCCGACACCGCCTTCTTCGGGCCCGAGGCCGAGTTCTACATCTTCGAGCACGTGGCCTACGGCCAGCAGGCGAACCGCGGCTTCTACGAGGTCGACTCGCCGGAGGGGTTCTGGAACGCGGGGCTCGGCTTCGGTCGCAACGGCGACGGCGCGGGCGCGAACCTCGGCTACACGAACCGCTCGCAGCAGGGCTACTTCCCGGCCCCGCCGCTGGACACGCTGGCCGACCTGCGCGGCCGCATGGCGCTCACGCTGGAGCGCATGGGCGTCGAGGTCGAGGTGCACCATCACGAGGTCGGCGGCCCCGGGCAGGCGGAGATCGACCTGCGCTTCCAGCCGCTGCGCCGGATGGGCGACGTGATGCAGCTCTACAAGTACGTCGCGCGCAACGTCGCGCGCGAGGCGGGCATGGTCGTCACGTTCATGCCGAAGCCGATCTTCGAGGAGAACGGCTCGGGCATGCACACCCACATGTCGCTGTGGAAGGCCGGCGACACGATCATGTTCGACGCCGACGGCTACGCGCTGCTGTCGGAGGAGGCGCGCCACTTCATCGGCGGCCTGCTCGAGCACGCGGCCGCGCTGCTGGCCTTCTGCGCGCCGACGACGAACTCCTACAAGCGCCTGGTGCCGGGCTACGAGGCGCCGGTCAGCCTCCTGTACTCCAAGCGCAACCGCTCCGCCGCGGTCCGCGTCCCGGTCTACTTCGCCTCCCCGAAGGCCAAGCGCGTCGAGTTCCGCTCCCCCGACCCGAGCGCGAACCCGTACCTCGCGTTCGCGGCGCTGCTGATGGCGGGGCTCGACGGCATCCAGCGCGGGCTCGAGCCGCCGGACCCGGTCGACGAGAACCTCTACGAGCTGCCGCCCGAGCGCCAGGCGGAGATCGCCCAGGTGCCGACCTCGCTCGACCGCGTGCTGGACGCGCTGGAGGCCGACCACGACTTCCTGCTCGCCGGCGACGTGTTCACCCCCGACCTCCTGGAGGCCTACGTCGAGCACAAGCGCGACGAGGTCGACCAGGTACGGCTGCGACCACACCCCTGGGAGTTCGCCCTCTACCTCGACGCATGATCACTCCTCGGCGAGGAGGAGCTGGACGGCCGGGAGCCGGCGGCGGCGGCGCGCCCGCGCGTGCCGCGCGCCCTGCCAGGACCATCAGCCGCCGAAGCGTGATCTGAGCGCCTGCACGTTCGCGACGTACCTGCGCGTGTCGTCGAACATGCCGCGCGACTGCAGGGCGCCGAGGCCCTGGTAGTAGGCGGCGATGGCGGCGTTCTCGTTTCCGCCGGTCTGCTGCAGCAGGCGCCGGAGGTACAGCACGCCCGCGTGCACGTTGTCGGCGGCCGAGCTCGGGTCGAGCCGGCGGCCGGCGAGGTTGGCCTGCACGTAGTCCCACGTGCCGGGCGTGACCTGCATGACGCCGCGCGCGTTGGCGCCGGACACCATCGCGTTGTTGAAGCCGCTCTCCTGCCAGGCGATCGCGGCGGCGAGCGAGGGGGAGACCCCGTTGGCGGCGGCCACCTGCTGGACCTCGGCGGCGCCGACGCGCGTCGGCGTCGGCGCGGGGCCGGCCTTGGGCACGACGGTCGCGGTGGGCGCCGGCTGGGACGAGCGCGCGGGCGCGGGCGCGCCGGCCGGCAGCTTGATCACGGTTCCGGCGAGCAGCAGCCCGTCCGGATTCAGGCCGTTCATGGCCGCCATCGCGCCGACGGAGACGCCGGCGCCGGCGGCGAGGCCGGAGAGCGTGTCGCCGGGGCGCACCGTGTACGCGCCCTGGGCGGCCGGTGCGGCGGCCGCGACGGCGGGCGCGGCGGCGGGGGCGGGCGGGGTCCCGCCTATTGCGGCGGCGCCCTCGGCCACGGTCGGGACCTTGATCGTGCTGCCGAGGACGACCTGGGCGTTCTCGGACAGGCCGTTGTAGGCGGCGACGGTGCGGGTGGTCAGATCGTTCGCGGCCGCGATCGACCACAGCGTCTCGCCCGGCTGGACGACGTGCGGGAGGGCGGCGGAGGCGCTCGCAGGAGCGCATGCGAGCGCGGCGAACAACACGGCGGAAAGCGACAGGGGTCTCACGCCAACGAGGCTTGCCCGTCCGGGCTCGGATTGGAAGCGCTGCGCGCGCGCTTACGTGTCCCTGCAAGGCTTGTTGCGTGCGCGGCGGCGACCTGAAGCTGTGGCTCCAGAAGTGGCGCTGGTACGAGCGCAACGCGCTGCCGTGGAAGCGCGCGTGCATCCATTGGGAGCTCGCGCGCCGGCGCTCGTTCTGCCGCTGGCCGGTGCACGGCAACGTGCTCGAGATGC
The DNA here is from genome assembly GCA_044865965.1 of Solirubrobacteraceae bacterium. Taxonomy (GTDB): domain Bacteria; phylum Actinomycetota; class Thermoleophilia; order Solirubrobacterales; family Solirubrobacteraceae; genus Solirubrobacter. The sequence continues at coordinate 10,941 of JBIOTP010000138.1, forward strand.
TGCGCGAGGGCCGGCTCGAGCTCGGCGAGCACGTGCTCTTCGAGCCTGATGTCTGGCTGACCGCGCCCGCGCCGGGACGGATCCGGATCGGCGGCGGCAGCTTCCTCAACATCGGCGTGATGGTCGCCGCCGTCGAGCTCGTGGAGATCGGTGAGCACTGCATGTTCGCGAACGGCTGCTTCGTGACCGACGGCAACCACCGCTTCGACGACCGCGACCGCCCCGTCCCGTGGCAGGGCTTCACGAGCAAGGGCCCGACGCGGGTCGGCGACAACGTGTGGTGCGGCGCCCATGTCGTGATCACGAGCGGCGTGACCGTGGGCAGGCGCTGCGTGATCGGCGCGAACTCGGTGGTCACCGCGGACCTGCCGGCGTTCTCGATCGCCGCCGGCTCGCCCGCGCGCGTGCTGCGGACGATCGAGTACCCGGCTACTTCTTCAGCATGATGTGCACGCCGAACACGACCGAGCCGAGGAACAGGCAGAGGAACAGCACCGCCATCGCCACATACGCGAACGCCGCAACCGCCTGGCCCTGCCGGCGCGCCTCCGTCGAGCGGGCGCTCCCGTAGACGACCAGCGAGAACGAGATGGCGATGCCGACGCCGGCGGCCAGGGAGACCCAGACGACCTCCGCGAGCTGGCTGATCTCGACCGCGAACGTCGTCATCCCTCTGCCGCCACCGCTCCCCCGGTCGTCAGCCGCCGCCCGATCGCCGCCAGCAGCGCGAGCACCAGCACCGTCGCGACCGCCACGGGCCCGGCCGCCCCGTGCCCGAACAGCCGCACGACGCCGTACGTCAGCGCGCCCACCGCCGCCGCGGACGGCAGCGTCAGCACCCACGCTGCCACGATGTTGCCCGCCACGCCCCAGCGCACGGCGGACAGCCGCTTGGCCGCCCCGGCGCCCATGATCCCGCCGTTCGCCACATGCGTGGTGGACAGCGGGAAGCCGACGTGGGAGGCGGAGAGGATCACCGCCGCGCCGACGCCCTGGGCGGCGAACCCCTGCGCCGGGTCCATCTTGATGATCCGGGTGCCCATCGTGCGGATGATCCGCCAGCCGCCCGCGTAGGTCCCGGCCGCGATCGCGCTCGCCGAGGCGATGATCACCCACGCCGGCACGTCGGCCGAAGCGGCGAGGTTCCCGTTCGCGACCAGGGCGAGGAAGATGATCCCCATCGTCTTCTGCGCGTCGTTGGTCCCGTGCGAGAGCGAGAACAGCGCCCCGGAGACGAGCTGCCCGAGGCGGAAGCCGCGCGACACCACGCCCGGCGACCGGCGGCCGACGATCCGGTAGATGAGCAGGATCGCGATCCCCGCGACGATCAGCGCCAGCACCGGGGCGACGACGGCGGGGATCGCCACCTTCTGCACGAGGCCGCTCCACAGCACCGCGTCCGAGCCGTTGGCGGCGAGGCTGGCCCCGACGACGCCGCCGATCAGCGCGTGCGACGAGGACGACGGCAGGCCCAGCCACCAGGTCGCCAGGTTCCACGCGATCGCGCCCACCAGGCCCGCGAAGACGATCGGCGGCGTGACGAGGTCGGCGTCGACGATCCCCTTGGCGATCGTGGCGGCGACCTCGAGCGACAGGAACGCGCCGACGAAGTTCAGCGTGGCCGACATCGCGACGGCCATGCGCGGCGACATCGCCCGCGTGGACACCGAGGTCGCGACGGCGTTGGCCGTGTCGTGGAAGCCGTTGGTGAAGTCGAAGGCGATCGCCGTCGCGACGACGATCCAGAGGACGACGTCGGAGTGCACGGCTACCGGTTCTTGATGATGATTCCCTGCAGGATGTTCACGGCCGTCTCGGTCGCGTCGATGGCATCCTCGAGGCGCTCGAAGATGTCCTTCCAGCGGATCACCAGCATGGGGTCGATCCCGCGCTCGAACAGCGACGCGAGCGCCTCGCGCAGGATCCGGTCGCCCTCGTTCTCCAGCCGGTTGACCTCCACCGTGTAGTGGTGGAGGTCCCGCAGGGTCCGCAGCCGCGGGATCGCGTCGGCGATCGCGCGGGTCGCCTGATTCAGGACGCTCGCCATGCGCTGCGCCTGGTCCATCGGGGCCTCGATGCGGTAGAGGCCCATGAAGTCGGCGACCTCCTCGATCAGGTCCACGATGTCGTCGACGGCGGACGCCAGCGCGAGGATGTCCTCGCGGTCGAACGGCGTGACGAACGTCTGGTTGAGGCGCTGGATGATGTCGTGCGTGATCCGGTCGCCCTCGTGCTCGCACACCAGCACGTCGCGCGCGATCTCGCCGTGGTCGGGCCACTGCTTGAGCATCCGCTCCAGCAGGTCGGCGGCCGTCGCCGCGTTCTCCCCGGCTTCTTCGAACAGGTCGAAGAACTCCCGCTCCCTAGGAGCGAACAGCTGCGACAGCCGGGCCATCGCCGGCCAGTGTAGGTGAACGGGCGGTCAGGACGTGTGCGCCGGCGCGAGCACCGCCTTCAGCCGCTCGAGCTCCTCGGGGGCGATCCCGTAGGTGTGCTCCTGGGCCGGGAAGCGGCGCGTGCGGACCTCCTCCGCGTAGGCCTCGACGCCGCGCAGCATCTCCTGCTTGACGGCCGCGAAGCGCTTGACGAACTTGGGCTGGAAGCCCTCGTGGATCGCCAGCAGGTCGTGCAGCACGAGAACCTGGCCGTCGGTGCTGGGGCCGGCGCCGATGCCGATCACCGGGACCTCCATGCGCTCCATGATCACGTCGCTGACCTGCGCGGGGATCGCCTCGAAGACGATCGCGAAGCAGCCGGCCTCCTGCAGCGCGAGCGCGTCCTCGAGCACCTGGCGGGCGCGCTCGGCGGTGCGGCCCTGGGCCCGGTAGCCGCCCAGCATCGTCGCCGTCTGCGGCGTGAGGCCGACGTGGCCCATCACGGGCACGCCGGCGCGGATGATCGCGCGCGCCCGGTCGACCGACGCGCCGCCGCCCTCGAGCTTGACGGCCTCGCAGCCGGCCTCCTTGACGAAGCGCTGCGCGCTGGTGACGGCGTGGGCGTCGGAGGCCTCATAGGAGCCGAACGGGAGGTCGCCGACCAGCAGCGGCGTGCGCAGGCCGCGGCGTACGGCGGCGGCCAGCATCAGCAGCTCGTCGAGCGTGACCGGCAGCGTGTCGGGATAGCCGAGCACGTTGTTGGCGGCCGAGTCGCCCACCAGCACGATGTCGACCCCGGCCTGCTCGACCACCAGCGCGCTCGGGTGGTCGTAGGCGGTGATCATCACGATCGGCTCGCCCAGCGCGCGCATCTCCGCGAGCTTGGTCAGCGTCACGGGCTTGCGCGCGGGCGGGTCTACTGCGGGGCGGGGAGCGGAGGACACGAGAGGCTCCTTTCGTGGTTGACGCCGGCTGGTGGCCCCGACCCGGGGTCGGAACCACTCTCAACTGGTCGCCACCGGGGCGGGAACTGGTTCGAGAAGGACGTTGTCGATCAGGCGCACGGGGCCGACGCGGGCGGCCACGGCGACGAGCGCGCGGCCGTCGAGGGTGGTGAGGGGGGCGAAGGTCTCCGGGTCGACGACCGCGAGGTACTCCGGCTCGACGTCGCCCAGCGCCGCGAGCGCGGCGGCGCGGAGGCGCTCGGCGTCGCGCTCGCCGTGCGCGGCGGCGTCGCGGGCGGCGTGCAGCGCGCGGCTCAGCCCGAGCGCGCGCTCGCGGTCGGCCGGCGAGAGGCGGCGGTTGCGCGAGGACAGCGCGAGCCCGTCCGGCTCGCGTACGGTCGCGACCACCTCGAGCCGGACGGGGATGTTGAGGTCGCGCACCATGCGCGTGACGACCGCGGCCTGCTGCGCGTCCTTCTGGCCGAAGTAGACCGCGTCGGGCTCGACGATGTTGAGGAGCTTGGCGACGACGGTGCAGACGCCGGCGAAGTGGCCGGGGCCGCGCTCGGCCCCCTCCAGCACGTCGGCGAGGCCGCTCACGCGCACGGAGGTGGAGAACCCGTCCGGGTAGACCGCCTCGACCGCGGGCGCGAACAGGACGTCGTCGCCGAGCTCGGCCGCCTCGGCGGCGTCCTGCTGCTCGGTGCGCGGGTAGGCGGCCAGGTCGCCGGCCTCGTTGAACTGCGCCGGGTTGACGAACAGCGAGACGACGACCTCGTCATGGGCCGCGCGCGCGGCCCGCATCAGGGCGTGATGGCCGGCGTGGAAGGCGCCCATCGTCGGCACCAGGCCGACGGTGTGCCTGCGGGCGCGGACGGCGGCGAGGTGTGCGCGCAGCTCCGCGATCGTGCGGATCGTTCTCACGCGCGCCCCTCGGACATCTGCGCGTGTGTACCCGCCGCGAGCCGCCGGGTCGCGTCCGCGAGCGCGTCCCAGAGCGGCAGCACGTCGGTCGCGCGCTCGGCGACCACCGCGCGGTGGCGGGCGACGGTCACATCGTCGCCGCGCACGATCGGGCCGGTCAGCGCTCTCTGCGGGCCCAGCGCGGCCCACTGGGCGGCGGTGGCGAGCACGAGCGGCGCGAGCAGCGCGCGGTCGACCCCGGCGGTGGCGGCCAGCCGCTCGGCGGTGGCCTCGAGCGCGACGAGGAAGTTCGACGCCATCGCCGCCGCGGCGTGGTAGGCGACCCGGTCCTCCGGCGCGACGTGCGTGGCGCGCATCCCGAGCGCGGTGGCCAGTGCGCCGGCGATCGCAAGCGCGTGCGTGCTCGTACCGTCGACCGCGCAGCCCGCCCCGTGCAGCACGTCGGGCGCGCTGCCCGTTGGCGCGGACATCAGCGGGTGCATCGAGAACGCCTCGCGCGCGCCGAGCGCCTCCAGCCCGGTCGCGCCCGAGCAGTGCCCGACCAGCGGTCCCGGCGGCACGGCGGCCGCCGCCGCGGCGATCTGGTCGTCCGGCACGCACAGGAGCACGACGCCGTCCGCGGGGCTCGGCTCCCCGCGCCGCAGCGGGCCGGTGACGTCCGCGCCGGCGGCGCGCAGGCCGGCCGCGACGACCGTGCCGAGCCGCCCCGCGCCGACGACGGCGCAGGCGGGGAGCGGGGGAGGGTGGGGCGGGTCCAGTTCTCGCATCGAGATACCGGCTCGTCACTGAGGATACCGGCGCAGAATGCGGGGAACGCGCGCACTCCCGCCGCGGGCGGCGCTACCGTCCGCCCATGCCCACCGCAGCGGAGCGGCGCGAGGAGCTCAAGGCCGTGTGGCAGCAGGCGTCGGCGTGCACGCGGTGCCCGCAGCTCGCGTCCACCCGGACCACCGTCGTGTTCGGCTCCGGCAACGCCGACGCGGACCTGATGTTCGTCGGCGAGGCGCCGGGCGCCAACGAGGACCAGCAGGGCCTGCCGTTCGTCGGCCAGGCCGGCCGCCTGCTCGACGAGCTGCTGGGCGAGATCGGGATGTCCCGCGGCGACGTCTTCGTGGCGAACTGTTTGAAGTGCCTCGGGTACAACGCGCCGGTCCAGCTCGGCGACGGCTCGTGGGAGCGGATCGGGCGGCTGGTCCGCAGCCGCTACCGGGGCACCGTCATGTCGGTCGACGAGCACGGCCGGCTCGTACCCCGCCGCGTGGTGGGGTGGCACGCGACGCCGCTCGGCGGCCGGTCGGTGTTCCGGCTGACGTACCGCTCGGCCAAGCGCGCGGGCCCCGGCCGGCTCGGGGTCGAGCTCACGGGCGATCATCCGGTGCTGACCGAGCGCGGGTATGTGCCGGCGTCGGAGCTCCGGTCGGGCGACCGCATCGCGACGGGACAGGGGCTGAGCGCCGTGGCGCGCGATGTGGTGTTCGGCACGCTGCTCGGCGACGGCTACATCCCACAGCGAACCGCGCATCTCACGCTCGCACACTCGTCGCGGCAGGCCGAGTACGCGCGATTCAAGTCCGCGCTCCTCGCGGAGCTCCGCCCTGTCGAGCAGGAGCTGCGGGTCGCGGGCGTGGCGGGTGGCGAGCCGGTGCATGACGTCATCCACATCCGGACCCGGGCGCACCGCGCCCTCGCCATCGCCCGCGCGGACTTCTACCGGCCGCACAAGGTCGTCCCGGAGCGGATCGCCGAGGAGTTGAACCCGCGGATGCTGGCGGTCTGGTTCATGGACGACGGCTACACGCGGATCCGGCCGCCCCGACAGCCGCTCGCCGAGATCGCGACCGTGGGCTTCAGCGACGGGGACCTCCAGGTCCTGCTCGCGGGCCTCCAGCGCCTCGGCCTCTCCGCCAAGGCCAGTCGGCGGCGGCTCTACCTCGACATCGGAGGAACACGCGAGCTCTCGCGCCTCATCGCCCCGTTCGTGCCGCCTTCCATGCGCTACAAGCTGCACCCCGACGTCGAGGCGGAGATCCCGTTCGACCCAGAGGGCTGGCGGCCCGGGGAGCCCGAGGTCGTGTACGACGGCGTCGAGGTCGAGGACATCACCGAGCGGCCGCGCGGCGACACGACGTTCTTCTGCATCGACGTCGAGGAGACGCACAACTTCGTCACCTCCGGCGGCGTCGTGCACAACTGCCGCCCTCCCGGGAACCGGGACCCGCTGCCGCAGGAGATCGACGCCTGCCAGGACTACCTGTTCCGGCAGCTCGAGCTGATCGAGCCGCGCGTGGTGTGCACGCTCGGCAACTTCGCCACCAAGCTCCTGCGGGGCGATCCGGGGACGGGCATCACACGCCTGCACGGGCGCGAGGAGGCGCGGCGAATCGGGCCGCGGAGGGTCCGGCTGTACCCGCTCTTCCATCCGGCCGCCGCGCTCTACACGCCGTCGATGCTCGCGACGCTGCGGGAGGACTTCGCGCGGATCCCGGAGCTGCTCGCGCTGCCGGCGCTCGACCAGCCCGAGCCGGAGCCCGTGATCCCGGGGCCCGAGGCGGTCGTCGAGCCCGAGCCTGTCCCGCAGGAGCAGCTCGGCCTGTTCTGAGTGGTTCCGGCCGGCGCGGGCCGGCGCCGCCGGAATGTGTCGAACTTTCGGCCGGGGCCGCTAAGCCGCCTGGGAGGCCTTCGCCGCCGCGCGCTCGTCGGCGGTGATCGCGTAGCGCTCGTGGTCGCGCCACTGGCCGCCGATCAGCAGGTAGCGCGGGGAGAAGCCCTCCAGGCGGAAGCCGGCGCCGCGGGCCAGCGCGATCGAGGGGGCGTTGCCGGGCTGGATGTTCGCCTCCAGCCGGTGCAGGCCGAGCGCGCCGAAGCAGTGGTCGACCAGCTGCTCGAGCGCCTCGCGCATCAGGCCCTGTCCGGAGTGGCGCTCGTGCGCGTAGTAGCCGAGGTAGGCGGACTGGAACGCGCCGCGCACGATCTGCGAGACCGTGAACACTCCGGTGATCGCGCCCGTGTCCACGCGGCAGGCCACGAGGCACACGA
>JBIOTP010000139.1:0-5902 GCA_044865965.1 Solirubrobacteraceae bacterium
GTCGCCGCGGCCGACGATCAGCGGGCACTCCTTGCGGGCGCCGACCAGCGTGTCGGGCTCCTCGGCGGCCATCGCCACGAACGCGTAGTGGCCGCGCAGGCGGCCGTAGGCGCGCCGGACGGCCTCCACGAAGTCGTGCTCGTCGAGCTCGCGGGCGATCAGGTGGGCGATCACCTCGACGTCGGTCTCCGAGCTGAACACGGCGCCGGACGCCAGCAGCTCGTCCTTGAGGTCGGTGTAGTTCTCCACGATCCCGTTGACGACCACGTGGACGCGGTTGTCCGAGTCGTAGTGCGGGTGGGCGTTCTCCTCGGTCACACGCCCGTGCGTGGCCCAGCGCGTGTGTCCGATGCCGGTCGTCGCGGGCGGGGCGAGCACGGCGACGCCGCCGTCGCCGCCGTGGGCGGCGTGCTCGGCGACCGCCGCCTTCAGGAAGCCGAGGTTGCCGACGGCGCGGACCGAGTCCAGGCCCTCGTCCGTCTGTACGGAGATCCCCGCGGAGTCGTACCCGCGGTACTCCAGCTTCTCAAGGCCCGACAGGAGGACCTCCTGCACCGGCCGCTGGCCGACATAGCCGACGATGCCGCACATGGCGGTGCCTCCTTTCGGCAGGTTCGTTCCCGCCCCTCCTGGGGGCGGCTCGGACCTCGGCATTCTAGGTGCGGTAGGTCTACCCGACCGCTGGCCTTCAGACCAGTTTGGCCTCGACCATCGCCACCAGGCGCCCGCACACGGCCTCCGCCTCCTCGGCGGTGGGCGCCTCGACCATCACGCGCACGAGCGGCTCGGTCCCGCTGGGGCGCAGCAGGACGCGGCCGCGGCCGGCCAGGGCGGCGGATTCGCGCTCGACCGCGGCGTGGACCTCGTCCGCGTGCTCGAGCGCGTCGCGGTCGCGCACGCGGACGTTCTTGAGCGTCTGGGGCAGCTTCTCCATCGCGTGACGGTCGCTGAGGTCGCCGCCGCGCAGCGCCTCGAGCGTGAGCAGGGCCGCGGCGATGCCGTCGCCGGAGGGGACGAAGCCCATGTCGATGATGTGGCCGGACTGCTCGCCGCCCAGCGCCCAGGCGCGCTCGCGCAGCGCCGCCAGCACATAGCGATCGCCCACCGGCGTCGTGGCGACCTCGACGCCGTGCTCGCGCATGGCGGTGTGGAAGCCGTAATTTGTCATGACCGTGACCGCGACGCCGCCGCCGGGCAGCCGGCCCGCGTCGCGCAGGTGCAGCGCGGCGAGCGCGATCAGCTCGTCGCCGTCCACGACCGCGCCCAGGCGGTCGACGGCCAGCATGCGGTCGCCGTCGCCGTCGAACGCGAACCCGATGTCGTGGCGGCCCGCCCGCATCGCCGCCTGCAGCAGGCCGATGTGCGTGGACCCGCACCCCGCGTTGATGTTGCGGCCGTCGGGCTCGTCGGCCAGCACGTCGACGGTCGCGCCGAGGCGCTGAAAGATCTCCGGGGCGGCCTGGTAGGTGGCGCCGTTGGCGCAGTCGAGCAGGACGCGGCGGCCGCTGAGATCCAGCGTGGCGAAGCGCTCCTGGAGCGCCTGCAGGTAGTCCTCGAGCGGCCCGTGGAACGGCTGCACGCGGCCCGGGTGCGCGGGCACGGCCGGCGGCCGGTCGAGCGCGGCCTCGATACCCGCCTCGGTGGCGTCCGAGAGCTTGAAGCCGTCGCCGCCGAAGAACTTGATGCCGTTGTCGCGGTAGGGGTTGTGCGAGGCCGAGATGACCACCGCGAGATCGAAGCCGTGGCGGCGGATCAGGAGCGGCGCCGCCGGCGTCGGCAGCACGCCGCCGAGCAGCGCCTCGCCGCCCGCCGCCGCGATCCCGGCGGCGACCGCGGCCTCGAGCATCTCGCCCGACTCGCGCGTGTCGCGGATCACGAGCGCGCGCAGCGCGCCCCCGGCGTCCAGGCGGGCGGTGGTCGCGCGCGCGAGCGAGAGCGCGAGCTCCGCGGTGAGGAACTCGCCGGCCACTCCGCGGACGCCGTCGGTGCCGAAGAGCTTGCGCGACGCCGTCCGCTCGCCCATGCGAGCGAGCGGAAGCACTAGTGGCCCCGCCCGCAAGTACGCACACCCTCAGGCGGCCGCTGATCACCGCCTAGCGGCGTCCTCGACCACTTGAAATCCCAGAGGGATTCCTGCGGGTCTGCGTCCTTGCCAGGCGGCGCCAGCGACCACCTGACGGCGCACGTACTCACGTGCGGAACCACTAGCGCTTCGAGAACTGCGGCCGCTTGCGGGCCTTCTTGAGCCCGGCCTTCTTGCGCTCCTTCACGCGCGCGTCGCGCGTCAGGAAGCCGCGGCGCTTGAGCTCGGAGCGGAGGTGGGGGTCGGCCTCCAGCAGCGCGCGCGAGATGCCGTGGCGCAGCGCGCCGGCCTGGGCCGACACGCCGCCGCCGTGCATCGAGGCCACGACGTCCATGCGGGTCTCGTAGCCGACGGTCTCCAGCGGCTGGCGGATCGTCCGCTGCAGCGTGGCGCGGGGGAAGAAGGCCTCGAGCGGGCGCCCGTTGATGTGGTACTCGCCGGTGCCGGGCTTGAGCGTCACGCGGGCGACCGCGGTCTTGCGCTTGCCGGTCGCCCGGTAGCGGGCGTCGGCGGCGAGGTCGATCGCGGCGTCGGCGATCGTCTGCGGGAGCTCCTCCTCGGCCTCGGCGACGGCCTCGCCGGGCGGCTCCTCCTCCAGCTCGTCCTCGCTGTAGCGCGGGCGCCCGAAGACGTCCTCGCCCTCGCGAACGATGTCGACCTCGAGGTCGGCGCCGGGGATCGCCGGCCTCTCGCGCGGGCGCTCCTCGATGTACTCGACGTCCTCCTCGCCCTCGGCCGTGGCCGGCGGCTCGGCCGCCGGCGGCGGCGCAGCCTCCGCCACCGGCTCCTCGGCCGTCGCCTCGTCGCGCTCCGTGGGCGTCTCCTCGGCGCCCGCCGCGTCCTCGGCGGCGGTGTCCTCGGGCTCGTTGACCTGATCCTGGTCGCGCTCGTTCTCGTCGGCCATCGATCTCCTACTTCGTCTCGATCAGCGCCATCGGCTGCGGCTGCTGCGCCGCGTGAGGATGGTCCGGCCCCGCGTAGACCTTGAGCTTCGTGAGCTGCTTGCGGCCGAGCCGGTTGCGCGGCAGCATCCCCTTCACGGCGAGCCGGATGACCTCCTCCGGCCGGCGCTCGAGCATGTCGTTGAGCGTGCGGGACTTCAGACCGCCGGGATAGCCGGAATGGCGGTAGTACATCTTCTCGTGGAGCTTCTGCCCGGTCACCGCGATCTTCTCGGCGTTGACGACGATCACGAAGTCGCCGGTGTCGATGTGCGGGGTGTACGTGGGCTTGCGCTTGCCGCGCAGGGCGTCCGCGATCTGGGTGGCGAGCCGCCCGAGCGTCTGGCCCTCGGCGTCGACGAGCAGCCAGTTGCGCTCGCGGTCCTTCGGTGTGGCGACGTAGGTCTTCACGGTCTTGGCTCGGAGGCGTGCACCAACCACGCGGGGTCCGCGCGGCGGCGGTCATGATAGCGGCGGGCCGGTGTAGGAGCCGCGGCGCGCGGGGGGTAGCTTTACGGTCATAGGCGCCATCGACCTCACGCTCCCCCTGGCGGTCATCTTCCTCACGATCGCGGCGCTGATCCTGGCCCGCGCCGTCCGCCGGGAGCTGCGCCGGCCGCGCCGCCCGCCTACGCCGCCCCGCGCCCGCCGGCCCGTCGCGGTCGTGCCCTCCGAGCGCACGCCGAGACCGGAGCCGCCGCGCGAGCGCACGCCGCCGCCCGCGCCGCCGCCGCCGTCGGGGGGATCGTCGTGGGCCGCCCCGTCACGCCCGCGGCCGGCGCCGCCCGAGCCGCCGCCGCCACCCGGTCGCGAGCCCGACGAGGACCAGGTCCTGCCGCGCGAACCCTCCCCGCAGCTCGGCCGCCTCCCGCGGCGGCCGCGGCATTAGCACGGGTGCTGCTTCTCGTGACGTGAAGACCCGGGAGGGCCGCGCCGGCGGCCATCCTGCACGAACGGAGGCACCGACGATCCTCGCAGCCCCGCCTAACCTAACGGCGACGCCGCCGCCGCCTCGCCTCGGCCTCGCGCAGCAGGAGGTACACGAGCACGCCGGCGAGCACGCCTCCCACGATCCCCGGCGCGACGTCGCCGCGTAGCGCGAACGTGACCGAGTAGAGGACGGCGACGACGATCCCGGCGATCACGCGGTTGCGCGTCCCGAGCAGGTCGCCGTCGTCGCGCGGCGGCGGCTTCTCGCCGGGGTCTACTCCCACTCGATCGTGCCCGGCGGCTTGCTCGTGATGTCGAGCACCACGCGGTTGACTTCGCGGATCTCGTTGATCATGCGCGAGGCGATGCGCTCCAGGAGATCGTACGGCAGGCGGGCCCAGTCGGCCGTCATCGCGTCGTCCGACGTGACCGCGCGGATCGCGACCACGTAGCCGTAGGTGCGCTCGTCGCCCTGCACGCCGACCGTGCGGATGTCCGGCAGCACGCAGAAGGACTGCCACAGCTCCCGGTAGAGGCCGGCGCTGCGGATCTCGTCCTGGAGGATCGCGTCCGCGCTGCGCAGCGTGTCCAGGCGCGCCTTCGTCGCCTCGCCGCCGACCACCCGGATCGCGAGGCCGGGGCCCGGGAACGGCTGGCGCCAGACGAGCCGCTCTGGCAGCCCCAGCTCGGCCCCGACGGCGCGCACCTCGTCCTTGAACAGCGCGCGCAGGGGCTCGACCAGCTCGAACTCGAGGTCCTCCGGCAGGCCGCCGACGTTGTGGTGGGACTTGATCGTGGCCGCCCCGGTGCCGCCGCCGGACTCGATCACGTCCGAGTACAGCGTGCCCTGCACCAGGTAGCGCGCGTTGCCGATCTTCGCCGCCTCCTCCTCGAAGACGCGGATGAACTCGGCGCCGATCGCCTTGCGCTTGGCCTCCGGCTCGGTCACGCCGCGCAGCCGCTCGAGGAAGCGCGCCTCGGCGTCGACGGCCACCAGCGGGACCTTGAAGTGGTCGCGGAACGCCGCGATCACCTGGTCGCCCTCGTTGAAGCGCATCAGCCCGTGGTCGACGAACACGCACGTCAGCCGGTCGCCGACCGCGCGGTGGACGAGCAGCGCCGCGACCGAGGAGTCGACGCCGCCCGACAGGCCGCAGATCACCGCCCCGTCGCCGACCTGGGCGCGGATCGCGACCACCTGCTCCTCGATGATCGAGGCGGGGGTCCAGGTGCGCGCGCAGCCGCAGACGTCGGCCAGGAACGTCGTGAGGATGTGCTGGCCGTAGGGCGTGTGCACGACCTCCGGGTGGAACTGGATGCCGTACACGCCGCGCTCGACGTCCTCCAGCGCCGCCACCGGCGACTCCGTGGAGGAGGCCAGCGCCGTGAAGCCGGGGGGCGCCTCGTACACGGTGTCGCGATGGCTCATCCAGCACGGCTGGTCGGCCGGCGTCCCGGCCAGCAGCCGCCCGGGCTCGGCCACCGTGAGGCGAGAGCGCCCGAACTCGCCCACGTCGGCGCCCTCGACGCGGCCGCCGAGCGTCAGCACCAGCGCCTGCATGCCGTAACAGATGCCGAGCACCGGGATGCCCAGCTCCAGCAGCTCCGGGTCCAGCCGCGGCGCCCCCGGCGCGTACACCGAGGCCGGGCCGCCGGAGAGGATCAGCCCCTTCGGCGCGCGCCGGCGGACCTCGGCGGCGCCGACGTGGTGCGGCAGCAGCTCCGAGAAGACGCCCAACTCGCGCACGCGGCGCGCGATCAGCTGCGAGTACTGGCCCCCGTAGTCGAGGACCAGCACCTCGTCGGTCGCGACGTCGCGCTCGAGCGCCAGCTCCTCGACCGGCTGCTCGGCGGGCAGCGCCGAGCCGTGTCCGCGGCTCTGGACCTCGGTCCGGATCAACCGATCATCGTGGATGCCTCGGTGTCGTGGGTGCTGTCCAGGGGCGAT
>JBIOTP010000140.1:0-4235 GCA_044865965.1 Solirubrobacteraceae bacterium
CCCACACGATCACGATCCAGCCGCCGTTCTGCGCCTTCGAGTGGTTCAACAACACCGCGGCGACGACACCGTCGCCCAGCAAGATCAGGATCGCGGTCCCGATCACCTCTGAACCGAAGATGCTCAAGAAGCTCCTCCTCAGGTAGGCCTGACCCTAGGGGGCGACCCTATAGACCGGCCGCGGGACCGGTCAACCGCGGCAACGGCGATTTCTCAGGCGGCCGGTGCGAGCGGCGGGCGCGCCGGCTTGGGCGCGCGCTCCGGGGCCGGAGCCGATACCGGCTTGGTCCCGCCCTCGGAGTCCCAGAACGCGCGCACGCGCTTCATCACGTCGGCCCGGTCCTCGCCGTAGCGGGGGAAGACCGGCGGGCCGAAGTGCACGTCGAGGCGGTGGCGGCGCGAGATGAAGCGCCCCGGGATGCGCTTCGGCCAGCTCTGGCCGGGCGGCATCGCATCGTGGGTGCCCTTGACGTAGACGGGCACGATGGCGATCTCGTGGCGGGCGGCGAGGAGCGCGGCGCCGCTGCGGACCTTGCCGATCCTGCCGTCGCGCGAGCGCGTGCCCTCGGGGAACATCAGGAGGTTCCAGCGCCGGTCGATGAGCTTGTCGACGTGCTTGGTCGCGCCGTCGCCGGCGCCGCCGCCGTTGCGCATCAGCGGCACGGTGTTGAAGCTCAGGGCGACGAAGTAGGCGGTCGCGCGGCTCTTGTAGAAGTAGTCCGCGGCGGCCGCGACGGCGGTGCGCTGGCGCCACTTGCGCGGGAGCGCGCGCAGGATCGTCGGCGTGTCGAGGTGGCTGTTGTGGTTGGCGGCGAAGATGACCGGGTGCTGGAGCGTCTCGAAGCGCTCGGTCCCGATCGCGCGCAGCCGCGTGTAGAAGTTCATCATCAGCCCGAGCGTGCCGAGGATCGCCTCGCGCGCGGCGCGGGCGGGCGCCCAGCGCGCCCAGGGAACGTCGAGCCGCGCCATGTTGCGGCCGACCTCCGCGCCCTTGGTGGCGGCGCTGCGGCCGACCTCGGCGCCCTTCGTGGCGGCGCTGCGTCCAACCTCGGCGCCTCTACTCGCGACGCGCTTGACTCCGTCCCTCATTAGCGACACGTACCCCGCCTCGCGCAGGGGGTTTCATCGTTCCTCGCGTGCCGGGCGTGGGTAGTTAAACGGGGCCGCGAGCGGCGGGCTCGCGCGGAGTTCGCTTCCCCGATATCGAGAGGTTTTCCATGCCTGCGCCGTCCGGATCCCTCCCGGGGCCGTCCCGCACAATCACCGTGGAGCCGGTCACCCTTCCCCAGCGCGAGCCGGTCCCGCTGCCGAGCCGCCCGGCGGAGGAGCCGCGCCGTGAGCCGGTCAAGGAGCCCGTCCGCTCGGAGGCGCGCCTCGCATGATCGCCACGGCCGTCCGGGCGCCCGATCTGATCGAGGCGGTCCTGGGGTTCCGGCAGTGGCGGCTGCGCGACGGACGGCTGCTCTCGCTGCAATGCGACGAGCCGTGGCTGCGGCCGACGCTCGTGGCCCGCTGCCTCCGGGGCACGCATCCGGACGCCGACGCGCCCGCCCACGACTGCGCGTGCGGCCTGCACGCGTGGTACCAGCAGCCGCCGCGGCTCGCCTCGGCCGGCACATCCGACCTCGTCGCCGGCGCGATCGTCCTGTGGGGGCGCATGGAGCTGCACGGCGGGGGCATGCGCGCGCAGTTCGCGCGGCTGGTGGCGCTCGAGCTGCCGCTCACGCGCGGGGCCAAGCGGCGGCGCGTGATCGAGATCGCCGAGCGGCTCGGGGTGGCCGCGGTGCCGCACCGGCGCCTGAAGGAGGTGGCGCGCGAGCACGGCGCGCCGATCCCGGACGCGCTCAAGCCGCCGCGCACGGTGCCGGAGGAGCTCAACACGCCGTTCCTGTTCCGGCGGAGGCTGCCGCAATGATGATCGTCGCCGAGCCGGAGACGCGGTCGGTGCCGTCGGGCGGCGGCGCCGGGCGCCGGCTCGCGCACGCCTATCCCGAGGGGAGCCTGGTGGCGCTGTGCGGGGCGACCGGGCACAAGCGCCTGGCGGGGCCCAACAGCGAGAAGTGCGAGGAGTGCCGCCGCCTCGCGACGATGAAGTCCTTCGCCGCGCGCTGAGGACCCCACCGCGCGCCGCGGGGGGAGCGCTCGACACCACGCCTCCGCGGCCGGTCCTCAAGGTGGCGCGTCAGCGCGTTTACGCGACCATGCGGCAGGGGAGTCCGTGCGCGTCGCGGTCGCCGCCGAGCACGATCGCCGCGGCCGGGAAGCGGCGCGCCGTCCACAGCGCGGCGTAGGCGTCCAAGACGTCGTCGGGGGCGACCGCCGAGCGCGGCCACGGTCCCGCGGCCTCGAGGTCCGGGAAGGCCTGGCGGAGCAGCGCGAGCCGCGCCTCGCGCCCCGCGGGGCGCCGCTTCGGCGGCAGCCCGGCGGCGGGCACGGGCCGCCCGAGCGCGGCGGCGAGCGTGACGAACGACAGCTCGGGGTGGGCCTCGACGATCCACTCCGCGCGGTCCGGCGCGGCCCGCAGGACCGCGTCGACCTCCGCGATCTTGGGCACGATGCCCATCGTCTGGCGGGTGACGCCGGGGCGTCCGCTCGACCCGAAGAGGGCGCGGTCGGGCGCCGGGAACACGCACATCCAGCGCCGCCCGAGCCGCCGGCGGGCCTCGCGGTCGCACTCGCGCAGGCCGGCGCGGTCGGGCAGCCCGATCGGGACGTCCACGGCCACGACCGGGCGGAGCGCGGCCGCCTCGCAGTCGGCGACGAGCGCCGCGAACGCGCGGTACAGGCGCAGCTCGACGCGCCCGTCGGCGCGCGCGCAGGCGGCGATCCAGCCGGCGCGGCAGCCGTCCACGCCGACCGCGGGTGAGATGGCCTCCGTCAACGGCACGAATCGTGCCCGTCAGGGGCGGCGCGCGCCCGCTGGAATACTGGGGGCGTATGGCCTTCGTCCCTCCCGCCCGCCACCTGCTGCGCGCCAAGGACCTCGCCGACGCCCGCTACGCGGAGCGGCTCGACGTGGACGACCTCGCGCGGGCCGCCGGCCTCTCGCGCGCCCACTTCAGCCGCGAGTTCCGCCGCGCGTTCGGCGAGTCGCCGCACGCCTACCTGCTCACGCGGCGCCTGGAGCGCGCCGCGGCGATGCTGCGGCTGACCGACCGCTCGGTCGCGGACATCTGCCTGTCCGTCGGGTTCCAGAGCGTCGGGTCGTTCACCACCAGCTTCACGCGGACCTTCGGCGTGCCGCCGACCGTCTACCGCGCGGGGTTCCCGCCCGCGGCCGTGCATGCCCTGGTTCCCTCGTGCGTCACGCGCGTCTACGGGCGCCCGCAACACCGCACGTTTCGAGAAGACAGCACGCCGATACCCGGCTAACTTGCCCGGCGTCTGTTCCGTCGACTCTCAGGAGGACCCCCGATGATCCGGATCTCCACCGCGCAGGTGTGGGTGCACGACCAGGACGAGGCGCTGAAGTTCTACACCGAGAAGCTCGGCATGGAGGTGCGCTCCGACGTGACCCTCCCCGAGCTGGGCGACTTCCGCTGGCTCACCGTCGGGCCTGCCGGGCAGCCCGACATCGCGATCGTGCTGATGGCCATCCCCGGCCCGCCGGTGATGGACCCCGAGACCGCCGAGCAGGTCAAGAGCCTGATGTCGAAGGGCTTCGCCGGGACCGTCTTCCTCACGACCGACGACTGCCGGCGCTCCTACGAGGAGCTCAAGGCCCGCGGCGTCGAGTTCACCGAGGAGCCCGAGGAACGCCCCTACGGGATCGACTCCGGGTTCCGCGACCCGTCCGGCAACTCCTTCCGCCTCACGCAGGTGCGCGACCTCGCGACGCTCTGAGCTCTCCGGCCCGGCCGCCTGATCCCGATCAGGCGGCCCGGCCGCCCGAGCCGGTGCGGCGCGCACGGCTACCGCCGCCGAAGGGGCGGCTTGAGTACCTGCTCGCCGTAGCTCGTATCGGCGGGGTTGAGATTGACGCCCGGCCGGACGATCTCGTCGACGCGATCGAGCAGTGCGGCGTCGAGCGTGACGTCGGCCGCGGAGAGCTGGCTGCCGAGTTGCTCCATCGTCCGCGGTCCGATGATCGCCGACGTCACCGCAGGGTGGTTGACCACGAAGGCGATCGCCAGCTCGATCAACGACAGGCCCGCCTCGTCGGCCAGCGTGCCGAGCGCCTCGGTCGCCTCGAGCTTGCGCCGGTTCTCAGGCAGTGACATGTCGAAGCGAGCGAC
>JBIOTP010000141.1:0-10192 GCA_044865965.1 Solirubrobacteraceae bacterium
TGACGAGCACGCACCCGTCGGCGAGCGCCTCGAGCTGCGCGATCCCGTAGTCCTCGCGGCGCGGCGCAGCGACGAACGCGCGGGCGCGCCGGACGAGCGCCCGGTACTCCGCGCGCGACAGCATCCCGGCGAACCGCACGCCGGATGGGGCGGGCGACGAGGTCGGGGCGGCCGACGAGGTCGGGGCGGGCGACGAGGTGGTCGGGGCGCGCGACGAGGTGGTCGCGGCGGGCGACGAGGTACTCGGGGCGGTCGACGGCTCGCGGGACGCGACGCCCGCCCGCGCGAGCCATGCCGCGCCCTCCCCGGCGCTCAGGCCTGCGACCACGAGCTCCTCTCCCTCCCGCCGCGCGCGCTGCCACGCTGCGAGCACGCGGTCCAGGCCCTTCTTCTCCGGGTTCGCCCCGTAGGTGATGGCGGCGATGTTGCGCTCGGTCGGCGGCCCAGACGGCGCGACCGGGACGGGCACGACCGCCGCCGGGGCGCTCGCCCGCGGCGCCTCGGCCAGCGCGCCCTCGCTCCACGGCACCAGCAGCGGCGCCGCGGCGAAGCGCCGGGCCTCGACCGGGCGCTGCCAGACCCCGTGGCGGCCGGGCCGGTTGCCGGCGGCCGGGGCGTCGAAGCGGATCGCGCCCGGCGGCGGCGCCAGCAGCGCGGCCGTCGTCGTCGAGTACACCACCGCGCGGGGCCGGTGGGCCGCGATGCCGGCGAGCACGGCGCGGCGGGCGGACAGCGCCCACGCGAGCTCGATCAGCGCGTAGGTGCGCCACTCGCGCGGGCGCTCGGCCGCGGCGACCGCCACCTTCGCGCCCGCGCGGCGCAGGGACGCGGCGAGCTCAGCGTCCGCCTCCCGCAGCCCCGCCGTGCCGCCGAGGGACACGATGAGCACGTCGGCGCGGGGCATGGGACCGCATTCTCGCCGCGCCGGGCCCCGATCCGCGCGGCGGCCGCCGATCAGCGCGCCGCGATCGGCGGACGTGCGAAACCGCGTCCGTGGCCGCGGCGTCGACACTCGCCGGCCGGCCGAGCCGACCTCGGCCTAGACGATCACGCCCGCTTCGCGCGGCATCGGCTGGCATTCTCGTCCCCGTGGACGTGTCCGTGCTGCCCGAGCGCCTCGCGGTCTGCCGGCTGCCGGCGTCGGCGCGCATCCCGTCGTGGGCGCTGGAGCTCCACGAGGCGTTCCTCTCCATCACCCGCACCCGCGACGAGCTGTCGATCGTCTGTCCCGAGGACGCGGTCCCGCCGGAGGTGCAGGTCGAGCCCGGCTGGCGGGCGCTCGCGCTCCCCGGGCCGATCCCGTTCGAAGCGACCGGCGTGCTGGCCTCGCTCGCGAACCCGCTCGCCGCCGCCGGGATCTCGATCTTCGCGATCTCCACCTACGACACCGACTACGTGCTCGTGCGGCACGACGACCTCGATCGCGCGCTCGCCGCGCTCGGCTCTCAGCGCCGGCGCGTCGCGTCCGGATCGCCGTTCGAGCCCGTCATCGGCTTCTCGCGCGCGCTGCGCGCCGGCGACCGCGTGCTGGTCTCCGGCACCGGGCCCGTGATGCCGGACGGCGGCTGCCCGGACGGCACGCTCGCGCAGGCGCGCCGCTGCTGGGAGATCGTGCGCGCCGCGCTCGCCGAGGCGGGCGCGGCGACCGAGCACGTCGTCCGCACGCGCACCCTGCTCACCCCGGACGCCGACGCGCAGGAGGCGATGACCGCGCATGGCGAGGTGTTCTCCGAGGTCCGCCCCGCCTCGACGATGGTCGTCGTCCACGCCCTGCTCGACGACCGCTGGACCGTCGAGGTCGAGGCGGAGGCGCAGCTCTAGACGGGCGTCCGCAGGTAATCCCCGCGGAAGCCCGGGGTGCGAACCAGCCGGATCGGCTGCAACGGCGACGTCTGGTCGACGTAGAAGCGCGCGCCGTCCCGCTCCTCGATCGCCGCCACCGCGCCCTCCTGGCGGCGCCACCAGAGCGCGAAGATGATCGCGAAGCCGGCGGCGATCGCGGCGACCTGCGGCTCCCACACCGACAGCACAGCGGCGCCCAGCGTCGAGAGCAGCAGCGGCCACAGCCGGTTGAGGAGCGTCACCCCGGGGCGCAGGTCCGGCAGCGTGGTCTGCGCGCGGGCGGTCGCCAGCAGCCGCGCGATCGGCGGCGACGCCTCGGCGCGGCGCCCGAGCCAGATGCCGATCAGCGCCGCCGCGACCCACCACGCCGCGCACAGCTCCGCCGGCGTGTCGTCGAGCTCCCGCGAGAGCCCGATGACCGTGAGCGTCGCGAGCAGCGTCGCGCAGCCGGCGCTCAGCAGGACCGTCGCCCTGAGGAAGTCCCCGAACCTCACCAGTGGTTCCGGCCGCTGGCAGTGCGCGTGCTCGCGGGCGGGGCCACTTAGATGAGGAGCGCCCGGAGCAGCTCTCGTACGCCCTCGGTGCCCTCGATCATCGTGTCGGCCTCGTCCTGGAGCGCGGACGGACCCTCGTCGGAGCGCACGCCCACGCGCAAGGCGTAGTCCAGGCGCCCCATCTCCTGCAGGCTCGTGAGGCCGCGGAAGGCATCTATGTCCGTGGCGTCGTCGCCGACATAGACGGCCGCCGCGAGGTCCGTGTCGCGCAGCAGGCCGACGATGCCGGCCCCCTTGTCGATTCGCACCGGCGGACGGATCTCCAGCACCTTGCGGCCCCAGTGGGCGACGAAGCCGGCCTGCTCGGCCGCCTCGGCGACGTCCTCGACCGCCGACAACGCCTCCTCCTCGTCCGGCGCGCCGCGCCAGTGCAGGGCGGCGATCGCCTCCTTGTCCTCGAGCCGCACCCGCAGGCGGCGCAGCTTCTCCCCGAAGTTCTCGTGCGCGAACGCCTGGACGCGGCGCGTCCAGGCCTGCAGCTCGCGGTCGAGCTCCGGGGCGACCGCGCCCGGCCGCAGGATCTCCGACCCGTGCGAGCCGAGGTACGCGATCGACCCGAGCGAGACGATCCGGCGGGCGTCGGACGCGCGGCGCCCGGACACGCAGGCCACCACGCTGTAGCGCTTGGCGACCTCGATCAGCGGCCGACGCGTGGTCTCCGGCATGTGGGCGTCCTGGGGCTGCTGCACGATCGGCGCGAGCACGCCGTCCACGTCGAGCAGCACGGCCGAGCGGTCCGGGGCGTCCCTCAACGGCTGCAGCAGGTCGGCGACGGTGGCGGTGTCCGGCGGCACTCGTCCTAGTATGCCGCCCGATGGACACCGAACACGGCGACGGCTGGGCGGTCGGGAGCATCGACGGGCTCGGCTCGGGTCCCGGCTTCCGCAAGATCCGCAGCGCGCTGGGCGTGACCGCGTTCGGGGTCAACGCCGTCGTCCTGCCGCCCGGCTACCAGACCGGCCGCCACTACCACGAGCGCCAGGAGGAGCTCTATCTCGTCATCAGCGGCGAGATCGAGTTCGAGTTCGGCGACGGCGCCAAGCGGATTCTCGGGCCCGGCGGCCTGGCGCGCGTCGACCCGTCCACGGTCCGCCGCGCGCGCAACACGTCGCCCGACGAGGAGGCGACGTACGTGGCCGTCGGCGGCGCCGGCGGCTACGTCGGCCGCGACGGGCTCCAGCCCGAGGGCGAGACGCGGCGCTAGCGGGCGCGCAGCAGGTCGCGGATCTCGGTCAGCAGCACGATGTCCTCCGACGGCGCCGCCGGGGGCGGCTCGTCGTGCGCCTTGCGGCGCGCCAGCAGCGCGTTGATCGGCTTGACCACGAACAGGAAGACGACCGCGGCGATCGTGACGAACGACAGCGTCTTCGTCAGGAAGTCGCCGTAGAGGAACCGCGACTCGTGGATCGTGAAGCTCAGGCCGGCGAACGACGGCTCACCGACGACGGCCGTGATGAGCGGCGTGACGATGTCGGTCACGAGCGCGGTGACGACCGCGCCGAACGCGGCGCCGATGACCACCGCGACGGCCAGGTCGACGACGTTGCCCCGCATGATGAAGTCGCGGAACTCCTGGAGCACGGACACTCCCCGGTCGAGCATGCTGCCTCCCTGAGGTCGGGCGTGAACGCCCGCGCACTCTGTCATCCTCGGCGGTGATGGCGCCCGAGCCCCTGTACTGCCACGTCGAGATCCCGAAGGGCTCGCGCAACAAGTACGAGTGGGACCCGGAGGCCAGGACGACAAGATCATCTGCGTGCCCTGCGACGACCCGAACTGGAGCGAGCTGAATCGGCTCGACGACATCCCGCGCCAGATGCGCAGCGAGATCGAGCACTTCTTCTCGATCTACAAGCAGCCCGAGGACAAGCCCGTCGACATCGACGGGTTCTTCGACGACGACGTCGCGCGCGAGGTGATCGACGAGGCGCGGCAGCGCTGGCGCGAGTCTCAATAACCGCGGTCGAGCTCGATCGGGGCGATCGGCGGCTCACCTGCCGCGAAGCGCCGCACGTTCTCCTCCACCCGCCGCGCCAGGTGGCGGATCAGCGCCGCCGGCGGGTTCGCGATGTGCGGCGTGATCAGCGCCCGCGGCTGCGTCCACAGCGGGTGCCCGTCGGGCAGCGGCTCGGGGTCGGTCACGTCCAGCGCGGCGCCGCCGATCGACCCCGCCTCGAGCGCGGCGACGAGTGCGCCGGTGTGGATCAGCGAGCCGCGCGCGACGTTGACCAACCAGGCGTGCGGCGGCATCGCCTCGAGCTCGGCGGCGCCGACGAGGTGCCGCGTGGCGCCGGTCGCCGGCGCCGCGATCACGAAGTGGTCGGCGGCGGACCACACCTCGTCGACGCGCTCGGAGCCCAGCGTCCGCGCCGCCCCCTCCACGGGGTCGCCGCGCCGCGTCACAGCCACGATCTCGACGTCGTGCGGCGCCAGCAGCGCGATCAGCGCGCGGCCGATGCCGCCGGCGCCCACGATCGCGACGGTGGCGCCCTCCAGCGTCCCCTCCGGCTCCGGCCGCCAGGTCCGCGCGCGGGCGGAGGCCACCACGCCGCGCACGCCGGCCAGCAGCAGCGCGAGCGCGTGCTCGGCGACCGCCACGGCGTACACGCCGGCCGCCGAGGAGAACGTCACGCCGCTCGTGGCGGCGATCCGCTCCATCCACGACTCGACGCCGGCCGACGGCAGCTGGACCCAGCGCACGGACGCCGGCAGCTCCGGGAGCTCGCCCGTGGGATCGCCCCAGATCACCGCCTCGGCCTCCTCCAGCGGGGCCGGCCGGCCGCCGCCCGCCTCCACCGCGCGGGCGAGCTCGGGGTGGTCGCCGGGTCCGACGTAGATCGCGGGAGCCATGCCCGCCGCGTACCCCGGGGGCGTGCGGAGCCGAACCTCGGGGGTACGGGTGCCTCGCTTGTGAGGCCGCACGCCACCAGGGACGCTATCTCCCGCCATGGCCGGCCCGATCCCCCAGCTCTCCGCGCGCGGCATCGCGAAGTCCTTCGGGGGCCGCGCGATCCTGCGCGGCGCCGATCTCGACGTGGCAACCGGGGCGCGCATCGGCGTGCTCGGCCCCAACGGCGGCGGCAAGTCCACGCTCCTGCGGATCCTGACCGGGCTGGAGACGCCCGACGCGGGCGCCGTCACGCGCCGCCGCGGGCTCGTCGTCGCGCACCTCCCGCAGATCGTCCCCGGCGACGGGCGCGACGCGCGCGCGACCGTGCGCGCCGCGCGGCCCGAGCTGGACGAGCTGGAGGCGGAGCTGGCCGCCGCCGAGGCCAAGCTCGAGGATCCGGCGCTGGCCGCGGACCTCGACGCGATGGGGCGCGCGCTCGCCCGCCACGAGCGGCTGCTCGCGCGCTGGATCGAGGAGGGCGGCGACCGCGCCGAGGGCGAGGCGCTCGGCCACCTCCGCGCGCTCGGGATCGACGGCCCGGCGCTCGCGATGCCCACCAGCGAGCTCTCCGGCGGCCAGCGCAAGCTCGTCGCGCTCGCCGCCTGCCTGGCCCGCCGGCCGGATGTGCTCCTGCTCGACGAGCCCGAGGCGCACCTGGACATGGCCCGCCGCGGGCGGCTCGGCGCGCTCCTGGACGAGTTCGACGGCGCCGTCGTGATGGTCTCGCACGACCGCCACCTGCTCGACGAGACCGTCGGCGAGATCGCCGAGCTCGATCGCGGGCGCATCCGCGTATGGCCGGGCGCCTACTCCGCCTACGTGGTCGCGCGGCAGCTCGAGCTCGAGCGCCAACAGCAGCAGTGGGTGACCCAGCGCAAGGAGATCGCGCGGCTCGAGGAGGCCGTGCGCCGCTTCCGCCACTGGGCGCACATCACCGTCAACGAGCGCGCCGCCAGGCAGGCCCGCGTCAAGCAGATGCAGATCGACCGCATGGAGAAGATCGAGCGGCCGGTGCTGGAGCGCCGGCGGATGGCGCTCGCGCTGCGCAGCGGCTCCCGCGGCGGGCAGCGCGTGGTGGCGCTGGACGGCGTCGACGTCGGCTTCGGCGACGAGCCGGTGCTGCTCGACGTCGATCTCGTCGTGACCCGCGGCGAGCGTGTCGGGGTGGTGGGCCCGAACGGCGCCGGCAAGTCCGTGCTGCTGCGGCTGCTCGCCGCGGACCTCGAGCCGGACGCGGGCAGCCGCTGGGCGGGCGACGGCATCGACGTCGGCTACCTCTCGCAGGCGGCCGGCTCGCCGGCGGACCACCTGTCGGTGATCGACGCGCTGCGCGCCGGCCGGTCGCTGTCGGAGGACGCCGCCGTCCGGCTGCTGATGGGCTTCCTGTTCGACTACGAGCAGTGCCGGCGCCCCGTCGCGACGCTGTCCGGCGGGGAGCGCACGCGGCTCGCCTTCCTGTGCCTGATGCAGGACGCGCCCAACTGCCTGGTGCTCGACGAGCCGACCAACCATCTCGACGTGGAGTCGATCGAGGCGCTCGAGTCCGCGCTCGAGCACTACGACGGCACCGTGATCGCGGTCTCGCACGACCGTTACTTCCTCGACCGCATCGCGGACCGGATCGTGCTCGTCGCGGACGGGTCCGTGCGGGCGTTCGAGGGCGGCTGGTCGGCGAACGCGGAGACGGTGGAGCCGGCGAGCGTGGGGTGTCTCGGGGACCTGTCACAGATCCGGCGCGTAGTGGAAGTAGTGAGGCATCGCAGTTCCGGCCCGGAAGGGGAGTGAGAGATGTATCGACGTGGACTCGCGGCACTGGCGGTGGTCGGCCTGCCGCTCGCGCTGTTACTGCCGTCGTCCGGCACCGCTCAGGCGCCGGCGCCGCCGGCGAAGTCCGTGACGGCGGTGGGCGCGGCGGCGGTCGACGTCAAGCCCAAGGACCGCAGGAGCAACGCCTCCATCAAGGCGGCGGTCGAGGCCGCCGACGAGGCGGCGCGGCCGAAGGCGGTCGACGAGGCCCGCGAGCGGGCGGGCCAGCTCGCCCAGACGGCCGGGCTGACGCTCGGCGGCGTGCTGTCGATCTCCGAGGCGCAGACGGGCTTCTACGGCCCGTTCGGGGCGCCCTACGGCCTGGCCGGCACGTTCGGCCCGGGCAAGTTCTGCGGGACGGTGCGCCGGCCGGTGCTGCGCCGCGACAGCAACGGCGTCCGCCGCCGCGTCGGCACGCGCACGACGCGGACCTGCCGCGTCCCGCCGCAGGCGGTCGTCGCGGTCACGGTGACGTTCGCCGCGAGCTGAACGTCGGAGGCGGTCGGGGCGGCCGCTAGCATGGCGCGCCGTGCCCGACCGCACCGCCCCCCTCTCCGACGCCGCGGCCGCGGCGGCGGCGGCCAACGGCGGCGGCGGCACGCCGCTCGTCACGGTCGTCGTGCCGGTCTACAACGAGGTCCGCACGGTCGGTCACGTGGTCGAGGAGCTGCTCGCGCTGCCCCTGCGGCTCGAGGTCCTGCTGGTCAACGACGGCTCCACCGACGGCTCGGCGCAGGAGCTCGAGCGCCTCGGGCGCCGGCACTCGGAGATCCGGGTCCTGCACCAGCCGGCCAACCGCGGCAAGGGGGCGGCCGTGCGGCGCGGGATCGCGGAGTCCACGGGTGACATCCTGCTCATCCAGGACGCGGACCTCGAGTACTCGCCGTCGGACATCCCCGCGCTGATCGACCCGCTGGTCAGCGGCAAGGCCGACGCCGTCTTCGGCACCCGCCTGCGCGGCGGCGCGCACCCCCAGCGGGCGCACCTGTTCTGGCACTATGCCGGCAACCGCTTCCTCACGCTGCTCGCGAACGTGCTCTACAACACGACGATCTCCGACATGGAGGTCGGCTACAAGGCGTTCCGCGGTGACCTCGTGCGCTCCCTGCACCTCGTCTCCGACGACTTCCGGATCGAGCCCGAGCTGACCGCCAAGGTGCTCCGCGGCGGCCCGTCGGTCCGGCTCTACGAGGTGCCGATCTCCTACTACGGGCGCTCCTACGAGGAGGGCAAGAAGATCACGTGGCGCGACGGCTTCGGCGCCGTGACCGCGCTCGTGCGCTTCCGCTTCAGCCCGCGGCGCTAACGCTAGCGGCGCACGCTCTCGCAGTCGGACGCGATGACGTCCGGCGGGTCGGCGAACACGACGTCGGCGCCGGGGCCGCACTCGACCCGGTCCTGCGCGCCGTCGATCGCGTCGACGCGGTCGTCGCCGTCGCCGCCCGCCACGCGGTCGGCGCCCTGGGTGCCGGAGATCCGGTCGTTGCCCGGGCCGCCGTCCACGAGGTCGGAGCCGAAGCCGCCCTCGATCACGTCGTCGCCCTCGTTGCCGACGATCGCGTCGTTGCCGAAGCGGCCATAGATCTGGTCGTTGCCGGGGCCGCCGTGGAGCGTGTCGTCGCCGTTCTCGCCGTCGACATAGTCGTCGCCCTCGTTGCCGAACAGCTCGTCGTTGCCGTCGGAGCCGAAGATCGAGTCGGCGGCGGCGGTGCCGAAGAGCGTGTCGTTGCCGAACGTGCCGCGGACCACGGACGGCGGCGCCTCGTCGATGGAGGTCTCCGGCGGCACCTCCAGGACCTCCTCGCACGAGGTGAGGTTGTCGCGGTCGGGGGCCGTGTCCTCGACGTAGACGGTGTCGTGGCCGGGCCCGCAGTTGACCTCGTCGGCCGAGTCGTCGGCGGCCTGGATGGTGTCGTCGCCGCGGCCGCCGCTGACCTCGTCCTCGCCGGTGCCGGCCGTGATCGCGTCCACGCCGTCGCCGCCGGACACGTAGTCCTCGCCCGAGCCGCCGTCGAGCGAGTCGCTGCCCCCGGCGCCGTAGAGCGAGTCGCGCCCGGCGTCGCCCTGGATCGTGTCGTCGCCCTCGCGGCCGAACAGGCCGTCGCCGGCGCGCCCGCCGAGCAGCGAGTCGTTGCCGGCGCCGCCGTCGAGCTTGTCGGCCCCGCTCTCGCCGAGCAGCGTGTCGTTGCCGTCGCCGCCGTCGATCAGGTGATCGTTGCCGCGGCCGCCGTCGAGCAGGTCGTCGCCCGGCCCGCCGTCGAGCAGCGCGTCGTTGCCGAGGCCGCCCTCCACGATCACGTCGTTGCCCTCGCCGCCGTGCAGGGTGTCGTCCGCGTCGCCGCCGTCGATGCGGTCGTCTCCGGGGCCGCCGTCGACCGTGTCGTTGCTGAGCCCCGCGTCGGCGAAGTCGTTGCCGGGCCCGAGCGCGATCGTGTCGTTGCCGGCCGCGCCGAACGCCTTGTCGTCGTCCTCGCCGCCGTCCAGCAGGTCGTTGCCGGTGGAGCCCGAGAGCGTGTCGTTGCCGGCGTCGCCCTCGACCTGGTCGTCGCCGCGCCCGCCGCGCAGCAGGTCGTCGCCGCCGAGCCCGACGAGGTGGTCGGCCCCGCGCGTGCCGTTCAGCGTGTCCGGGCCCTCGGTCCCCACCAGCAGCGCGAGGCCGGGCTGGACGACCAGCGCGCCCGGCCGCGCGCCGGGCAGCCGCACGGTGCGCAGGTGGCCGCCCGAGAACGGCGAGAGCACCGAGACGTTGCGCCTGCCGGGGTCGGAGACGTAGACGCGCGTGCCGTCCGAGGACCACGCGGCGCGCCCGGGTCCGCTGCCGGTCGCGGGCCGCGCCACGACGCGGCGGCGCGCGAGATCGACCATCGCGGCGCGGCGATGCGTGCCGCGCACGGGGGCGCCGGGCGCCACGATCGCGCGCGCGGCGTCGGGCGCGACGGCCACGCCGCCGCCGCCGTCGGCGCCGAGGTGGATGCCGCGGATGACCGCCGCGCGCGCCGGGTCCACGCCGACGAGCCGCGAGTCCGGCCGCCGGCGCCGCCGCACCTCGGTGGCCGACAGCCACGCGCGGCCCTGGGCGTCGATCGCCACGCCGCCCGCG
>JBIOTP010000142.1:0-14213 GCA_044865965.1 Solirubrobacteraceae bacterium
CCCACACGATCACGATCCAGCCGCCGTTCTGCGCCTTCGAGTGGTTCAACAACACCGCGGCGACGACACCGTCGCCCAGCAAGATCAGGATCGCGGTCCCGATCACCTCTGAACCGAAGATGCTCAAAATCCCTCTCCTCTGGTCGCTTGACCGGGCCGAGCAGCGGCGCGACAGTATCGCCCCGCGTACGGCAATGTCAAACGGAGTTCAGGCGCATTGACCGGGCTTCTCGCCGCCGTCCTGGCCGCGGTCGTCGCGGCGCCGCCGCCGCCCGTGGTGAAGCCGCGCATCGTGCAGCGTCCGATCCCGTTCGGCCAGAAGCGCAAGGACGAGACGGCGGCCTACGCGCGCCGGCACTATGGGCTGGACACGTACCGGCTGCGCGATCCGCACGTGATCGTCGAGCACGTGACGGTGACGACCACGTTCCAGGCGGCGTGGAACACGTTCGCGCCGGACCGGCCGGACGTGGAGCTGCACGAGCTGCCCGGCGTCTGCTCGCACTTCATCGTCGACCGCGACGGGACGATCTACCAGCTCGTGCCGCTGGGGACCATGTGCCGCCACACGGTCGGGCTGAACTGGACCGCGATCGGGATCGAGCACGTCGGGATGAACGACGAGCAGGTGCTCGGCGACGCGGCCCAGATGCGCGCGTCGCTGCAGCTCACGCGCTGGCTGCGCTGCCGCTACCGGATCGGCGCTCGCAACGTGATCGGCCACAACGAGAGCCTGTCGTCGCCGTACCACCGCGAAAGGGTCGCGCGCCTGCGCACGCAGACCCACGGCGACATGAACCATGCCCACATGCGCATCTACCGGCGCCGCCTGGCCGCGCTCGGCGCCTGCTCCTGAAAATGGTGACGCGCGCGGTCCGGCGCGGTAGCGTCCCAGGTCATGCGGCGAGCTCTGGCGATCCTGGTGGCGGTGGGCATCGTGGCGGCGGCGGCGCCACAGGTCGCCCTGGGCGCGCGCCTGCGGTCCTTCTCCTCCTGCCGCGATCTCGTCGCGTTCGCGCGCGCCGGCGCGCTGCGCGCGGCCGGCGGCGTGGGAGTCGGGGTGCGCGCCGCGCCGTGGACGCAGGTGCCGATCCTGACGCCCCCGCTGACGACGGCGCCGCGCGACGGCTCGATGCCGGTGGCGGCCCCGGCGCCGCAGGCCCAGGGCGAGGGGACGGTGCCGTTCTCGGGCACGAACGTGCAGGAGGCCGGGGTCGACGAGCCCGACGTGGTCAAGACCGACGGCAGGCGGATCTTCGCGGTGACCGACCACAGGCTGCGGATCATCGACGCGTCCAAGCCCGCCGTCGTCGGCACGGTGGGGCTCGAGGGCTACGACCAGCAGCTGCTCGTGCGGGGCGACCGCGTGCTGGTGATCGCCCGCAAGGGCGGCGTCATCCTCGGCGCGCCGCGGCCCGCGCCGGTGGCGCCCGAGCCGGTCGAGCTCGACCACCAGACGATCGTCACCGAGCTCGACGTCTCCGACCCGTCCGCGCCCAAGATCGCGCGCACGATGACCGTTCCGGGGATGTTCGTCGACGCCCGCCAGCACGGCGGCACCGCGCGACTCGTGATCGACGCCGCGCCGGATCCGCTCGTGCCGCAGGAGGGCGGCACGCTCGCCCAGACCGTGCGGCGCGCCGGCCTGAGCCACTTCCTGGGCCGCACCGTGCTGCGCAGCCGGCTCAGCGGCCGCACATTCCGCCGGCCGCTGGCGGCGTGCGACCAGATCCGCCGCCCGGCCCAGTTCTCGGGGCTCGACGTGCTCGCGATCCTCACCGTCGACCTCGACCGCGGCATGTACTCGCTGGACCGCGACGGGCTGATGGCCGGCGCGCAGGTGGTCTACGGCTCGCCCGGCAGCCTCTACGTCGCCAGCCGCCGGTTCGTCGCGGCGCTCGAGGACGGTACGAGCGTGCCCGAGGACGTCCACACGGAGATCCATCGCTTCGACATCTCCGATCCCGAGCACACGGTGTACCGCGCGACCGGCTCGGTCCCGGGCTTCCTGCTGAACTCGTACGCGCTGTCGGAGTACAAGGGCGACCTGCGGGTGGCCAGCACCGAGAGCCCGCCGTGGATGTCCGAGAGCGGCGCCAGCCGGGTCACGGTGCTGCGCGAGGACGGCGCGCGCCTCGTCGAGATCGGGTCCGTCGGCGGCCTCGGGCAGGGCGAGCGCATCTACGCCGTGCGCTTCCTCGGCGACAAGGGGTTCGTCGTCACGTTCCGGCAGATCGATCCGCTCCACGCGCTGGACCTCTCCGACCCGACGGCGCCGAAGCTGCGCGGCGTGCTGGAGATCCCCGGCTACTCGGCCTACCTGCACCCGGTGAGCAACACGCTGCTGCTCGGCGTGGGACGCGACGGCGACGGCGTCCAGGCCTCGCTGTTCGACGTGTCCGACCTCGCCAAGCCGCAGCGGCGCGCGCAGCTGAAGTTCGGGGGCGGCTCGACGGAGGTCGAGACGAACCCGCACGCGTTCCTGTTCTGGGCGCCGAAGAGCCTCGCCGTGCTGCCGCTCTCCACCTACCAGAAGCCGTTCACGGGCGCCGTCGCGGTGCGCGTCGCCGGCGCGTCGCTCGCGGAGGCCGGCCGGATCGAGCACCGCACCGCGGAGTGGCCGGACGGCGCTCCGATCAGCCGCTCGCTGGTGATCGGGAGCCGGCTCTACACGCTCTCCTACGTCGGCCTGGCCGCCACCGACCTCGACACGCTCGGCGGGGCCGGCTTCACGACGTTCACCCCTTGATCCGCAGGCACCGGGGCGCCGCGGCCGGCTCGGGCAGGCGGAGCCCGACGACGATCACAGCGCGCCCCGCACGCGCCCGGCGGCCGGCCAGCGCGGAGGTATACCCCGCCGCGCAGTCTTAGGGAGCCTTGAGGGCGGGCTTAGCCGATCCTTGAGGAGCGCCGCCACGATGCTGTCAGTGCTCGACGCCGTTACTGACATCCTCCCGACCCTGATGGCATTGGCGTCGGCCGCCGTCTTCGCCGCCCTGGCGTGGGCCGGCGGTCACATGCACTAAGGCGCGCGACATCATGATGGCGTGCTCAGGCTCGCCATCGCCGTCACCGCCGCGACGATCGCCGCGGCGCCCGGGAACCCCCCTCTCCCCCGGGCGCCGCGGTGCGATCTCCCCCCGCGCGGGTTCACGCTCGACCGGCGCGTCGACCGGCTCCCGGTCGCGGCCTCGTCGGCCCGCGTCGTGGCCGCGATCGGCGCGGATTCCCCGATGCACGCCGACTTCGGCTCCGGGCTCTACCAAGGCCGCCCGATCGGCATCCCGTTCGACGTCGTGTCGCGCCGGACGCCGCGCTCGCGCGTGAGCTTCCAGTACGCGGACGAGTCCGACCGCGTGCGCTATCCGATCCCGGCCGGCGTCCACATCGAGGGTGGGGGCGACCGCCATGCGCTGCTGCTCGACCGCGACCGCTGCCGGCTGTACGAGCTGTACGCGCTGCGGCGCGCCGGCGGCCGCTGGCGGGCGGGCTCCGGCGCCGTCTGGGACCTGCGCGATCCGCGGCCGCGGCCGGCCGGCTGGACGTCGGCGGACGCGGCCGGGCTGCCGATCCTGCCTCTGCTCGCCCGCTGGGACGAGGCGCGCACCGGCCGCATCCGCCACGCCCTGCGCATCACGGTCCCCCGCAGCCGGCGCGCCTACGTGTTCCCGGCGCGCCACTTCGCCTCCGACGACACGGACCCGGCGCTGCCGCGGATGGGTGAGCGGCTGCGCCTGAAGGCCTCGGTCGACCTCTCGCGCTTCCCGCCGCAGGCGCGAACGATCCTGCGCGCGCTGCGCGAGTACGGGGCGATCGTGGCCGACAACGGCTCGGCCTGGTTCGTCAGCGGCGCGCCCGACCGCCATTGGTCCAACGATCAGCTGGCCACGCTGCGGCGGATCACCGGGCGCGGCTTCGAGGTCGTCGAAGTCGCGCGAACCTAAAAGGGGTCAGACCCCTTTTAGGTTCGGGTCCGACCCCTCACGCGAGAATTTCGAAACGGAACGCTTGCGTTTCCTATCTCGAGGCGCTACGGTTCGCGGCGATACAAAACGGCACCGTCTCGTTTCGTCGTTCAAAGGAGCCCCGGAAATGCCCGATCCCCGCCGCTGGTGGACGCTCGCCGTCCTCTGCTTGTCCCTCCTGATCATCGGAGTCGACAACACGATCCTCAACGTCGCGCTGCCGACGCTGCAGCACGACCTCGGCGCGTCCGCGTCGCAGCTGCAGTGGATCGTTGACGCCTACATGCTCGTGTTCGCCGGCGTCCTGCTCACCGCGGGCTCGCTCGGCGACCGCTTCGGCCGCAAGCGCGCGCTGACCTTCGGCCTCGCGGTCTTCGCCGCCGGCTCGCTGCTCTCGGCGCTCGCCCCGTCGGCCGAGGCGCTGATCGCCACCCGCACCCTGATGGGCATCGGCGGCGCCTTCATCATGCCGTCGACGCTCTCGATCCTCACCGCGACGTTCCCCGCCCACGAGCGCGGGCGGGCGATCGGCATCTGGGCGGGCGCCTCCGGCATCGGCATCGCGCTCGGTCCGGTCTCCGGCGGCTGGCTGATCGAGCACTCCGGCTGGGGCGCGATCTTCCTCGTCAACCTGCCGATCGTCGTCGCGGCGCTGATCGCCGGCCGTTGGCTCGTGCCCGAGAGCCGCGACGAGGCGGCCCCGCGGCTCGACCCGGCCGGGTTCGGCCTCTCGTTCGCGGGTCTGACCGCGCTCGTCTGGGGGCTGATCGAGGCGCCGGACCGCGGCTGGACGGACGCCGCCGTGCTGGGCGCGTTCGCCGGGAGCGTCGTGGCGCTCGCCGCCTTCGCGGCCTGGGAGCTGCGGGCGCCCGAGCCGATGCTCGACGTGCGGCTGTTCCGCAACCCGCGCTTCTCGGCCTCGAGCGCCGCGATCTCGCTGACCTTCTTCGCGCTGTTCGGGATGATCTTCTTCCTCACCCAGTACCTGCAGGACGTGCAGGGCTACTCGGCCTTCGGCGCCGGCCTGCGCACCATGCCGGTCGCCGGCGGGCTCGTGCTCGGCGGCCCACTGTCGGCGCTGCTGACCGCCCGGGTCGGCGCCAAGCGCGTCGTCACCGCGGGACTGACGGTCGTCGCCACCGCGCTGTACCTGCTCTCCACCGCCGGCGCCGCCTCCTCCTACAGCCTGATCGCCGGCTCGCTTCTCCTGCTCGGCCTCGGCATGGCGTCCGCCATGGCCCCCGCCACCGACGCCATCATGGGCTCGCTGCCCGCCGCGAAGGTGAGCGTCGGCTCGGCCGTCAACGACGCGACGCGCACCACCGGCGGCGCCCTCGGCGTCGCGGTGCTCGGCTCGGTCCTGTCGAGCGGCTACCGTGACCACATGGACGCGGCCGTGAGCGCCCTCCCGCCCGCCGCGGGCGACGCGGCGCGTGACTCCCTGGCCGGCGCGATGGCGGTGGCGCAGCGCATCGGCGGCGCCGCCGGCGGCAAGCTGGCGGCCACCGCGCAGGACGCCTTCGTCGCCGGCATGCACACGGCGGCGATCGTCGCCGCCGCGGTCGCGCTCGCCGGAGCGCTTGTGGCGTTGGCCTTTCTGCCCGCCCGCGAGGCCGAGCCGGTCGCCGTGCCGGAGCCGGTGCCGGCGTGACCGCGCCGGTCCGCCCTCCGGGGCGGCCGCGCTCCGCGGCCGCCGACGAGGCGATCCTGCGCGCCACGCTGGAGCTCGTGGCCGAGGAGGGCTACCGGGCGCTGACCATGGAGGCCGTGCGCGAGCGCGCCGGCGTCGGCAAGGCGACGATCTACCGCCGCTACGGCTCCAAGGAGGAGCTCGTGCGGGCGGCCATCGGGCACCTGAGCGTCGACATTCCGGTGCCCGCCGACCAGGGCTCGCTGGAGGCCGACTGGGTCATGCTCGCCCGCGCGGTGCTGGCCAGCACCGCGCGGACCGGGGCGCTCACGCTGATGCCGCGGGTACTCGCCGAGGTCGTCGACGACCCCGAGATGCACGCGATCTTCGCGGCCCATCTGGTGGAGCCCCGGCGGCGCGCGGTTCGGCTGCTGCTGGAGCGCGCGATCGCGCGCGAGGAGGTCCGGGGGGACGTGGATCTCGACCTCGCCATCGACCTGCTCGTGGGTCCGATCATCTACCGGCTGATCATCGCCGGCGGCGACCCGGCCGCGCTCTTCGACCCGCTCGCCGTCCTGCGCACGGTGCTCGACGGGATCAGGGCCCGATGACCTCCACGCGGCCGCCGTTGGTCACGCCGAGCCGGCGCTGGCCCGCGAGCAGCTCCAGCAGCTCGGAGCCCACCAGCTCGCGCCGCCAGCCCTGCAGGGTCCGCACGTCGGGCTCCTCGAGGCCGCGGCGCGCCGCCACCACAACCGGCGCCAGGTCGGCGCGGGCCGCGATCAGCTCGTAGGCCAGCCCCGCCTCCTGCGCGCGGACGCGCACGAGCGACTCGGCGAGCGCGATCGTCGGCCCGTCGACCGCCTCGGTCGCCGCGCGCTCGCCCTCCTCCATCCGCAGCGGCTCCGAGGCGCGCCCGCGCTCGATCGCCGCCAGCACGTCGTCGCCG
Organism: Solirubrobacteraceae bacterium; assembly: GCA_044865965.1. Taxonomy (GTDB): domain Bacteria; phylum Actinomycetota; class Thermoleophilia; order Solirubrobacterales; family Solirubrobacteraceae; genus Solirubrobacter. The sequence continues at coordinate 6,545 of JBIOTP010000142.1, forward strand.
CGCCGGCGAACGACGTCGGGCGTCACGCCGCGGATCTGCGCCAGCTCGCGGCGCCCGCCGGGCTGGCGCTTGGCCAGCTCGACCACCGTGGGGTCGCGCAGGATGGCGCCCACCGGCCGGTCCTCGCGCGCGGCGGTGCGCTCGCGCCAGGCGCCGAGCGCGCGGGCGACCGCCCGCTCGCGCGGGTCGAGCCCGCTGACGCGCGGCAAGCGCCGCCAGACCTCCTCCGGGTCGCGCTCGTCGGTGGCGTCGGCGACCGCGTGGCACTCCTCGCGCGCCCACTGCAGCCGCTGGCGCTCGGTCAGCCGCCGCTGGATCTCGTCCGCCAGCGGGAGCAGGTGCTCGACGTCCCCGCGCGCGTAGCGCAGCTGCTCCTCGGTCAGCGGGCGGGCGTCCCAGCGGGTGAAGCTCGCGGTCTTCGGGAGCCGGATGCGCAGGACGTCGTGCAGCAGCCCGTTGTAGCCGGCCTGAGCGGAGAAGCCGGCGAAGCCCGCCGCGACCTGGGTGTCGAAGACCTTCGTGAACTCCGTCTCCCACTCGCGTCTCAGGATCGCAACATCCTGGCGCCCGGCGTGCAGCACGATCTCCACCGCCGGATCGGCGAGCACGTCCGCCAGAGGTCCGGGATCGAACCCCGCCAGCGGGTCGAGCACGGCGATCTCGCCGCCGACGACGATCTGGACGAGGCACAGCAGGGGCCGATAGCGCCCCTCTGGCATGAATTCCGTGTCGAGCCCGAGGCGTCCTAGGGCGCGCGCTGCCTCCGCGAGGCGCGCGACCTCCGTCTGTGCGACCTGCATCTTGGAGCGACACTATCCGCCGCGGGGCGGTGGGAGCTAGTCGCCGATGACGACCGGCGTTCCGACGGGAACGCGCGGATAGAGGTCGATCACGTCCGGCACGGTCATGCGTATGCAGCCGTGCGAGGCGCGCGTGCCGATCGACCACGCCATGCCGGTGCCGTGGATCCCCACCCCGTTGGCGATCCCCATCCAGCGCGCCTTCAGCGGGTTCTGTGCCGAGCCGCCCGGAACGGACTCGTTGCGCAGGGCGCCGGCCCACGGGCTGTCGGGCACCGACCACGTCGGGTTGACGGCCTTGTTCTGGATCGCGAACCGCCCGGTCGGCGTCGGATATGCGGGCTGGCCGACCGCCACCCGGTAGGTCTTCGAGAGCTTCAGGCGCTTGAACAGCCGCAGCCGGAACTCGGCGCGGTCGATCGTGATGATCGTCCCGTAGGCGCGCGCGACCGCGCCGGTCGTGACCTTCGGCTTGAGCGCGCGGCGGCTCGGGCGCAGGACGCGCGCCTGCGTGGGATCGCCGAGCGCGTGGGCGACGGCCTCGGCCAGCGCCGGGGCGGAGAGCGAGCGGCCGTCGCGCGACGCGACCGGCGTGATCCGGTGCAGCCCGATCTTGACCGTCGCGTCGCGCGGGGCGATCCGCACGTCGCGCGCGATGCGGGCGGCGAACGCGTCAACGGCCGCGCGGTCGTAGGTCACGTACAGCGGGACGGACACTGGGCCGGAGTGGGGCGCCCTGCCGGCGTTGTAGGCGCGCCGCGCCGACTTGTTGACGTCGAAGACCAGCTTCACGTCGCCCGTGCTCAGCGGGAAGCGGCGCCCGGCCACGTGGACGGAAAGCGGGCGGCCCATCGTGGCGGCGTGGGCGGAGTACAAGCGAGCGGCCGCCTCCTCGAGCGTGAGCCCGGAGAGGTCGGTGCCGGCGGCGCTGATGCCGGCGGCGATCCGCGGCGGCGCTTGGGCGCCGGCCGGAGCCGCGAGCAGGAGCCCGAGGGCGACGGTCAGGATCACGGTCCGGCGCATCGGCCCGACAGCCTAGCCGGGGCGCAGGCCGAACTCGCGCTCACACCGGGACGAGCGCGCCGTTGACGGCCGCCGACTCGTCCGAGCACAGGAAGCGGATGACGTTCGCGATGCGCGCGGGCGGGACGAGCTTGTGGTGCTCGGACGCGGGCATCATCGCACGGTTGGCGGGCGTGTCGATCATCGTCGGGACGATCGCGTTGCAGCGCACGCCCTCGTGCTCGAGCGCGACCGTCCGGGCGAACGCGATCACCGCCGCCTTCGACGCGGCGTAGCCGGCGGCGCCGGCGAACGGCTCGAGCGCCGTGCGCGTGCCGACGCAGACGATCGCGCCGCCGCCGGCGGCCACGAGCCGCGGCAGCACCGCCTGCGTGACGAGGTAGGTCGGGCGCAGGTTGAGGGCGAACATGCGCTCGAACTCGGCGAGCGGGGTGGTCGCGACCGGCTGGTCGGCCGCGAACCCGCCGACGAGGTTGACCAGCGCGCGCAGCGGCGCGGACGGCTCCGCCACGGCCGCGCGCACGCTGCGCGCCACGTCGTCGGGATCGGTCAGGTCGGCGACGCACGTCTCCAGGCCGGGGCGCTCCTCGAGGTCGCCGGGCGCCTCGATCGGCACCACTAGGCGCCAGCCGTCCTGCAGCAGCGCCTCCACGACGGAGCGCCCCAGCCCGCCCGCCCCGCCGGTGACCAGCGCGGTGCGATCGGCGTCGGGCATAGAGATCGGATTATGGAGGTTGACGAGGGCTCCGGCCTCCATGCCGAAGCCCCGGGAGCCGGTTGTTTTCGCCATGCCTCCGGCGGCGGGTCCCTGTCGGGACCGGTCCTGCCGGCCGGGGATGAGGCGTCCGACGCGGCGCCTAGGGTTCCCAGCCGATGCATGTGCGCCATCTGAGCAGCGGGCAGGAGGTCGACCAGGTGCTGATGGTCCGCGAGCGCGCGCGCCACGGCCATCACCTGCGCGTCTCGCTCGGCGACCGGTCGGGCTGGCTGGAGGCGCTCGTGCCCGAGGAGCTCGCGCCGCTGTGCGAGCCGGGCGCCTGCCTGCGCGTGGCCGGCCGGCTGGAGGGCCGCATCCTCGCCGTGCGCGCCCTGCGCCTCGCCGAGCCGCACGAGTACGCGCTGGACGACCTGCTGGACGGCCCCCGGCACGCCGTCGACCAGATGGAGGCCGACCTGCGCGCGCTGATCGCCACGGTCCAGCAGGAGCACCTGCGCGCGCTGCTGGATCGCGTGTTCGGCGCGGAGAGCGAGACATGGCATCGCTTCCGCACCGCGCCGGCGGCCAAGCGCTACCACCAGGCCTACCGGCACGGGCTGCTGGAGCACTCGCTGTCGGTCGCCCAGGGCGTGTCCGCCATCTCGGCCACGTTCGGCGGGATCGACCGCGACGTGGCGGTGACCGGCGCGCTGCTGCACGACATCGGCAAGCTGGACGCCTACACGGCGGACCCGCTCGCCATCGACATGACCGACCTGGGCAGGCTCCAGGGCGAGATCCCGCTCGGCTACTACCGCGTGCGCCGGCAGATCGAGGACATCCCGGGCTTCCCGGCCGAGCTGTCGGCCGCGGTGCTGCACATCATCCTGTCCCACCACGGCACGCTGGAGCACGGCTCGCCGGTCGTCCCGTGCACGCGGGAGGCGACGCTCGTGCACATGATCGACAACCTCGGAGGCCGCCTCGGCTCCTTCGACCGGCTCGAGAAGGAGCTGCCCGACGGCTCGCGCTGGTCTCCGTTCGACCGCGCGCTCGGCGGCGGCGCCTGGTTCGCCTCGCGCAGCGAGCGCGCGCAAGCGGCCTAGAGGATCCCGATCTCGGAGGAGTCGCCGACCATGAAGCGGTAGGCTCGCGGCTGGCGGTCGCCGCGGGCGATGGTGACGTCGCGGCCGAGCAGGGAGGACTCCATGCGGCCGTCGAGGCCGCGGACCGAGGAGCCCTCGAGCAGGATCGAGTGCTCGACCTCGGCGGACTCGATCACGCAGTGGCGGCCGACGGCCGTGTAGGGGCCGACGTAGGCGTCGAGTAGCACGGCGCCGGCGCCGATGATCGCCGGGCCGCGGACGGTCGAGCGCTCGAGCCGCGCGCCGGCCTCGACGACGACGCGGCCGTCGACCTGCGCGTCGACCAGCTCGCCGTCGACCCGCCGCGTGAGGGTCTCGAGGATCAGGCGGTTGGCCTCGAGCATGTCGTCGAGGCGGCCCGTGTCCTTCCACCAGCCGCGCACGACGTGCGACTCGACGGTGAGCCGCTCGTCCACCAGCCACTGGATCGCGTCGGTGATCTCGAGCTCGCCGCGGCCGGACGGCTGGATCGCGCGCGCCGCCTGATGGATGCGCGGCGTGAACATGTACACGCCGACCAGCGCGAGGTCGGTGGGCGGCTCCGCCGGCTTCTCCACCAGGCGCGTGACCCGGCCCGCGCCGTCGAGCTCCGCGACGCCGTAGTTCTGTGGGTCGGGGACGGGCGTGAGCAGGATCAGCGCCTCGGGCGCGTTGCGCCGGAACGCGCCCACGAGGTCGTCGATCCCGCCCTGCAGCAGGTTGTCGCCGAGGTACATCACGAACGGCGAGCTGCCCAGGAACGGCTCGGCGGTCAGGACCGCATGGGCCAGGCCCAGGGGGGCCTCCTGCTCGATGTAGGTGATCTCGACCCCGAAGCGCTCGCCGTCCCCCGCCGCCTCGCGGATCTCGCCGCCGGTCTCGGGCGCGATGATGATGCCGACCTCGCGGATGCCGGCCGTCGCCATCGCCTCGATCCCGTAGAACAGCACCGGCTTGTTGGCGACCGGGACGAGCTGCTTCGCCGACGTGTAGGTGATCGGGCGCAGGCGCGTGCCCTTGCCGCCCGACAGGATCAGGCCCTTGAGCTGCTCCATGGCGAGGGGACCCTAGACCATATGGCGGGCTGCCAGAGGCGGCCGTGCCGGAGGGTCTGGAGCGCGCCGGCCGCGACCAGGGCGAGCAGCGGCAGCAGCGCGATCCGGTACGGCAGATCGGCCGCGATCAGCAGCCCGATCCCCGCCTGGGCGACGATCGCGGCGGTGAAGCCGCCGAGGTTCACGATGCCCGAGGCGCTGCCGCCGGCCGTCGAGCCGCCGTCGCGCGCGAGGTCGAAGGCGATCGTCGAGGTCGCGCCGGAGACGCCGCTGAGCACCAGCACGAGCGCGAGCGCGGGCACCGGCGGGTGGCCGCCGGGCCACGCGAGCACCGTGCCGAGCGCGGCGGCGGTCGTGATCGCCACCGCGCTGGTGAGGTGGGCGCGGAGGTGCGGGAAGCGGCCGGCCAGCGCGCCGGCCACCGGCGCCCAGACGCCGGAGGCGAGCACGGCGGACGCCAGCAGCCCCGCGGCCGCGGCGTGCGGGAGGCCCTCGCCCTGGACCAGGTACGGGAACGCCCACAGTCCGGTCAGGGTCACGAACGGGCACGTGAGCGCGAAGTGCACCCAGAGCCCGTGGCGAACCGCCGGCGCCCGCCAGGCGCGGCGCAGCGTGGGAAGGATCGGCGCGTGGGCGGCGACCGGCGGGGCGTCGTCGGGGCGGTCGCGCAGCCGGCTGACCGCGACGATCGCCAGCGCCGCGGTCAGCGCGCCGCTGAGCGCGAACGTCGGCGTCCAGCCCAGATCGCTCAGCGCGGCGCTGAGCGGCGCCGTGGTGAGCAGCTGCCCGACGGCGCCGCAGGCGCCGGTGAGCGCGGTCGCGAGCCCGTAGCGGCGGCGCGGCAGCCAGTGGGCCGCGACCCGCAGGACGTTCAGGAACATGCAGGCGTCGCCGGCGCCGACAAGCGCGCGGCCGGCGACCGCCGGGCCGAGGCTCGGGCTGAACGCGAACAGCAGCTCGCCCGCGCCGATCGCCACGAGCCCGAGCGCGAGCGAGCGGCGCGGGCCGAGCCGGTCGGCGAGCAGCCCGGCGGGGACCTGCCCGCCGGCGTAGAAGGCGAGCTGGACGACCGACAGCAGCGTGATCGCGCCGGTCGACACGCCGAAGCGCTGCGCGGCGTCGAGCGACGCGACGCCGAGGCTCATGCGATGGAAGAGCGCGACGAGGTAGAAGGCGGCGGCGAGCGCCCACATGCGCCAGGCGGCTGGAGTCACGGATCCGGATTGTACTCGTCTTGTATGCAAGATGTGCTTAAGGAGTGTTCATCCGTGTAATCGGCAACCATGTCCTCATGGCGCAGCGGGAATCCGTCACGGCCCGCCCCGACCGCTCGCCGTCGGCCAGCGAGCGCGCGTACCGCCACGTGAAGGGGCAGGTGCTGGACGGCACGCTCCCCGGCGGCGAGCTGATCTCCGAGGGCGAGATCGCCGAGGCGCTCGGCATGAGCCGCACGCCCGTGCGGGCGGCGTTCACCCAGCTCGAGTCGGAGGGGCTGCTGCGGCTCTACCCGAAGCGCGGCGCGCTCGTGGTGCCGGTCTCGGCGGAGGAGCTCGAGGCCGTGATGGAGACCCGCTGGGTGATCGAGCGCTTCGCGATCGAGAAGGCGATCGCCCAGCCGGGCGACCTGCCGGCGACGCTGTGCGCCCAGGCCGACGCCCAGGAGCCGCTGACCGGCGCGGCGTTCGTCGAGGCCGACCAGGCGTTTCACCGCACGCTGGTCGCCTCCACCGGCAACGCCATCCTCCTGCGCCTCTACGACTCGCTGCGCGACCGCCAGCGCCGGATGGGGCGCGCGAGCGCCCGCAACCCCGAGCGGGCCGCCCGGATCGTGGTGGAGCACCGCGAGATCGCGGAGGCGATCGCGGCGGGCGACCGCGAGCGCGCCGTGGGGGCGCTGCGCGCGCACCTCGAGGCCGCGCTCGGCGTTCTCAGGGGCGCGCGTGTCTGACAGGAAAATGTTGACGACGTTTCGCCGGAGGCCGTAATGACGAAATTTTCATCGCCCACGGACCGTCCGCGCAGCGGACAGCTCAACTAGGCGCAAGGGCGTCATGCGCCCCTGGTTTGGGGGGCCGCGGACCTGTTGGGCCGCGTGCGCGGACGATCGGGCTGGGTCGGCGCTGCTCGATCTGGCGGCAGGTTGGGGTCGACTCGTTCTCCTCGAGTCGGTCCGCGATACTCGGCCCGTCGTCACGCACAGGAGTCAGCTATGGCAACGCGGCTGGACATCAACGTACGAGTGGATGCGCCCGTCGAGGATCTCTTCGACCTCATGGCGGATCCCGCGACCGAGGTCGATTGGAATCCCGACGCGATCGAGGTTCAGCGAGTCGGCCAGCGGGCGCTCGGTCCCGGCGCCGAGTGGCAGGGTCGCTACAAGGGCATGGGATCGATGCGGATCAAGCTCGACGAGTACCAGCGCCCGCAACGCCTGGTGTTCTCGATCTCCGGCAACCGCATGGACATGCACTGGGCGTTCGCGTTCGTGCCCGACGGTGCCGGAACGCAACTGACCGCCGTGGCCGAGTTGCAGCTCAAAGGCGTGATGCGGCTGATGACGCCGCTCTTACGACCGATGATGCGGCGCACGTTCTCGCGACGCCCGGCTCAGCTCGCCGCGGGCGTCGCCGCACGGCGATCCCGGCAGCCGCAGGCCTAGCTTCTGCTCGCGCCCGGGGTCTCGACTCGATCACTCCCAGGCCGGGTCGCCGCGATTACTGGCATCCGTCGCGCTCATGGAAGTGCCCGCGTGAGAAGCGTGGGCGGCTACTCGGCAGTCTTGCCGGCCGCGGTCAGGCCGGGACCGGGACGCGCTGTCGTCACGGAGCAGCAGTCGCGCTCTGCGCTCCTGCTGATCGTCCAGCGACCGTCTCGTCGGCGTGACCGAGATGCCGGCGCCCCACCGGATCGGTTCTTCGTCGGTCTGGCGGTGCTCAGCGCTTCGCGCTGGGGGCCGGGCAGCGCGTCCAG